>JAETOP010000250.1 GCA_021771675.1 Oscillospiraceae bacterium | reverse complement strand
GTCCCTATCTGGTGGCGGGTCAGTGTCGCTATCATCTGCGCTGTGTAGGGGATATGCTCGTCAAGCTGCAATTTCCCGCCGTTTTTCAGCGATTTTAAGTACAGCTTCAAGAGGATATTGGAGTATAAAATCCCGTCTTTCATATCTTCCAGCAGCACAATGGAGTCGCTGTCAAAAAAGTTCTCTTTCAGCTTGAGGTAGTAATACTTGCGGTTATCTGCCATTGTCCCTGTCCTCCTTTTTCCGGCGTTTGGAGTAGTAGCGGGGGCAGAGTATGATAACCGCCCGGAAGCTCTGCTTGCAGCTATGGGTACAGCCCCGGCAGAGGTCGTTGTATGTGATACGGTCGCAGGTGGTATTCCCGACTTTTACTTGCCGCAGGAAAAAAGACCATTCCAGCCGCCGTTTCTTGCTCATTCTTGGCATGGGTGCGCTCCTTTCTGCCGTTTCCGCTGGTGTGGCGGTATCGGCGGTAATTCTGTATCATCTCGGTATCATTTTCGGGGTTTTTCTGCCCTGTAAGCCCGTTAAAAAATCCTTTGGTATTGCGGATAGGGTACGGGGCAGCCCCCTTGTTCTGTATGGGTTCGGGTACATTTTGGGGCGGTTTTTATCGCTCCTGTTCCTGCCTTTTCACAGGCTTGCGTTCCCGGTTTTTATCGCTCCTGTTCCTGCCTTTTCACAGGCTTGCGTTCCCGGCGTAAAATCTGGTCGATATTGCCCTTGACAGTCTGTAAGCGGCGGTATTCCTCCCGTTTTGCCCGGTAGTCGTTGTAGCCGCTGTTTTTCTCTTTGATAAGGGTTTCAATCTCTGCTTGCAGGGCTTTATAGCTCGGCAGCTTGGAAATGCCGTTCTCCCTGAAATAACGGGCGGCTGCGTCTGCTATGATAAAGTCGCTTTCATGCTTCTGTCGGTAGGCTGCTTTTGCTTTGGCGTTTTTCTGCTGTTTCAGCCCGTCCCGGACAGGGCGGGTCTTGGAATAGGCAAGCACCTGCCGTTGCAGCTCCTTTTTCCCGTCCAGCGTCTTTTCCACCTGCTTCAGCTCTGTAAGGCTTTTCTGCATGGCGGCACAGGCGGCAGAACAGGCTTCGTCCAGTTCCTCCGGGGAAGAAAAGCCGTACTGCTGGTAGGCGGTAACAGTAGCCGCCATCTGCTTTAGATTGTGCTTTGCCGCCCAGCGGTCATAGCCCACGCCCTTGCCCTCGGCTCGCTTGGCTTCCCGGTCAACCATGCGCTGCAAGGTGTTGTCTGCCGGGGTGGTTTTTGCGGCTTTTTCCTCCCGCAAGCGT
>JAETOP010000005.1 GCA_021771675.1 Oscillospiraceae bacterium | reverse complement strand
TCCTTCTTGGTAGAACCTGTCTCAATCACATTACCGCAGGCGCAAGTAATCGTAGTCTGCTGATAATTGGGATGGATTCCTTCCTTCATTGCTCTCGTTCACCTCTTTCTGATCCAAACTACCCCTTGAAGCTTTCACCTCGCAAAGGCGTTAATCAGTATAACACGGTATTTTCTCAAATGCAAGTATTTTTCTGATTTCTTTTCGCGTTTTTCCCCTATTTTTCCAGCGCACGCTTCAGGTCCGCGAAATACCGTGTCTGCTGCCTGCGGAGATACCCTTTCATCAGAAGCCTCATCCACTTCTTTTTTGGGGCCAGCCGCTCGGTGAAAGTGATCTTCGTTCCCTCCGGCACCACCTGAAACTCCCCGGTCCAGGTGCCCTCCATGCTGGCGTTCACCAAATCGAAGGCCCATCTTTCAGGCTCTTGGCGGCAGGTGACGGTAAAATGGGTGGCGAAGCCGCCCTTTCCGTATTCCACAAAGCTGTCCGGCCCGGTCTGCTCCAATCCCTCCAGATCACTGCGCCACTGCCAGTTGTCCAAATCCGTCACAACGGCCCAGACCGCTTCCCGGGGCTGGAACACCATCGTCTCCATGGTGCTGACAGTCATTTCCGTCATCTTTCCGCTCCTTTCATATCTCCACCGTCTCACCGGCGTTCAGAAAATACAGCGCCCGCCGGACCACCGGCCTTTCCAGCACCTTTTCCAACGCCAGGCTGTACGCCGCCAGCTGGGGCCGGTACTGCTCCGCCCGCTGGGCGACCTCCTCCGCCGTCCGCACATGGTCGGTCTTGAAGTCCACCACGGTCAGGCCCGCGTCCGTTTCAAAGCAGCAGTCCACCACGCCCTGGAGCAGGATGGAATCCCGCTCCGAGGCCGCCGGGTCGTAGTCCCGGGCATCCATCAGCAGCGTGAAACGATACTCCCGCAGGACATTGCTTCCCTGCCGGATCTCCTCCGCCAGAGGCGACGCCAAAAAGCGCTCCAGGCCCCGGACGTCCACCGCATCGGCCTGTTCGGCCGTCAGCAGATCGTGGTCCCGCAGGGTCTCCACCTGCCCTGCCACATCCCGGTCCGCGAAGTCCAGATATTGCAGGACCAGATGGGTGGCGGTGCCCCGCTCCGCCGGCGTCAGGCCGCGGCGCTCCTGCCGGAATTTCGGCTGGGACAGGGGCCGGATATAGGGCGTGTGGGCGGCGTGCTCCGCGATCTCCTCGTCCAGCGTCCGCCCCTTCAGCTGGGTGGCCGTCACCTTGGCGGGAAGCCCTGTCTCCCGGCTGTACGGATAGACGAATTCCAGCACAGCGGGGTCAAAAGCCGTTTCCTCCGCAGTTTCCTCCGCCGTTAAGCTGGACCGGGCGGGCCGCTCGCGGTAGTCCTCGCTGTCATGTAAAAACACTTGCCATGGGCTGGTGTCTCCTGTATACAGTGTTTCCACCTCCACATCGGCACAGGCCCTCAGCGGCGCCGCCTCCGGACGGCACAGCAGCGGCAGCAGCAGCCAGTCGCCAAAGGTCTTTCCCGCCGCCACCGTCTCTGGCCGCACCGGGCAGGCGGCCACAGCGGCCAGCTTCTGCAGGCGGCCCGCCGCGTGGTACATGGAGTCCACCAAAATCAGCTTCTCCTTGGGGCGCGTCATGGCCACGTATAGGATGCGCTGTTCCTCCGACAGGTTCTCCCGCCGCAGCTTCTCCTCAATGGCGAGCCTTGCCAGGGTGGGATATTTGATCTTCCGTTTCAGATCAATGCACCGGGGCCCCAGGCCCATGCTGGGATGGACCAGCACCGGGGTGTCGAAATCCTGCCGGGAAAAGGCATGGTCCAGGTCCGCCAGGATGACAATGGGAAATTCCAGGCCCTTGGACTTGTGAATGCTCATGAGCCGCACGCCGTTCACCGCCGCCGCGCTCTTGGTGGCCGGGGCCTGATCGGAATCCAGCAGCCGCCGCAGCTGTGTCACAAAGGCGAACAGGCCCCGGCAGCCGCCGCTCTCAAATTTCTCCGCGTGGCGGCTGAAGGCGATCAGATTCTCCCGGCGCTCCGCCCCGTGGTCCATGGCGCCGAAGATGCCCAGGAGGTTCAGCGTGTTGTAGATGTGCCACACCAGACGGTGGACGCTCATGTCCCGTGCCGCCATGCGGAACCCCGCCAGCGTTTCCAGGAAGGCGCCGCAGTCCTCCCCGCCGTCCGCCGTCACGGCATCGTAAAAGTCACCGGAGGGGTGCTTTCCCCGCATCTCCGCCAGCCGGTCCGGTGTGAAGCCGAACACGGGAGACCGGAGAACGGAGATCAGCGGCACGTCCTGCCGGGGATTGTCCACCAGCTCCAGCAGGGACAGCATCACGGAGACCTCCATGGTGTGGAAAAAGTCGCCGCTCTCCTCAAAGGAGCAGGGGATGTCCCGCTCCGCCAGGGCCTCGGCAAAGGCCGCCGTCCGGCTGCCGGGGGAGCGCATCAGGATCACGATGTCCTCCGGACGGCAGGGGCGCAGGGCGCCGTCGGCGTCGGTGACGGGGTATCCCTCGTCCAGCAGCCGGCGGATGCGCCGGGCCACGAACCGGGCCTCCGCCGTCAGCTTTTTCACAGGGTGCTCGTTCTCCGCCGACTTCTGCCGGGCGGTGATGAGGTGGAATTCCGTGCCGCAGTCCTGGCGCTCCGGGTAATACTCCGCGCCGAAGTGGAGGGCTTCGTCGTCGCCGTAGGCCATCTCCCCCATCTCCACGGAGAGGATATTCTCAAAGACGAAGTTGGCGGCATCCAGGATCTCCCGCCGGGAGCGGAAGTTCTTGGACAGCAGGATCTTCCGCTCTTCGCCGTCCGCGGCGTCCTCATAGGACTTGAAGCGGTCGTATTTTCCCAGGAAAATCGTGGGGTCCGCCAGCCGGAAGCGGTAGATGCTCTGCTTCACATCACCCACGGTAAAGATATTTTGACCATGCTTGGAGACCGCCCGGAAAATGGCGTTCTGGACCTCATTGGTGTCCTGGTATTCGTCCACCAGGACCTCCTGATACCGGGCGGCGATCTGCTCTCCCAGCTCCGTGGGGGCCCCGTCCTCCCGGACCAGCAGCGCAAGGGCCAAATGCTCCTGGTCGGAGAAGTCCGCCCCGTTCAGCCGCAGCTTCTCCGCCCGGTAGGCCCGGCCAAAGTCCGCCGTCAGGTCCAGCAGGGCCTCCATGGCAGGGGCCATCAGCCGCAGGTCCTCCATGGCCTCCTCCCCGCTGACGTCCAGCAGGCTGTTCAGCTTCTTCATCTCGTCCTTACAGCTGTCCCACACCTGTTTCAGCGAGGCCACGATGGGCTCGTCCTTTCGGCCTCTGGGGGTGTTCAGCCGGGGAAATTCGATCTGCTCCGCCGCCTGGCGAGCCTCCTCCCAGCCGCCTGACTCCTCTAAGTGCCGGAAGCCCTGGGCGGCGGTCAAAAATTTTTCGCCATAGCCCACGGACAGCGCCGCGTCGCCCTCGGTCCGCTCCGCCGCCTGCCGGAGGAGAGCCGCCCAGTGGCCCGCTTTCCGGCGCACCACAGCCAACAGCTCCCGGGCATAGGGCGTTTCATCGAAATCGCCATTCAGGCCGCCCCAGGCCGCCTTGTTCTCCGCCAGCCAGCGGTCCGGATAGGCGTGGCTCTGCAATTTGTCATACAGCTCCAGCACCAGCTCCGCCAGGGCGCGGTCGTCCCGTCCAGCCCCCAGGGTGTCCGCCAGCTGTGCCCGGCCCTCGTCCAGGGCGTCGTAGAAGTCCTCCAGCACACGGCCCAGCACCCGCTGGCGGAGCAGTCTGGCGTCGCCGTCGTCCAGCACCCGGAAATCCGGCGTCAGGGCGTGGCGGTCCCCCTCCCGGGCCAGCAGGTGGGTGTTCTCCCGCAGCAGCGCCGTGCAGAAGGCATCCACCGTCTTGATGTCCGCCTGATACACCCGCAGAAGCTGCCGCTTCAAATGCGGGTCACCGGGCGTCTCCGCCAGGCGCTTGGAAAGCTCCGAGGCGATCTTGCTCCGCAGCTCCGCGGCGGCGGCCTTGGTATAGGTGATGATCAGGAAGTCGTCCACATTGCAGCGCTCCTCCGTCACATAGCGGAAGAGGCGCTCCACCAGGACCTTCGTCTTGCCGGAGCCTGCGGCGGCGGAGACCAGCAGGCTGCCGCCCCGGTTCTCCACCACAGCCTGCTGCTGGGGCGTCAGAGTCAGTTTTGCCATATCAGTTCTCTCCCTCCTCCAGCATTCTCCAAAATTCCTCCGCTTTCACCGGCAGGATATAGCGCAGATGGTCGCCGTCCCGGCCGTCCTGAAAGTGGCAGGCATCGGCCCAGTCACAGTACTGGCAGAAGCTGTCGTCCTCGCTGTGACAGCAGGGGTCCGCGTCGATGTTGCCCTGGCGCAGCTCCTGGGCGATCTGATGCAGCAGCCTTTCCACATACTGCCCCAGCTTCCCCAGCTGGGCAGCCGAGGCGATGCTGCCGGAGAGGCTGCCGTCCCGCCCCACCCGCAGGGGCAGGTAATGAGGCTCCCGCAATGCCTCATGCTCCATGGCCTGCAGGACCTCCGGCTCCGCCAGCAGAAGGCCGGAGCGCTTCAGCTGCTTTTCCCGCTCGCTTTGCAGTTTTTCCGCAGGGATGTTCCGCTCCGCCGGAAGGATTTCGTCCCGCGCGGGCAGATACAGCACGCCCGCCGGCTCGATCTCCCTTCCGAAATGGGCCTTGCCCGCCTTTTGCAGGGCAAACAGGTACAACAACATCTGGATATCCAGGCCCATCCGCACCGATGCCAGGTCGAATTTCTTTTTGCCGGACTTGTAGTCCACCACCCGCAGATACAGCTTATCGTCCTTGATCCAGCCGTCCACCCGGTCCACCTTGCCGCCGATGCGTAGCTCGGCGTCCGGTTCAGAGATCACCACCGAGGGCAGCGCGCCGTGGTCCCCAAAGGACAGCTCGAACTCCAGGGGGATGAAATCCGAGTGCCGCATCTCTTCCGCCACCTGGTCGACGATGGCATAGGCGGTGTTCCGCAGGCGGGCGAAGAGATACCGGAACCGGGCGTTTTTCTCCTGGAAATTGTGCAGCTCCTGAGCCACGTATCGGTCGATGTACTGCCGCACCAGGGCATGGAGCGCCTCTTCGTCCACCTGGGCAAAGCCGCCTCGTGTCAGCACATCCCGGGTGACATTTTCCAGCAGGAAGTGCAGAAACGTGCCGATCTGGGGCGCGTCAAAGGCCGCGGGCTCCCGGGGCTGTGCCCGGAGGCCATACTCCATGAAATAGGCGAAGTGGCAGGACCGCAGCCGCTCCAGCCGGGAGGCGGACATGGTGACACGGTCGCCGTACAGCGCCCGCACCGCCGTCCGGGACAGAGAGCCGCGCTTCAGCGCGGCCGCCCGCTCCATAGCGGAAATACGGACCTGGAACATAGGCTCTGACTGGAAATAGCGCCACAGCTTCCCGCCGGGAGCCTGTCCCGCGGCCTCCAGCGCCGGAATCGCTGCTGTTAAGCGGTATTCCTTGTCATTCCCCTCTTTTTCGACTTTTAATTCCGGAAACAGCGCCCGCAGGCGGTCCACCACAAAGGCGGGCCGCAGCTCGGTGCCGGAGACATCCGTCACCGGGTAGCTGACCGTCAGCCCCTCGGTGGGCTGGGCCAGGGCGGCGTAGAGGTTCTGCAGTTCGATGCCCATCCGCTCCATGCCGGTGGGCGCCAGCTCGACGCCACGCTGGGCCAGTTCGTCCCGGTCATCCTCGTTCAGAATGCCGCCGCCCTGTCCGGGATCCGGCAGCACATGATCGTTGGCCCCCAGCAAAAACAGGTATTTCGCCGTATGGCGGTCGTTTCGGGTGATCTCGCTGACGCTGACCTGGTCCAGGGACACGGGGATCGTTCCCACGCTGTACTGCGTCAGCACCTGGCGGAACAGACGGGTGAACTCGTCCAGCCCCATGGGCTCCTCCCCAAGGATCTCCACAAACTGGTCCAGCACACCGCAGAGGATCTCCCACAGCTGGGCAGTCTCCTCCGCGTCCTGGAGCCGTCCCGCCGCCCCCTGGGCGCGCAGCTGTGTCTCCAGGGCGCCCTGGAGGTTCAGTTCCTCCATAAAGCTGTAAAGGGCATCCACTTTTTCCCCCGCGGTCTCACCGGCTTTCAGCCCCTCCGCCAATCGCAGCAGCGGTCCACGGACCCGCTTCCGCAGCTCGTTGACCCGTGTCAGCCGGGCCTGCCGTTCCTCATTCCAGGGCGCGCCGTAGCCGCTGGGGTTCTCCGTCCAGTCCACGTCCCGCAGCCACATCTGGCCGTGGATCTCCCAGCGGATGACATAGTTTTCCAGCAGGTCGCTCTCCTCCGCCGTCAGCCCCGCCAGGCCGGTCTTCAGCCAGCGGAACATATCGTCGTACTCATATCCGTTGCCGATGGCGGACAGCACGCCTGTCAGCAGGCTCAGGACCGGCTTTTCCAGAATATCGCTGCGGCGGCTGAGATACGCCGGGATGTTGTACCGCTCAAAGACGGTCTCAATGACGCCCTCGTAGTCCCCCATGTTCCGAGCCGCCACGGTGATGTCCCGGTAGCGGCACTTCCCCTCCGCCGCCAGCCGCCGGATGTCCGCCGCCGTCTGCTCCACCTCGGAGAACACCGTGTCCGCCTCCCGGACGCGGACCGCGCCGCTGTCTCCCGGGAAGGGCACCGTATCGCCGAAGAAATACCGCTCCACATGGCCCAGCGGCGTCTCGTCCGCCGCCGTCAGCTCCCGGACTTCCGCCCGGCACCCGTTCTCCTCCGCCAGACGGCGCAGCTGTCCCAGTGTCTTGAGGCTTGCCTCGAAGATCTCCTCCCGGCTGTTCAGCTCTCCCAGCAAGGTCACGGTGACGGAGCGGGCCTGCCGCAGGAGCATGCCAAGCGCCCGCCGCTCCTGGGCGTTGAAGTATGTAAATCCGTCGATGAAGATATCCTTCCCGCAGGCGTAGCCGGATGCCTCCAAATTGTCGCACAGCCTGGTCATCCGGTCCCTGGCATCCAGGCCGGGCCGCTTGAGCCGGGCCTCGTAGGCGCCATACAGCAGGCTGAGGTCCCGGAGCTTGTCGCGGGTGGCGCCGGAGATGTCCCGAGACTGGGCATAGAGCGTCTCCGGCGTCACCTCATAGCAGCGCAGCTCGTCAAACAGGTCCAAAAGCTGCTGCAAAAAGGAGGACTTCTGGGAGGGGCGGCGGTATACCGTCAGCTCCGGTGCCACCTCCAGCAGGGCCTTTTGCAGTGTCAGCAGCTTGCCGCCGGCGTCCAGTGTCACCTGGGCGATGCCGCCGGTGATACTCAGCACCCGGCTGCTCAGCTGGCGGAAGCTCAGCACCTCCGCATGCCGGCTTGCCGTGGGGCCGCATACCCGGCAGAGGTCCACCTCCGCCTGATGGGAGGCGTGCTCCGGCACCAGCAGGATCTGCCTGCCCGCGTCCCCCAGCTCCGCGATACGGCGCAGGACTGTATCCGATTTTCCCGTTTTGGCCCGGCCGATCAATATATGCAGCATGGCGGTGCCTCCTTGTTTCTTCGTGCGTTTCCTGCTTATAGTTGACGCAGTTGAAAAGAAATAAAAACTTCTTTTCAACTTGTGGGGAGAGACATCTCACCCCACAAGGCCGCAGAGCGGCCTTGCGTCAGACTTCATAGCAGCACACGGGCGGCGCCCGACAGCGGCTCTGCCGCTGTAAGAAAATCGGTATTTACCGATTTTCAAGTGTGCCGACTATATCATACCATATTCCACACTTCCGCGCACCCTCTTTTTCAGACTGCGTTTTCCGCTCTCCCCACAGCTTGTAAAAAGGCGCGCAGTATGATATAAAAACGGTAATGAACATGACAGAATGCGGGGCGTCGCGCATATCTCTCTGAAGGCGGCGGGCACGGAGCGGCTCCTGCGGCTTTGTCCCATGGACAGTGAAATGGAGCCGCCCCCGCCGGGACCGCCCCTATCCATTGCCTTTCTTGCTATCTTGTGTTATTCTGAAAAAAATGTCGAAACAGGAGGGCCAAACGATGCCTCACATTCCCCAGGGGACCACGGATGCCATTCCGCTGGAGCTGTTTGGACCGGCGCTGGAGGCCGCTCTGCTGCCCTCGCCGGACTATGACGTCAGCCGCTGGCTGTATGTTCCCAACGCCTATTCCGAATACCGCTACATTCTGGGCACCCGGGGCCAAAAGCCGCTGATCTGCATCGGCATCAACCCCTCCACCGCCGCGCCGGACGCCCTGGACCCCACCCTCCAGTCCGCCCAGCGCATCGCCCTGTCCAACGGGTATGACAGCTTCCTGATGTTCAATGTCTACGCCCAGCGGGCCACCCGGCCCGACGACATGGAGCAGGTCCTCAACCCCCGGCTCCACGCGGAAAACCGGAAGGCCTTCCGCTACCTGCTGTCCCTGTCCAGATCCCCTGCCGTCTGGGCCGCCTGGGGCAATATCATCGAAAAGAGGGATTACCTCATGGACTGTATGCGGGATCTCCTGACGGATGGCGAGGCCGCGGGTGCCAGGTGGTATACAGCGGGTCCCCTGCTGAAGTCCGGCCACCCGCACCATCCGCTGTATCTGAAGGGGGACACAAAGCTGCTGGAATTTGATATTCACGCCTATCTGGACCGCTGAAAAACCGCCGCCGGAAATTCCGGCGGCGGTCTCTTATGCCCTCTTCTATTATGCCCTCTTCTATGCCTGCTTCAGCAGTTCCTTCGCGTATTCCAGGCTGATATCCATTCTCCGGGCCACGCCCTCCTCGTTCAGGCCGCTGTCCCGGAATCGCTTTGCCACCTTGACCATGCTCTCCCCCACTTCGATGATGTGGCGGTCCGGATCATACAGCCGCACGGCCCGCTGGCCCCAGCCGTGCTCCTGGGCGGGATGCACCAGCTCTACCTCCGGATGTTTGTCCAGAAGCTTTAAAAATGCGTCAAAGTCATCGGCCTCGTAGTACAGCTCGGCGTCATTGCCGCCAAAGCCGATCTCCGACTGCCTCTTTCCCAAAAATCCCGTCCAGCTGTCCAATGTCTGGAGGGACAGCCCGCCGTTCAAAACCACGTTGGCGCCAAAGTCGTTGACGATCTCCAGCCCCAGCACCTGTTGATAAAATTCCAGGGACTTCTTCAAATCCCGGACCACAAACAGCAGTCCTCCTGCTCTCAGTTCCATCTCTTCTGCAGCTCCTCCCAAAATTCCACCGTCTTGAATTTTAACACATAGCCCTCATTTTCCTCTGTGATCAGGCTGACTTCCTCCCGGGAAAAGCCCGCCGCCAGCGCGGAGGCAGGCACATCCGCCGACGCGGCGGTGCACAGCGGCGGGAACACCACGCACCACCAGTTCTGTCCCCTGGCCTCCCCGATCAGGACCCGCAGGGCCAGGTATTCCCCGGCGGGCAGGGTGAAGCCGTCGTATTCCCTGGTGGGGAACTCCGCGGCCTCCAGTTCCACGGCGACGGGGTACGCATAGCCGCGGGCCCGGATCTCCTCCGCCGCGATGCGTTCCAGCTCTTTCAGGTCCCCCCGAAGCAGGTGCTCGGCCTCCTGGCGGTCCGCCGACTGCTTCAGAAGCTCCGTTGCCCGTTCCAGCACCACATCCCGGACCCGCAGCTTCAGCGCCTGATCCTCTTCGGAGTCGGAGTTGGCCAGCACATGGAGCCGCACCACCTTGGCCGCCAGATCGTCCTGCGTCCGCAGGGCCATGGCCCCGGAGGCCAGGAACACCGCCATTCCGATCAACAGCGCGATCTCCAATATTTTCAGCCGGTTTGCGGGCTTTACAGTTGTTTTCATTTGATTTCCATCCTTTTCTATGTAGGCTGTGCGCCTTTTGGAAAATCATGGACGGAAAACTTTGATTTTATTCCTGTTTTCTAAAATTTTTTCAGCGGCTCCGCCAAAAAGGTCTGGGCATAAGTCTCTTTCAGCGCCCTTGCCGCTGCCTCCGCTGTCTGCCGCGCCCGAAAGATGCCGAACACCGCGGGGCCGGAGCCGCTCATGGCGGCGTTCAGCGCACCCAGGTCCAGCAAACGCCGCTTGATGGCAAACACCGCATGGTACTCCTCCGGCAGGACCGCCTCGAACACATTCCCCAGCCGGGCGGTCACGCCGGTCAGGTCTCCCTGTTCCAGGGCACGACACATCCCTTCAATGTCGGGGCGGCAGCCAAACTCTCCACCGTCCACCCGGGCAAAGAGGGTGGGCGTGGGAATGCCGAAGTCCGGCTTGCAGATGACAAAAAAGCAGTCCGGCAGGGGCCGCAGGTCCGTCAGTACCTCCCCTCTGCCCTCCGCCAGGGCGGTGCCCCCCCGGACGCAGAAGGGCATGTCGCTGCCAACCGCCAAGCCGATCCGCTCCAGTTCCGCCGTGGGCATATCCGGCGCATACGCCCGGCGCAGGATGCGAAGCAGGGCCGCCACATCCGCGCTGCCGCCCCCCAGGCCCGCGTATGCTGGCGTTACCTTTTCCAATGTCACCGCAAGGCCCGGCACAGGCTGTCCGATAGCGGCAAAAAACGCCTCTGCCGCCCGCTGCTCCAAGGTCTTTTTGCCAGCTGGAATGAAATCTCCGCCGGTGTGCAGGGCAAATCCTCCCTCTGTCTCCTCCGCGGTGACCGTGTCGCAGAGCGACACCGCCTGCATCACCATCCGCATATCATGATAGCCGTCCGGCCGCCGGCCCAGGATGTCCAGGGCCAGATTCACCTTTGCCGGGGCCTGTTGTGTCATACGCTTCATCAGCCGCTCCCCTGTCGCTCTTTTTCCGTTTGATTATACCATAAAGCGGAGCGAAATGGTATCATGCAGCCGTATTTTCCGGTTTCCGGCGAAGCCGGAGAGGAAAATGGCGATAAAAGAGTAAAATAGCCGCTTTTTGCGGCTATTTTACCATGAATTTTTGAGTTTTTGTAGGCCCCAATGGGCTGAATTTACTGAATTTTCAGGTCACAGGAACCCGGTGAAACCCAAAGGGATAGTAACAACATAGTAACACGCTATCACACCCGTTTTGCGTAGTCAAGGGAAATCCAACCGGCACCGCTTTTCAGCTTGCCCCATTTGGTGGCCCCGGTGCCGGTGCTTTCCGCCACGATGGTGTAAACACCCGGCTTGATGAAGCCATTCTTCCCGTAGTTGGTGCCGGGGCCTTTTCTGATATACAGATCAGAGATTGTCACCCGCACCAAATAAGGCGTTGCTGTGGCCCCTGTGCCGCCGTCTGTGGGCTTTTCTGTGGCCGGGGGTGTAACTACTACCCCACCACCAGAAGAAGCGCCCTGAAGCCGCCTGTTGACTTCTGCGGCAATCTCTCCATGCCGGTTGTAAAGATAATCACCGGGACAAGCCTTGTTTGCGTAGTCCCGATGAACGGTCATGTTACACCCGTTCAGGTGATTCACACGATCATTCTTGTTCGTACTCCAAACCAGCTTCTTGATCCCGTTGCGGCGGCAAATATCTTCCACCAAATTAAGAAGGGTGGCAAAGGCGGCATCCGTTACGGCATAGGGGTGTGTGGTGTCAGAAGCAACTTCAATGGTGATTGCCCGGTTGTCATTGGCGCTGTTGCTGGAACACCAAGAACGATCCTTTTCATCCACGGAAAGGCCAATGGAACCATCCTTACCAACAACATAGTTGGCGGAACATTGCCGGTCTGTGGTGGCGAAATAATCACACCCCTGTTTTGCTGTCCATTGCCCAACTATACAGTGAATTGTGATGGTGTCAATGGTATGGTTCCGGGGGCTGGTTTTATTCTTTGTGATCTGGGTATAGGTCGCAAGCGGGGAATTACTCATTTTCCCCATCTCCCTTCACCTGTTCAGGCTCAATGGCCGGTGCACCGTCATAGTTTACAATCTTGGACATATCACACAGGGTATCAATCAGTTTGCCAAGGGCTACGCTGTCCACCGGGTAATTGATGTATTCGGCGGAAGTCTGCACCATAGCCATCACCCATTCCTTACGGGTGGCACCATCGGTGAATTTCTTTTCCGCCTGTTCCATCAGGTCAATGACCAAACCCAACAGGGCGTTCCAATTCTTTTCCTGTGCGGCCTTCTGGACATACTGCACCAGTTTATAGGCCAGAGGAATACAGGTGGCAAGGCCGCTCAAAAGGGCCACGATCAGAGAAATAATCTGTTCGGTGTTCATGTTTCATTTTCCTTTCTGTGTTGTAATTTAGGGTTCTTTTGCGTCATTGTAGATTTCAGGGCCGTACAGCTTCCGCAACTTGATCCGGTTTTCGGCCTTGGCCTTGGAATAGTAAAATCCGGTTCCGGTGGCAAGTTCGGCAAAAACGGCGGGGATCAAATAAGCCAAAGGGGAAAGGTCATTGGTTCTCCAAATCATGATTAAAGTGAAAGCGGTTACCACAACGGTAACCGCCCCAATGAACATCAATATGGTTTTTGAAAATTCCCGCTTGGCTTTTTGCACCCGCTTCATCTGTTGGGGGCTTCTGTGGGAAGATCAAGGAATTTTTCATGTAGATCATCCATCACACCATTGGCCCCCAAAGAATGATACTGTTTCCAGCAGTTTTCAAAATTATCCCGTGCATAGACAGGGGCAAAGCCTTTTTCAGAATACTTGTTATAGTCTGAAATCATTTGGCTTCTGAGAAGGGCCTGAAGGCCCAATTTCACCGCTTCCGTGTCCTTCCTGTTCTGCTTGATCTGGTTCAGCATATACTTCACGATCATCAGAATCAGGGCCGGGACGCTGAACAAGCACAACCATTGATAAACCGTCATTTCTATTCTTCCTCCCTTGTCTTATGCTCCGATCAAACCAGCGATATGGCGCAAATCCTCCACAGGCCCATTGTAGAAGTCAAAGTTCCAAATCCAATGATCTTCATGCTCCGGGCGCTTGTACTTTTGGCACCGGGCATCCTCCCAAACCTTGTTCCACCGGGCCTGATACCCGGAATCCCGCTTTTGCAGTTTGGAAAGAATGCGTCCAACCAGATCACCCCGTTCCCGGCCCATCCCATCATCATTCTGACTGAAGAAATCATAGGCGTTTTGGCTGGTGATCCCGCAAAGCGGTTTGTTCTGGTGCATCAAAAAACCGTCCTGACAGATCAGGGCGGTTCCATAGGGAATATTCACTTGGCCTGAAATGCCGTCAAACCTTGCCCGTTTTCGGCACAGATAATTTTTATACTGCATCGGTTACTTCCTCCCAACCATACACACCCGGTTCCCAAACATTGTTATCCACGGTGGAAACCCAATGCTTTTCATTGTGGGCAACTTTCGCCCCGCTGGAATAGGCATCATGCGCCCCCACCGGCTGTGCCCAAGCGGGCCATTCTTCAGCGGGATTGGCGGTCAGGCTCCACAGGCTGGAAGCGGTGTCCGGTGTCCAGTCAGCTTGGGAAGTGTGATCCTGAACGCACTTGTAAAGCACCCCACCAAAACGGCGGATTTGGCCGGTTTTGTAGGCGATAGGATAGGCCCATTCAGCGAACAAATCAGCGTGTTCCGCCGCCGTTTCAGCGTCAATGCTCCCGGCTTCCGCCAAGGTGACAAAGACGATTCCACCGGCTTCTGTGGCTTTGGTGATCTCGGTTCCTGCGTCCGTTTCCTCCAAACTCACGGTTTCCAGTTCGTCCATAGCGGCACGGCCCAACAAATGGTAAGCCACACCCTCAAAAACAATGCCCGAAGCGTCATGCTCCGGGCAAAGGATGTAGCAACCATTTTCGGCTTTTTTGATGTAGTTCAGGTTCTCGGTCAGGCCGATACCGGCCCCGGCTTTGATGATTCTAAACATTGTCCACCTCCGAAAAAGATTGCATGGTAAAGCCGCCGCAACCGTAGCAACCGGCCATGATCGTTGAAGTTCCGGTAATAGGCGCTTTGGCACTCCATGTATTGTTCTATGTCAAAGAAGGATCGTTTTCCCTCTTTGAACTCCCTGTGAAACAGCTTCAGTTTTCGCCTTGCCCGTTTCACTCCATCCCGGCTTCCATTCACCTTGATCTTGCCGGTTTCGGTAAGTGTGAACCGGGCCTTGCAGAACCGGAATGGCTTTGTAAGCGGGATCACCTTACACTTGCGTTTGTTCACTCGGATTCCAGCGGCTTCAAAACGCCGTACAATTTCATGGCCCATCAATTTTGCTTCATCCACCGTGGGGAAGAAAGCATAGTAATCATCCATGTAATGACCGGCGCAATGAACATGGGCCTGACACTTGATCCATTGGTCAATCTTGCTGGGCAAGGCCACCATTTCCTGTTGGGAAGGCTCCACACCCAAAGGCAAGCCCCGGCCCGGTGTTGGGCATGGGGAAAACCGAATGATCGTATCAGCCAAGTTTTGAAGTTCAGGGTTCAAAATCAATTCCCGGTGCCGCTGGTATAACAGGGCGTGGGAAGCATTTGGGAAGAACCCCTTCAAATCCAACAGCAACACGGCACCTTCACGGCCATAGCGCCGGTAATGCCATCCAAGCTGTTGTTTGATCCGCTTGAACTGCCAATGAAGGCCCTTTCCCCGCTGACTTGCCCCGTTGTCATAGATCATCGAAGGTGAATACAGCGGGATTAGAACTTCATTGCAAAGGGTTTTATGGATTTGTCGATCCGTAATGTGCGGGGCATCTATCGGGCGGATTTTGCCCCGTTCCCGAAGGGTGAAATGGGAACAGGCTTTTGGTTTCCAATTCTGTTCCAACACCATTCGCCGCCGTGTTGCCGTACCGGAAAAAAGGTGGCCTTCAAAGTTCTGAACACTCTGCTTCCACCGCACCCCGTTACAGCACTTTTTCCCGTAGAAGAACATCTTCCGATAGGAAAAGACTTTATTCATCGGCCCAAGGCTGTCACACCGGGCCTGTTTCCGTTCCTGCCGCTTTGCTCTGCGGCGCTGGAACCTCGCTTCATGCCGTTCTTGGCTTGTCATAATAAAAGTATTCGCCCCTCGTACAAATGCGTTGTAGGGTGCCATCTAATCTGCTTTGTCCTTACACATGAAATGGGCTATGACACATTCACCCACCATGCAAGAAGCGTCCGTGTAAGGGCATCAAAGGGCAGTTTTAGGGATTGAAACCCAAGGAAGTACAACTCCTTTTACATCGGTCGTCTTTCACCTGAAAAGCCGTTCGCCTTCTGTTACTACATTTGACCGTGTATATTTGCAAAATCCGGGCCGCACACCAGCACAGTAATAGGCATTGTTATTGTTGTTGTTGCCATCCGTGTTGACATTCTGGAAATTATTGTTGTTGTTGTAATTAGGGGAACGAAGCCACCACCACACCGCCAACAGGCTCATTATCAGTTGCACACCTAATGGGAAATTATTTCTGTTTTGCTGTTACATTTTTGATTGCTCCTTTCAGAAGTTCGTTTTCTTTGTCGATCAGTTCACCCAAGTTTTGGGCCATCTTATCCAGCTTTTCCATTGCATCCTGTGACTTCACCGGGTTCCCCTTGGAAGTGGTAAAGGGCCCTTCCGGGTTCTGGTTCAGAATCAGGTAAACATGGGTCAAGCGAACATCCAGCGCCATCAGGGAAGCCCGTGCTTCAAGAAGATGGGCCTTCCTCATTTCAATGCGCTGGTTGTCCGAAGGAAAGATACTGTTAGCCTTCTCCGCATGGTCGATGATCTCACCGGCCAGCTTTGACACCGGCTCCGCAATCAGACGGGAATACCGGGCCGAAAGACGGGTCAGGAAGTTCAGGGGTTTCAACATAAATCTGATTGGCCGTGTTGATGAACTCGGCCTTGCTTGTGGTTCTCTTTTGCTTCAGGACAGACATTTTCAGTTATACCCCTTTGGGTGAATTATCGACATTGATCGTTCCTTCCGCCTTTTCCACTTCTTCCAAGTGTTTCAGAAGAACAAATTCAATGTAATTGGTGATAGATCGGTGTTCACGGGTTGCAAGCGCCCCGATCTTGTCAAAGACTTCATCCGATAGGCGCAAGGTGAAAACACGCTTGTTTGTTGCCATACAATACCCCCTTCAAACAGGCTTATGGATATTGTATGGCTGATTTTGTCCGGTGTATGCACTCAAATGACAGTCAAATGATAGCACTTTACCGGAAAACCCCCATTTTCAAAAAAAAAATCGTCGGGCGGCTTACGCCGCCATTATTATTTTTGTTTGGGGTTCCCTCCCGGAACCGCCGCCTTTCGGCGGCGGGATGGGGGCGGGATCATCCTGCGGGGGATTAGGCGGCAAAGCCGGGGCGCACACCAGCACAGTAATAGGCATAGCTACCGCTGCCGTTGCCATCCGTGTTGACATTCTGGAAACTACGGCCGCTGCCGTAATAAGGGGAACGAAGCCACCACCACACCGCCGTGGACACGGCGGAATGATTATAGGCTACTCTACTATTACCGGCTTTGTAGTAATCGTATTGTGCCTGATAATTCTGTTCATAGCTATTTGCATAGCTTCTTGTTCCGAACACTTCAAATTCAGCAAGCAAGAACAAGTAATCGGTGGTGGCCGTTACATAATTCTGAACATTGCCGCCACCGTTGGCGGTATTATCTGTGTACTTGGTCACGGGTTGCATAACCGCCCTCAAATCGGCGGGAAGCGCCGCCATCAAGCTATTCGCCAACGGGCTTGTGGGGGTGTTACTATTGCCCAATACGGTTTTTCTCATGTGTGAAGCGTTCCAACCGCCGTTGTTCGTCTGACTGGTATTCATGCGGAAACCATCACCGGTGTTGTTATAATTGCTATCACACAAAGCAACTGCCGTGGAACCGATCTTCCCGATCTGGAAGTGAATCTTGTTCGCACCTTCCTTGGCGGAATTGTGGTTGAAGCCCAAAATAAAGGCGTTCACGGTCAAGTTGCTGAAAGTGTAATTCCTCACGGTGCCATTCAAAACGATGGATTTCACATCACCAACGGCCCAATAGTTGGCCCCCAAACCTGCGGAACTGACTTCCCGGATGGTTGCCCAACTGTTATCGTTCAGAACCTTGGTGGGCAATGTCACTTCAACGGAACAGGTCTTATTGGCCGGGGCCGTGTGGTTGGTGCCAGCGCCCACGCTGACGGTGATTGTAGCGCTTCCTTTGGTCTTGGCGGTAACAGTTACCACCGAACCGGAAACACTCACAGAAGCCACCGTGGGGGCGCTGGAAGTGGCCGTGATTGTGCCGTTACCGGCTCTTGTCACGGTGATGGTGTCCGTGGTCTTTGCGGCGGTCAGTTTGATGGAAGTCTTATTCAAAGACAAACTACCAGCGGCCTTGGCAATGCTCCAAGCAACCGTTTTGGCCCCGGTGCTTCCATCGGCCCACTTGTAGTTCGTTTTCGGCGTGAAGGTGGCATTGTAGGAACCGGCGTTCGTGCCGCTGGTAGTTCCTCCAAGCGTCATTTTCCCGCTGTCATAGTTGTTCCAAGTGGGGCTTTGGGCCGAACCGGTATAAGTAAGGCTGTTGTTCTGCGTGGGGATCGTCATGGTGGCGGCGTTGATCGTCCAAGTCACTTCCTTGGCGGTCTGTGTGCCGTCTGCCCACTTATACTTCCCTTTCGGCGTGAAAGTGGCCGTGTAAGTTCCCGCATTGGTGCCGGTAGTCACGCCGCCCAAGGTCAGCGCATCGGGGTTATAAGCGTTCCAAGAAGGGCTTTGGGCCTGTCCGTTATAGGTCAGGGTGCCATTCTGCGAAGGAAGAACATTGATGGTATAGACGATACCGGACACAGCATCCAAGGCCGCATTTGCGGCATCCTGTGCGTTCTGTGCGGCTTCCACACAGGTTCCGATCTGGTTCAACAGATACGGGTGGGCGGTCTGATCAAGGTTGTGTTCGCTCACCTTGTTTTGGGCCGTACCTTTGGGATCATAGTTCATGTTGGGAAGCTGTTCGGCGGGAACCTTGCCGCCCACCAGATCAGCCTTCCCGGATTGACCTTCCTGAAGGGCTTCAATGGCATCCGCATTGGCCTTCATTTGGGTATCAATCTTATCCATGTTTTCATTCTGAACCCCTACATCATAAAATTCAGATTCAAGGGGTTTAGTCAGCTTGTAGTTGGTTGTTTTATTCGCCATTCTTCAAAACCTCGTTTCTCAACTGATTATGGGTATAGGCGGCAAGCTGGGCATGGGTAAACCGCCCAAGTTCCGCATGGGTGTTATAAAGCTGAAGCAAGGTCACAACCATGTTTTGGGGAACAACCCGGTTCAGCAAAGATTCAACATCATTGAAGTTGTTCTTTGCGGCCAACCCGATTTTCACAAGAAGTTGATAGGTGCCTTCTTCCACATCAGCGGAATAGTTTCCCTTCCCGCACAGCGTTTCAAGGATGTTCCGAAGCTGGGGCAAGGTGTACGGAAGTTCTTCATTGATCCGGGTCAGAATACGGAACCGGCGATCTTCAAGACTGTCCGTGCCTTTGGGGGTGATCCCCAAAATCTTTTCCCATCGGGAAAGGCCCATGTTTCCAGCGGTGGGAATGAACTGGTTATCAAGAAGATCATCCGTGGTGTTCCACGCCTTTTCAATTTCCGGCTGTTCGCTCCCCATGATCCCCTGAAACTCCGCATAATCACGAATGACATAGGGAAGATAATCAATCAGTTTGCGTTCCATGCTCCCGGCCCCCTTATCCGTTGATCACGATGGTTCCCGGCTCAATGGTTCCCAAAACCGGGATGTGGTCAAGGGTCAGGGTACAGTTCGCCGCTTCACCGTTGATTTTGGTGTTGGCAATATCCAGAATACCGGTGATCCCCAACAGGCGGCTTTCCACCTGACTGATACGAACCACAAGGGCTTCATTCTGGTCTGCCCAACTTTGGGCCAGTTCCAAGAAGTAACCGTTGATTGCTTCCGTGACATAGGCGGAAACATCATCCCAACTCCATTCCCGCTGATAGTACAAATCGAAGGAAAGGTTGATGGTATCTTCACCCACACCTTCAACCCTCACCACATGGCCGATGGGGGCAATGCCCACACCTTCACCAGCGTTCTGAAGGGGGTCAACTGCTGTCTGCACCTGATCCACAAGGGTTTCCGAAGGCTTCTTGAAGGAACTGTTGATGATCACCAGCTTCACGGTTCCGCCCACAGTCAGCTTGCTATTGGCTCCCGCCACATACACGGCATCCAGCCACGCCTTGATTTCCTCGGACACACCGGAAAGGCCGCTGATCCAAGTGTCGGTTCCCGTGGGCGGGATCAGCTTGGCCGGGTTCAAATCGCTGTTCCAAACCCGATATACCTTCACACCGCCAACGCCGGGAATGGCGTTCACCTTTTCCAGATAATCCGCACGGTTGCCGCCGAAGGCTTGGGCGTTTAGGCTATCCATGTAACGCTGTCTGAAAACCTCGGTATCTTCTTCATCCTCACCGGGGATCACCACGGCGGAAATGGAACAGGTTTCAAGCCCGTCCACATATTCAATGGGAATCACCGTTCCGGTGTAATCATTACCGGCTTCACCAGCGGTTTCACAGGTGATTTCATATTTGCCGCTTCCACGGTCAGCCGAAACATAATAGTTCAGTTCCCCGATGGAAAAGCGGGTGTTCATGGGAAGGTGCAAGGTGGTTGGTGTAATGCTCAACTGCAACACGGCGGGGCTTGCCGGTTGCGGTTTCAGGCCCCTTTCTGCCGCCCTCAAAATGAGATAAGGGCGGGTTGCGGTGTCCGCAAAGGTTTCATTCAGCACCGTATCAAGGGCAATATAAAGGTTCTGCAATTCCACGGCGGCGGGGGCATCACCGCACCAAACCAACGAACCTTCACGGGTGTCCAAATTGCCATTGATGGAAAGCGCCTTCTGAAGCATCCGGGAAAGGATTTCTTCATAGGTCTGTGCTTCATACATCAGATTTCAACCCCCAATTCTGCATTGATTTCACCAAAAATGCTGACCACCGTGAAGGTAGTCAGCACTTTCTTTTTGTTCACCGTAAATTCAAAGTTCTGAACCGCCGTGATCCTATCATCCTGAAGCAAGGCTTCACGAACCCGGCGTTCAATTTCGGGAATACAGTATTCCACATCTTTCCCGATCAGATTATGAAGTTCAACCCCATAATCCCAAGAATGAATCAACCATTCATAGCGTTCTGTGTTCAGGATCAGAAAAACCGCCTGTTCCACAGCTTGGATTTCATCAATGGTGCCGATGATGGTCAGATTGTTGTGGTTCATCCTGAAAGTACGGCTTGGAAGGGTTTCAATGGTGAAATCCTGTTTAATATCATCCTGCACTTGCGGAATCATCATCAAGCCCCCTTTACTCGGTCAATGACCACGAATTTCTTTCCTTGCTGAACCCGGATCAGAAGCACCTTTTCACCGGCCTTCAAAGCGTTGTGAACCTTGAAGGTTTTCTTGCCAACATAGGCGTGTTTGTGGGCTTCATAAGCCGCCGCACCAGAACCGCCGCCCTTGTCCTCGGTGCTGTGGTTCACCGTCATATCAACTTCAAAATCAGTCACATTCCGGGTCAGAATCAGCATTTTGGAAGTGTAGATGGATTTCTGATCCACCTGAATTTTCAAGGGCGAAGCGGAAAGAACGGTTCCAAACAGGATGTTCACCGGTTTCCCGGCTTCCACAGCTTCCACCGCCGCCCGTTTCACCACTTCAACAGGATTAGGCAATAAATTCACCCCCGATCAGGTCAAGTTCCATCATGTGTTCATCACCCCTGAAGGTATGAGTGACTTTGTTCACCACCATGTAATTGTTGGTGACAATATCGCCAAGGTTCAGGGCCACCACCACGGCGCTTCCAGCACGAACCCGCACATCACCGAAAGCGTTCTGAATGGTCAGCTTGCGGGTTTTCTGATCGTACAGCTTCAACAGGGCATCCGCCTTGGCGGAAGCGCCCGTTTTGGTCTGAACTTCTTCAAAATATTGAAGAACACCCCATTGGTTCATTTTCGCCCCGTCCTGTGCAATGAACAATTCCCGCTTACCGGTTTTTTCATTGTTATAGGCCAGCTTAATCTTGTTATAGGTCTGTTCATCAATACTGGATTCATAGCTGAAGTTTTCCCCGGTTTCTTCATCGATCAGAAGGTTCAGCTTCATGGTATTGATGTTCTTCAGGGTCAGCTTCCCGGCATCATCATATAGAACATAAAGCTGTTTGGTATTCATCAGGGTTTCATCAAGGGCGCTCTGGATCATATCAAACAGGGTTTGGTTTTCTTCCACGATGGTTTCAAGGGTATAACCGGTATCTTCCACCGTGCCAAGGTTCAACCGGAAATCTGTTGCAATGCGCTTCAGAAGGTCAGAAGCCTTCAGCCCTTCTTCCGTGATGGTGTCCTTATTCTTCAAATAACGCAACTGATCATAGGCCACAACATCAATGGTGCCGCCCTTGTCACGCTTTTTCTTGAACACAAACCCATAGAACATGGCGGTTCCGTTCACAGTCAGCTTCACCGGATCACCTTCAGCAAAGTTCAGCCCCGGCCCCTTGACAACGGTGAACTCCAACTTGCCGGGGGTTCCCTTGCGCTCCAAGGTCAGCCGTGCGCCTTCCTTGACAACGGGGAATTGGATGGTGCTGTTATGCTGGATGAACAATTCAACTGCCAAACGGAATCACCCCTTTCAGGAAGGCAAAGTAAGAACCTGACCGGGATAGATCAGGTTCGGGTTCTTGATTTTGTCCTTGTTCAGATTATAGATTTTCGTGTAATCGGCCCCGTTGCCCAACTGCTTCTTGGCAATGTTCCAAAGGCAATCACCAGATTTCACCGTATAGGTGGCGGCTTTCGGGGCCGTTGTGGTGGGCCGGGGTGCCGCCTTAACCGTTGCGGTGGCGGTTCCCCTGGAAGTCTTGGCCGGTTGCACGGTCACGGTCTTGGTGCCATAGGCTCTGTACTGTTTCAGGTTGATCTTCACCTTCACATCAAAGCCTTCACCGGCATCATCGGTGATTTCATAGGTTTCAAGGCCAACAGTCAAATTGGTGTAATGGAACATCCCGCCACCGGGCTTCTGCCGGTTCAGAATGAATTGGAACGGGGTCTTGCTCACCTTCAGCCGTTCAAACAAGGACAGGTAATAGGCGGCGCTTTGCGCTCCACCGTTGCTGAAGGGATAGGACACTTGGGGAAGAACCAATTCAAAGGACACATCCGAAAGGCCAGCGGCCTTCAGAATGTTGATTTCTTCCCCGTTGATCAGGGTCATGGTTTTGTTCTGGTTATTGATCTTTACCGTCACCTTGGAAGGGGTGATGGGCATAAGCGTTCCCGCCATATACAGTTTATACGCCATTACTCATGCACCCCTTCTTCAGAAACTTCCAGCTTTTCAGCAAAGTCATTGGCCCAAGCATCCATGATCCCATCCAAATCAGCATCTTTGGAAATGTGGTTTTCATTGTGCTGTTCAACCTTGATTTCAGCGGTAGTGAACCGGTTGATTGCTTCACGCTCCGCAATGTCACGAAGATAGGCCAAATCTTCTTCAGCAATATCCAAGGCATCAGCGGTGGCCGCTGTGTTGTTTGCAATATCGCCGGTGTTCCCGTAAATGCTATCAAGATCATTGCCAAGGTTGAAGGCATCCAAAGAATCAGCCCCCATAGAATCTAAGGCGGAAAAATCAAACATACCGGAAACCTTATCGGCCACGCCATCACCCCAAGCGGCACCGGAAGCAAAGGCATCAGCGGCCCAACCATCTTGGAAGGTGTCAAAGGTGGACATTCCTTCATTGAAGGCATCGGCAACGCTCTTGTATTCCTCTACATTGCCATAGGCTTCAGCGGATTTAGCCGCATATTCGCTTGCTTTGCTGGTGATACCGGAATAATCAAACTCGACAAAGGGCAACTTGTTCAGGGCTTCACAGATACCGGCCACAACGGTAAGGGCTGTGGAAAGAAGGTTGTAAAACCAACCCTGAACATTGGAAATGACATTGTGGAAGGCCGTTCCGATGTTGGAAGCACAGGCCCCCAAAGCGTTCCAGATACCCAAGGCGATATTTGCCACGGACAGGCCAAGGTTTTTGAAGAAGGCAATTACCACCATGATTCCGCCACAAATCACACCGAAGCCGCTATTTGCAATTCCGGTGAACTTGGCAACTGCCGCACACGCCGCATAGATTGCCGCAATTACGGCGATAATCAGAAGGATAATCCATGTAAGGGGGCAAGCCAAAAGCGCCGCATTTAGGCCCTGCTGGGCCACAGTAGCCGTGAAAGTGGCTCCCGCTTCCATAGCGGTTGCCGCCGCATGAACGGCCTTGGCGGTTGCCTGAATACCCATGATGATATTCGTTGCCAACGCCACACCGTTATAGATCAGCATAGCGGCCACAATGCCCATGATAATAGGCTGAATCCAACTCCAATTATCAACGATCACAGAAGAAATGGAAATCAGAATATCCAGCACCGAAGAAGCGATATTGGCAACCCCGGCAAGCCCATTGATCAGGGCTGTGGTGACTTGCTGGAACTTGGTGCTGTTAGCAATCTGGTTGATCTTGGTCAAGATCGGGGCAAACATGGAAAGGGCCTGATTCTTCATCCCGGCCCAAATCTGCGCCCAAGTCTTGGGCATGGAATCGAACTTTGCGTTGGTTTCGTCCGCCATAGCAAACATGGCGTTCTTCACCACTTCAGCCGTTACCTTGCCTTCCTGTGCAACCGTCTTGATGGAACCTTCCGCAATGCCCATATATTTTTCAATGGCTCTTGCGATACCCGGCGCACCATCCAGAATGGAATTTAGTTCTTCACCACGAAGCGCACCCGCCGCCATTGCCTGTGTAAGCTGGATCATGGCGTTGCTCTGTTCTTGGGCCGTAGCGCCGCCAATAACGAACTGCTTGTTCACCTGTTCCATGAAGGCAATGACCTGATCCATATTGCCATCGAAGGCGTTACCAGCGTTCAGGCCAAGTTTCGCAACGGCGGAAGCTGTGTCAAAATAAACGGATCGGGAACGCTGGGCGGAAGCCATGATCTTCTGTTCCAAGGCTTCAACGGAACCGCCATCATCCACAAGCAAATTCAATCGGGCCTTGGTGCTTGCCAATTCATCCGAAATATTCAGCGCCTTATTGATCCCGGCAATACCGCCAGCGGCAATGGCAACTTTCTTGATGATGGACAGAAGCCCGTTGGCGGAATTGCTACCCCCACGGATGGAATTGTTGAAATTCTGCTGTTCGTTGTTGGCGTTCCTGATGTTTCCTTCAATGGTATCAAAGGCGGTTCCCGCTCTCGCCCATTCTTCACGGGCTTCCCGGATTGCCGCCGTGTCAACGGCTCTACCGGAAGCCTGTTGCATGGCTTCAAAGGTGTTCAGCACAACCCCCATCGCCTTGTGCATACTCTGAAGGGGGCTGGTAACACCATCATAAAGGGCAATAGCGGCCCGGATATTTCCCACAGGGATCACCACCTTTCTTGGAGAATAGAAGCCGGGGCCTTAATGGTGGCGGCCCCGGCGCTGTTTTCGTTCAATTTCCTTCTGCTTCTTCTTTTCGGCTTCCACCCGAACATCAATGGCCGCAATAATGAAGGCCCGTTCACGGCGGGGCAAAGCATAAAAGGCGGAAGGTGTCAAATGAAGTTCGTGAAGGCAATAGTAAGCAATGTTCGCTTCACCATCACCTTCACAGATTAGTTTTTTGCTTCATCAACCTCATCCTGCATGGTGGTATCAAAACCACACACTTCCTGAATCTTGGTCAGGTATTCGGCATATTCGCCGGGGGTCAGCATGGTTTTCAGAAGGGCATCAGCGCCCATGACCTTGTAGCTGTCCTGAAGTTCCTTATCATTCAGATTGGGGAACACGGTACAAGCCACGGCCAGCTTACCAAGGTAAAGATCATAGTCGGTTTCCTTCTGATACTGGTTCTTCTTGCCGGGAACCGGAACACGCTTGGCACAGGACTTCCGAAGGGCTTCATCCTCGGTGCCGGTGATGGTCTTGATCTCCCAAGGAATGGGGTTGCCATCCTCACCCAAGAAGCGTTTAGAAGCAACAAACTTGATGTTCTCAACGGGAACGGCGTTTTCAGCCAAAAAAGCGGACAGGCTCATTGTTTTTTTTTCCTCCTATATTTTGATACGAAAAAAGGCCCCGGCCCCTACCGAAGTAAGGCCGGGGCGCTCTGCTTACTGCATACCGGCCAAAAGGCTGAAGGTTTCGGGCATCTCGAAATCTTCAAAGGTGAAGTCCATATCTTCATCCAAGTATTCCGCATCAGCATCAAACTTGGCAAGCAAGCCGCCATCCATATTGCAATCCTTCAGGATCACGGTCTGACGGCCCACAGAAGAAGTGGGATCTTCATTTGTCACCTGAATGTCAAAATAGACATCCTCGCCGGTGTCCTTATAACGCTTCATCAGCTCACGGAAGATGGAAGTGTTATAGTGGAAGGTGGCGGAACCCGTACCCTTCCAGCCGGTGGCCTTATTGCCCTTGCCGGTCTTGCCCAAAATGGGAACTTCCGTTTTGTTCTTCTCAAAGTTGGCTTCAAGGTTGATCGCCTGCATGAAGTTGTAACGGTTATCCCCGATGGTCACGAAACATTCAGCCAAGGAAGCGGAAACAGCATCCTTGGCGTTCATGATGGTTCTATCTGCCATGATGGTTGTACCTCCTTACTGAACATAGACGGTCATATAAAGCTGTTCCATAGCGTTCACGGGGGTCACATAATCAGTAACCACCACGGATTTCTTGATATCGCCCTTTTCAACCGTCACATTTTCGCCGCTGAAGTTCTCAATGGCCCGAATATCCTGAAGTTCCGTGTGGTGCTTCACAATATCGTTCCAAAGGGAAATCCGGCCAGCGGCATCATTGGGAACCTTGCCAAGATACTTCTTGCCGAACAGAACGGCAATATCATTGGCGATCTGATCCAAAACTCGGATCGTCTGGTTGCTGGAAAAGTCGCTGGACTTTTCATCCGTGATGGAAATGAAACTGTTAATGTCAGTCAGGACACACACCGCTTCATCCACACGATGGAACATGAAGGAACCTTCCTTGATACCGTTTTCAAGCTGGGTCTGCGTGAAATCGGCATCAACATCATATTCACCATCATAGGTCATGTTGGTGGCGCTCTTATTGACCGCCGTTCCGCCGATCACGCCCGTAACCCAAGGGATCAGAGCGGTGGAAGTCTTGTCGGAAGTCAGGCCGTTCTTGACGCTCACAACGCCTTCATAATCGGCCAGCTTGCGGAAAAGAACCACCTGAAACTTCTTGCCCACATCATCACGCATCCGCTTTGCGAAGGCCGCAAACAGGGCGGTGATGGTGGCCTTGCTCTCGGTGCAACCCATAGCGTTGAAGGTGTACGCTTCCGCCTGATCAAGATAGGTCTGATAGTCGGAATCGGCCACGGTGCCATTGGTGCCGCCCGTCAGGGGCAAGGAAGCGGTCAAAGAAAGGGTTCCGCTGGACTTCCAATCCACATAGGCATTGGCCTTCAGATCGGTGATAGCGGCCACACCTTCCTGAAGATCAACCTGAATGGTTCCCAAGAAGGTTGCCACATCGAACAGCGGCTTCTGTTCTGTGGTGTTTTCATTCGCCGTGATAACGGTACGAAGATCATTACCACGGGTGCCGGGGTATTTGGCCGTTGCGTAGGTGTTAGCCGCCTTCACGCCGCTGGTGCCAAGGCGGAAGAAATGAACGGTTTTGGCGTGAAGGAAGATTTCACGCATAGGCTTCAGTTCATCCGCCGTGTACGCATAGCCGAAAATTTTCTGACTGTTCTTGATAAAGTCAGCCTGTTCCACCGTGAAAATCTTGCCTTCAGGCCCCCAATTCATAGCAAGGGGGATGGTGACAATGCCACGGTCAGAAAGGGTGGCGCTTGCCTGCGCCACAGAAATGAAGTTGATATATGCACCGGGCAGAACTTTGTTCTGCACCAAGAAGGTGCCGCCGCCAAGGGCCATATTATTTCACCTTACCTTTCATAAAGTCATTGATCAGCCCATCAATCTGATCGAAGGTGTATTCCTTCCCATCTTCCAAAAGGACAGACAGAAGATCACGCCGGTCAGCGTAACGCCTGAAGGTCAACACCCGTTCTTTCGGGAATACCACCGGGGCCGTGATGGTCGGTTCCTGTGCGGTGGCGGCTTTCTTTCTGGTAGCCATTCAATCACCCTTTCTTTGGCTCCACATTCACATCCAATTCTTCCATCGGGGTTTCCTCGGACGGGCGGCGAAGCGTCAAATTGTAGTTCACGAAGAAGTGAAGAACCCCGTCTTGCACTTCATAACTCATGGAAGTTCCGTGAAGCACATCCCCATTGGGAAGGGTGATGAACTCCAAACATTCCATCAAATCCCCGGCCACCGTGAACAATTCGGTGTTGTTCCTCCCGCTGGTGGGGAAATAGTGAACATCCAGCGGGTTCCGGTTCATGAACCGGTTCTTCTGCAACGGGGAAATGTCGGGCTTCAGAACGGCAATGAAAAAACAGGGTTCTTTGAAACCCTGTTCCACATCATTCTGATAGATTTTGTACCCGGCTCCAAAGGTGGCGTTCAGCTTCATGGAAACACCTTTGATGATTTCATTGATCAACTGAACACCCCCTTCAAAGCGTCATACAACATATCATTCAGAATGGACGGGGCCAAGGTTTTCACTTCCTGTTCGGAAATAGTCAGCATGAACCGCCCCTTCACCCAACTTGCCTTCAGGGTCTTACCCAAGGCGGGAACATAGCGCCCCGGTGTTTGCCGGTGGCCGTATTCCACATAGGACGCATATTCCAAATTGTTGATGATGGTCACAGTGTACTGCTCCCCATGTTTTTCAATGGGAAGGATTGTCCAAGCGTCACGCAAGGAACCGCCACGATAACCGGGCCAATATTCTTCCTTGGCTTCATCCGTAGCATACGGCGGAACCACACCAACGGGGGTTCTTTTCTTCACCTTGTTCAGAAGGATTTGGGCAATCTTCTTGGCGGCATCCCGGCAAAGCCGATCCATGTCAACTTCCGAAAGCTGTTGAAGGCGTTCATCCAGCTTCTTCAATTCCCGGTAATCACACCGGCCCCATCTTCCCATCAGGCCCACCCCCTGAAGGGTTCAAGCATGATTTCTTGATGGTTGGAAAACACGCCCGGTTCACCGGAACGGGAATAGATGAAGGTTCGTTCCACATCATTTGGACGGGTGACAATGATCTTGCATCCTGCGGGAACCTTCACATCCGGGGAAAGGAACAGCTTCACCACCTGTTGGGCGGTTGCCACTTCATCCCCATTGGTTGAAGTTAATGTTTCAAAAGACAGCTTGCACGGCTGATCCTGAAGAAGCGGCTTTTCTTCAGAATCCGTCAGGTGGGTGACAGGATCGGTGACTTCCTCACGGATGAAGATAGAACACCGATCCTTCCACAACCGTTCCAAGGCGGTTCGCACGGCCTTATTTACCATACCAACCGCCTATAACGGTAGATTTCACCAATGCGCCCGTTGATCATATAATCAATCAGGCTGTTCAACCTCTGTTCAGGGGTTGAACTCCCTTCACCAAGGGCAAAGGTAATGTTGGTGTCACCTTCCTGAATGGATTTCACCGCCGCATCCAAATCAAACCCTTCAAGCTGTCCAGAACACTTCTTCATGTTCAGGTATTCGCCCACGGCCATAGAAACGGCCAGACTTTCCAACCCCTCCGGGATTTCGGAAAGGTTGGAAAGATTTTTGATCCGCCATTGAACATTGTTCAAAACCATATCCAACAGCGGATCATCAGCGGCCCCCGCCACGCCAAGGGCCGTTAGCATTGCAACCGCTTTATCACGCAACGGGGTTCACCGCCTTCCTTACGCCGCCGTGATCTCGTACCAACCCTTGGTCTTGGGGTTATCGTTCTTTCCGGGCGTGACCTTGACATAGCCAATACCGCTCTTGGCATAGTAGGTCTTGGAACTGGTAACGGTTTCATCAGTCGTGACAGCGGCAGAACCGGTGATGATCATAACCGCCTTGGCTTCATTGGTCATGGCCGCAAGGTAATACTTGCGGGAATAAACCGTGTTACGGCGGATGTTGCCTTCACGCTCCTGTTCCACTTCCGTACCCTTCTTGTTGAACAGGGTAACAGCTTCCTTGGTGGCAATGACCACTTTGCCGGTTTCGGCGTTCTTCTTGGTGTAGATGTTGATACCACCCACGGTGCCAACATAGCCCTGCTTGGCGTATGCTTCCACATACTTCAGATCGTCCTTCAGGGCCTTGCGAAGTTTCGCCATATCAGCGGGGTTGACGAAGCCGAAGATGGTCACACCTTCAAGGTTTTCCAGATTCAGCATGGCCGCACCATCCACAAAGGCATCAAAGCCAAGGGCGGTGGTCACAATGGTCATGGTGGCCTCGTTGAAAGCGCTGAAAATGTCAGCGTTCACGGTGTTGAACATATCCGTACCAGCGTGACGGGTGCCGGTGGTGATCACCATAGGATCGGTCATGGCTTCCTCGTCATAATACTGGAAACGGTTCTGTGCCATCTGAATCCGGTATTCCTTCTCGGTGTAACCGGCTTCAATGGTCTTGGTGTTGCCGTTGCCCATCGTCAGTTTCTCGGTGCCATCGGTGGCCTTGTACTTGTGAATCTTGCGAACCATGCCAGCAACGCCGGTCAGGTTGTTGTCCACGGTGCAAAACTGCTGAAGATCAAGGTGGCTCTGGTACTGATCTTCAATTTCATTGGACAGGAAAAAATTATCATAGACAGTGTTTGCCATTACTCATTACCTCCATAAAGTTCTTTGTATTCGTCAGGATGGTTGACGGAATAGTTGTAGCGATCCAAGGGGTTCATGGCCTTCAGCTTTTCAAGGGTCATGCCGCCTTCAGCGCCATCACCCTTTTCAGCGGATTTGGCTCCCTTGAACTTGGTGCCGCTGGACTTCTCAAAAAGAAAAGCCGTGTCCTTGCCTTCCACCAGCTTCTTGACTTCATCATCAAGGCCCTTGACGGTTCCATCCTCCGCCAATTCAGCCTTGCCGATAAAGTCAGCCAACAGCGCCTTGACAGCGGTGTTGTTCTTGGCCTTTGCGCCGGTCAGGGCCAGTTCAACCGCATTGCTGATCTTCAGATTCTTCAGTTCAGCGGCGTGATCTGCGTCCTTCTTCTTGTTATCGGCCTGAAGCTGGGTGATCTGATCCTGAAGGGCCTTGGTGTCACCAGAAGCCTTCTTCAGCGTTTCAAGCTGGGTGTCACGCTCTTTGATGGTGTTCTTGGCGGCGGTCAGTTCGGTGTTGACCTCATTGAACCGGGCCTTGGTGACGAAGGAACCGTTCAGGCCCTCCATAACCTTTGTGGCCTGTTCTTCAGTCAGGCCCCATTCCAACAGCTTTTCCTTAGTCATTGTTGTTACCTCCAAATCCTTTTTTACCGTGGGTTAGGAACCACGATTTTTCCCGGTTCTGTTTACCGCCCACCACCGGGAAACGGCGAAAATGGTATGAAAAAACCACCACCGGCCAAAGGCCGGGGTGGTCAGATCATCAATATAGGGATTTTTCATCCAGTTCAGGTGGCCGGTAAGGAGTTCCCTTATCCAAACAATCCTGAATAATGGCTTCCACTTCCGCTTCCTCAACACCCATCAGGGCGAACAGGGGGAAGTTCTCATGGAATCGTTCAAGATACTGTTCAATCAGTTCAGCCATTTTTCAACACCCCTTTCACGGCTGATTTGCAATCACCTTCAACATATCTTCATACATGGCATAGGATTTGGGAAGATATTTCTTGATGGTTGCTAAACTTTCCGGGGAAGTCATGGTTGCGGAAGTCATTTCCGCAAAGGCTTCAGTTCCAAGGCCCCAATCAATCCCGTTATAAGTTCGGGTTGTCCAGTAGGAACCACCGCCATGACCAATGCCACAGCGGATTTTACCACGGGTAGCACCTTCCAATATATCAGAAAGATCACCGTACTGCAACGGGGTCAATGCTTTTACTTCCGCTTGAACAGCGGCATAAGCATAGGATTTTTTAACCTTGAATCCACCATACTTGATGTAGAAATCAGCGGTGTTTTGCGACATCCAGCCTTTTTGTACCCAATACGGGAAATCATCTTTGTGGGCCTTCATGTCGGCAAGAATCCGATCCACCCAATCATTCACTTCATCCTTGATGGTTTGGGGGAAAGCCCCGCCCTTATAGGTAGAAGAAAAATGCCATTGCCCATTTGGGCTTCCAAGCTGGGCCGCAAGGCCATCAATGGCGTGACCGCTTTCATGGAAAGTGGTTGCATAGGGGGCGCTCCAAGAACGGCCTTTTCCGTCAGCATCAATGTTCACATAAATGCTGTTGCCCTGACAGTATGCACCGCCTTGATGGTTCGCCTTTGCAACTTTGATTTTGGTTTCGTACTTATCCCAAGTAGCCTGAAGGTCAGGGCTTGGGCAAGCGTCCACATGGTCACGAATCTGATCATAGTGGTCTTTGCCGAACTTCTTTCCAAACTCGCTGTTATAATCACGAAGCGTTTTGACAACACCGGCCCCGGTTGCAATGGTCAGGCCAGTCTTGGAACCGCCGTTCACGAAGGTTTGAACCCAATCGGCATATTTCATGTTGGCGGGAACATAGTACACATCCCCATCAGCGTTCCGGGCGGCTCTCTCACCGGCATACTTGGGATCAATGGCCGGGGCCGTGGTTCCTCGACAGTTGGGGTGGAAGGGCGGCACAGTCACGCCGGGTTCATATTGGGAAATGGGGATCACCTTACCATCAAGCCCACCACAAATGGAACAGGTATGGGAATCCAGCGTTTCAATGATTTCCACCATTTCAACATCCAAATCCTTGTAACATTCCTTGGTGGCAACGGCATTGAAATAGGTGGTTTCGGTGTTGACCAACCGCCCTGCCTTATACCGATGAACCCCAAACTGCTTCTGAATGGCCGTGGTGATCTTGGCCGGGGAATCACCCCGAAGAAGCCCTTGTGTCAGGCTCTTACTGACCGAACCAACCAGATCATTCTTGTTCAACCAACAGCGATCCCGGAAGGTTCGTCCGTCCGTTGTCCAAGGCTTTGAAAGCAAGGTTTCAAGTTTCTTTTGATCCAGCCCGGTAATATCCCAACCAAGGCCCACGCCCTTCTGAACCTCAAAGGCCGTGTGAGTGTAGCCATTGCCCACAACTTTCTTCAACAGGGCATCCAGACTATCAACCTGATTGCCATACAGCAATTCAAGCTGTTGCTGAATACCTGTCTGAACAGCTTCAAGGCGGGAAATGTGGAACCGGGCGGACGCATTTTCCAGCTTCTTCAGCCATGCCGCATCCAACCCGGCCTGTTCACCGATCTTGATATACTGTTCAACGCTCCAATGAAATTCTTCAAGCTGTCCAGCGGTCAGCCATTTTCGGGCATCGGTCAGGCTGATTTGGTTGTTCACCGCAAAACGGGCATACCAGCTTTCAATTTCCTTCTGAACTGAACGCTGGGCATCCAAATACAGTTCTTCCATGTCCTGAATGGTTCGCTGGGCTTCTCGGTGGGCGCCGTCCTCCAAGATGGAAAACCGTCCACGCCAATAGTCCGCATTTCTCATGGGCCGTTCCTCCAATCCTGAAAAATGGTGCTGAAGGTGGGATTTGAACCCACACGCCTTGCGGCAACGGATTTTGAATCCGCCGTGTCTGCCTATTCCATCCACTTCAGCATGAAAGCGGGGGTTTTCATCCCGCTTGTACTCCGAAGAATACAACCGCTATTCTGGTAGCCCGTGCCGGGGTCGAACCGGCGTTACCGCCGTGAAAGGGCGGTGTCTTGACCGCTTGACCAACGGGCCATGATGGGCCGGGGAAGGGAATTTCACCCTTTGGCGGGTAGGAGTAATAGCACCCCGCCACACTCAATGTCTGCCCCGGCGTATATTGTGAAACGGCGGGGGTTATTCGCCCCCACCATTATCACCTTGGTTCGGGTTGCCGGTCTGGAAGGCCCCGGCGTATTCCTGCGCCTGTTCCATAGCTTCTTCCTTTTCCTTCCGCAACCGGGCCAATTCCACTTCAACATCTGTAACCCACGGGTGCTGTTCCACAATGGTTTCCGTGGACAGAATACCAACAGACTTGGAACAGTTTTCAATGGATTCCGTTTCATTGATCAGAATGTCACGATTGAACACGATCTGAAGTTCAGCGCCTTCATAATCGCCCAAGCCCCGGTTGCTGAAATCCTGATTGATGAACCACAACAGTTCTTCAAAGGCCGCTTGGAACTCGGTTTCCATGCCGTTTGCGTCAAGGTCAATGTCAGAATACATGGATTGAATGTTCATCTGATTGGGGTTGCCACTCAAACGATCATCCTTGGCATCGTAGCCACGGGCATTTTCAATCAAGGACTTCTTCAGAAGTTCCAAAATGCCCTTGTAGTTCTCTGCATTGATTTCAACCTGAAGGGTTTCAACCCCGCCATCCTCACGAACCTTCACGGCTCCATAGGTGGAAAGGTTGTGGCGGAACTCACCAAGGTTTTCACCGTCATAGTTCTTCAGAACCAGAATGGTGTTCCGTGCGTCCTCTTGCATATTGTTTTCAAAGTCGGAAATCATGGTGTTGATTCCGTCCTGAAGGGTTTTCACACGGCGGATCAGGGGGATTTCCTGTTTGTTATACTTGAAGGGAACCAGCGGAATCCTTGTCCAGTTGAACCCCTTGGGTTCTTGGCCTTCTTCCTCAACCATGAAATAGTTTTCGTGTTCACCGGCTTCCACATCGGCAATCAGCATATCATTCTGATAGATATACCGGTAAATGCCATCGGCTTTGAAGATTTCCACCTTCTCCACCTTTTCCTTTTGGTAGCCGTTCCACACTTCTTGGGTGTAGTAACGAATCGCACAATCAAGGATGGTGTGATCATCGTCAGCCCAAAAAGGAAGAATGTCATAGGCCGGGAAATGCTTGAAGGACAATTCACCAGCTTCATTGTAGTAAGGATAAAGCCAGCCAAGGCCACCGTTCAGGGCATCTTCACAGACATATTTCAGAAGCCGGTAAAACCGTTTGTTGAAAACCTTGCCCAAAGCATCCGTGTAACCCTTATCCTGACAGTTCAGGGTGAAGGGCTTGCCCACAAGGTAGTTGGTTTTCTGATCCACCATCAGGGCATATTGGTTATCAATCAGGCGGTTGTTCGGAAGGTTCGTCACCACCTGAAGTTGACCGTTTTCACCAATTATTGTGCGCTGACGCTGAAGAATGTCATGCTGTCCTTCATAGTACAGATCACCCATAACCTGATCCTTGCGGCGCTGACTATTCTTCCATTCCTTGATTTCAGCGGCGAAGAACTGATTTTCAGTCATGCCGGTTCGCCCACCCTGAAGGATCAGGCGGTTGATACGCTCCATAGCGTTATCCAGAAACATATTCACTTACCGCCTTTCTTCATTGCTTAATAAACGCAAACACACGGAAACCGTGTGTTTTTCGTGTGTTTTGTTACTATCATGTTATTAGTCGAAGCTGAAGGCGGGGCCAACCAACATATCTTCCAGCCCGTAACGCATAGCGTCCATAAGGTGGTTGAAATCATCAATGGGAACATTGATCTTGGCCCCGAACTTATCTTCTGCCCATGTGTAGTTTGAAATCTCTGTGATGAAGTTCACGCATCGGGGATGAACAATGATGGTGTAACCCTGAATGTACTGGATTCCGTTGTTCACGCTGTCCTTGCCCTTCCGGGCGGCTCTGATACGATGAAGGCCAGCATTCCGCAATTCATCAATGCTCTTGGGTTCTGCACAATCGGCCTTGATCCGTTCCTTACCGTAGCCCATGCCGGTGATCCGGTCACAGATTGCCCGGTTCGTTAGGGCCTTTTCATATAGTTCATCAAAAACCCAAATGGTTCTTTCCTTCTCACTCACCAGCCCACAGAACAGGGCCGTGGGATCGTTGGTATAACCGAAGTCAAGGCCGAAGGCGCTTTTCACATCAGGCTTCTTGGAAATAGCCAGATAATCAAAGGCTTCTTCCCGCCAATTATCGAAAATCAGGCCATCCACAATGCCCCAACCACCAAGGCCAGCCACCTTGTAGCGGCGGGGGTTGTTTTCCTTCATGGTGTTGAACACCTTCAAATCCGCCGTGTCCAGCCATTCATTACACAGGTAATTGGTGGTTGTGGCGTAAATCTGCCCATCCGGGCTGATCCAGCTATCATGGAACTTGTATGTGGGGTTCCCTTGGGCATCCTTGCCGGTGACTTCACCGAAGAAGCGTTTCCTGATCCAATGCTTTTCGTTCCACGGGTTGAATGTCAGCGTGATTTGCTTGAACAGGCCGGTTTCTTCCGGGATAGCACCACGGATGGATTCATCCAGCATATCAAAATCAGCTTCATTCATGATTTCGTATGCTTCTTCAATCCAGCACCAGCACAGATAGCCGATTTCAACGGTGATGGAAGTAACCTTCAGGGGATCATCAAGGCCCCGGAAATAGATTTTTTGGCCGGTTGGCTTATAGGTCATTTCAAGGGGGCTTTCCTTGATCTCCCAATATGCCTGAACCCCAAGCCGGTTGATTGCCCATTTCAGTTCAGTAAAACAGGAATCTTTCAAGGTTCTGAACACCTTACGAACAACAAGGGTGTTGGCTTCCGGGTATTCCATCATTCGCTTGATGATGTTCAGGGCCGTGGTTTTGGATTTCTTGGAAGCACGGGAACCCTTGCACACCCGGTAACGGCCTTTGAAGTTCCAGAAGGTGGCGTAACCTTTGCCCACAACTTCAGGAAGGCGGATCACCTTTGCCTTGGGGTCAATCTTCAAGCTGATCATCCCCCGTAATGATCACCGGAACAGCGCCTTCAAGTCCAACTTTATCAGTGAACAGGCCATAACGCTTGCCGATCAGTTCAGCGGCCTTCAGGCGCTCTTTTGCAGAAACATCAATATCCGTGACGGTCTGAACGCCTTCACCAACCAGCTTCAAAACCTGTTCGGTATGCTCACCCCGCATGACAGAAGTAAGATATTTCATCACTTCTTCAGCGTCAGCGATCTTGGCGGAATGGATTTTGGCAAGCTGTTCATCAATATAGGCACGAAGGTCAGGTTTTGAAAGGTTTTCGCTTCCTGTCTGCTTTGCGGTCTTGCGGGAATACCCGGCCTTGATTGCCGCTTCCGTGGCGTTACCGCTGATCAGGTATTCATCACAAAACTTCTGCTGTCTTGGGGTCAAGGTATTCACCGCCTTTCTGTCAGGTATAAGAAAAGCGCCCCGGTTTCCCGTAGGCGCAATTTCATAAATAGATTATCGCATAGAATAAACTCTGTTTTCAAGCGGTGGCACTCTGTTTTTCTCTGTTCCTGAAAAACTCGCTGTTCGCTTGGGAGAAAGCAAGCAAACCTTTCCCGTGAAGTTCATACACCCATTGAATTGAAAAGTTAAGTTCAAGGGCAATATCTTCCCACTTTTTCAACTGGATATAGCGCCCGATCAGAATATTTTGCTGATCAAGATCAGGAATCCGGTTGATCATGGTGAAGGCTTCCTGTTTCATATCAACAAGTTCATCAATGCGCCGGTTAATATCGGCTTCAAGGTCAACGATCTTGGCAACCGTTTCTTCAAGGGTATTTTTCGGGCCTGAAGTCTGCACCTTATCAGAGTTCAGTTCATAGCTTTGGGAAGTCAAGCTGGAACGCAAGGTGAACACTGTATCAGTCAGCCGCTTGATCAAGCGATCTGTTTTTCTGATTTGGGCAAAATAATCCTTGGCCCGTTGGGAAAGTTCTTTGTCAGTCACTATGTAACACATCCTTTCTGCACATCTGTTCTGTTCAGGTGGATTGGAAAACCCTTGATTTATCAGCATTTTCAGAGAATAGAACAGATAGAACAGATACTTTTGCATTCTCTTATATAGTTATACTTCTTTATATATTTTTTTATATTTTATATTTAAGAAATATAACATCTGTTCCATCTGTTCTATAATGTAGAAATCCCGCTGTTTTTAAGGGTTTCCAGCGTCACAGATATATCAAAAACATCTGTTCCGCATCCGTTCCACCCACCACCCCAACAACTATTTTAGGGTTCTTGCAAGCTGACCACAGACAAGCACACGGGCGGCTGACCTCCCACAATCGAAAGGTAAACTTTGCCGGTCTGCTGAACCACGGCCAATTCTTCCGGTGACAACTCCCAACAGGTTTCAACCACCGGGGCATCACCGGGGGATTGCATCACGGTTGCTGGTAAATCAAAACACCCTTCAGCGGTGAAGATTGTGTTGACTGTTTCTGTGTGAACCGGCTTCATCGGTATTCCCTCCCGCTCTTGCGTTCACGAATTTCAATTCTGTTCAGCAGTTCAAAGCCAGCCAAACGGATGATGTACTTCAGGACGAAGATCAGGGTGTTCACCCGCTTCTGCTGTTCATCTTCTTCCCGAATGATGTTCTTTGTGCCGTGATAGGCCGTAGGATCATTATAGCCTTCAGCATTTTCCCAAGGTTTAGGCATCGGGTTTCACCGTCCTTTCTTCCTGATACCATGCTTCTACATCACACCCAATACCTTTCAGCTTTTGGCGGCAAAGCCAACCACCATCTTCAGCATCCATCAGGTAATGATCCCGCAATTTGATATTTTCGGCATAGAACAGCTTCCACGCCTTCTTCAAACGCTTGGGGCCGAACCCGAAATGAACATGAAGCATCCACAGGATGGAAGAATCATTGTCAATGCTGAATTGGGTATCGTTTTCAACTATCTGCTTTTTTATTTCCTGATCCAAGGCCCTTTGTTCGGCCTTATTCAAGGCCACGCCAAAGATTTTGCCGCCAGCCTTCTTAAAGTTCATGGTATTCCTCCCAAATATCATCAAAGCAAACCGGAATAAGGGCATGAACCTTTTCCAGAAGGATCAAGGCCACTTCCCGCATCTGCGGGTGTGCGGCGGGAGAACACCGCAACTTCAGGAAATGCCGTCATTCCCGAATGTTGGCTGTCATAACCACTTCAGTTTTCAGGCTGTTGGGAAGAACAGAACGGGCTTCCTGCGGGGTGCAACCATGGGCCAGAAGATCAAAATATGCTTTTTCAGAAATAGAACAGGCTTCTTTCCAGCGGCTCCACAGGCTTTCAGGATCATAGGGATCAGGTTCAAGAAAGCAAGGGGCAATCACCGTGATTTCATTCCCAAACCCATCCTTGCTGTAATTGCAATAGCGGGTAGATTCCTGACAATATGCGGCCAGCCGGTGGCGAACAATCTCATGGGAAACACCACGATCACAGATAAACTTCACCGTGAAGGAACAGTGTTCCAGAACAGCTTCATGGCCCCGCTTGATGATACCGGCCACAAATGCCGGGGCGCTGGTGTCCGTGATCTTGGCTTCAGACTTATAGCACACCCGCCCACACTGTTCCAGACGCTTCAGAATGGTGGCCCCGTCAATAGGGGTGATGAATTCCACATCAGGTTTAATAATTTTCATGGGTTACACTCCTTTTTCATATTCCGGGCGGTGAATGCTCTTTTCAGGATCAAACCCTTCCGGGTAACGCTTCATCAGTTTGGACACATTCATTTCAAAAATGGTGTCAAGATCATAGCCAATCGCATTGGCAGAAATAGCCAGATACCACGCTACATCACCAAGTTCTTCAGCAATGTGGGCGGTGTCAAGCTGGTGGCCTTGGAAAGTGGCCTTCTTTACAATATCAGCCACTTCCCCGGATTCACCGCAAAGGCCCAAGGCCCCGTTCATCAACATCCCATGATGTTCATAGTTCATGCCGCTTGCCGTTCTCAATGCGGCTTTCTGGTACTCGTTACCGGTCATTGGGGGTTCCCTCCATCTTCAGATCATCCATTTCAAGAACCGTCATAATGGCGTAATTGGCAAGGTCAATCAGGGTGTCCCGGATGGATTCATCTTTGACTTCCTGAACCCCGCTTTTCGTCAGGCTCTTGAACCGGGCCAGTTTGTCCCCAAGTCTGATCCGGACCATTGCCATTCCTTCTTCTGTGAAGGTCTGGTGGAAGCTGTCCCCATAATCATGATTTTTCCGGGCATACAAGGCGTTGATTTCCTTGCAAATGTCGGCATGGCGTTCCGTTTTGGTTTTTGGCAACATTACAATCATCCTTTCAGTTGAACCATTTGATCACCGGATCACCGGTGAAGCCTTTTTCCCATACATACCACGCATAGGCTATGGCGCTATCTGTTTTGCTCATATCCCCGTTCTTATAACAGGCCAGACGGGAACGGGAAATATAAACTGTTCGGGGGGGGGTACTCTTGAAGAATAGCCCCCGCTTCTGTCCCTCCAAAAACTGAACCTTCAGGAACATAGCCACTTTCCCACCGGGCCTGACGCTTTCAAGCGCCTTCTGAACAAATTCAAGGCCCATTGAATAAGGCGGGTTTGTGATTATATCCCCTTCAAATCCTTCAAAGGTTTCCGTCAGGAAGTCCAGCGGTTCAGGATCACCAAACCCACGGTAAATCAAATCTGTGGAAATGACTTCATAGCCGTGGGCCTGAAGCACCTTGGAAATGTGGCCTTCCCCACAGGCCGGTTCCCATATCACCGAGGCAAACTGTTCCAGTTCCAGCAACAGTTCCACGGCCTTTGGATCGGTTGCATAATAATCATTCTGTTCCCGTTCTTCCAAGGCGTGGTTGGAAGCGCCCAAGGTGGTGAATATGCTGTTCTGATTTCTCATTCTTCACCACCTGTCCCTTCCACGAACACACGGGTTTTCTTCCCCTTGATGTACTTTGCATCGGTGACAAACCCACACCGCTTGCAAATCTGCCTTGAAAATTCAATGGCGGATAGGGCTTGGAAGTTATTTGCAATACAGTATTCCTTATAGCGCCGGTAAACGGTGTTGGTGGCTTCATTTACAATCCCGTCAAGGCCCACTTCCTGAATGAAACCAATGATGGGGTTGTTGTTCTGTTCATATTCATCCAACTGCCCCTGAACCCGCTTGGAAGTGGTGAATTGGGCTTTACCCAAAACAGATTTCAAAGCCTTCAGGCCCAAAACAATCAGATATTCCATGGAATCCTGTTCACAAAGTTCATCTTTGATGAACGGGCGGAAATCGGGATCATTCGGGGTAAACTTTGCATCGAATGGGACAATCACCAAACGCCGCTGAACGGCTCCGGTTTTATCCTTCATGCGGGGGATGTTATTGGCGCTGAACAGGAATTTTGCATAGTTGTTGAATTCAAACGGGTCTTGGCCTTTCCGCTCCACATTCACCCGATCACCGGTTACCAGCTTCTTGAACACAGAAGCATTGGCAATAAATTCATCACCAATATCATCACCGATGTTCGCCAGCTTTCCGAACAGTTCAGCGGTTTTGAACCTGTCCCCAAGTTCCTTCAGGTCAAGGGAAGCAATGTTGGAATCCCCAAGCATATTCTTCACCACATGAAGGAAGGTGGATTTGCCGTTGCTCTTATCGCCAATCAGAATGAAGGCTTTTCCAAGTTCATTGCGCCGGTACAGGCAATAGCCCACCATTTCTTCCAGCAAGGCCCTAACTTCAGGATCGTTACAGGCCAGCCGGTCAAGGGTGTGATCCAGCAATTCCGAATAGGCGGCTGGATTGTAGGGCCACGGGATTTTATTTGTGATCACCACATCCGGGGTGAAGTCCCTGAATGAACCATCCTTGATGTTGTAAAGGCCATTGGTGAAGGCAATCACATTGGGGTTGGTGGTCTTGGCTTCCCCATCAATCATGATTTCAAGATAGGCAAGCACTTCAGAACGGTTGGCCCGCTTCAGATGGGGGATGTGCTTGATCATTTGGGATTCAATTTCCGCATGGCCGGGAACATAAATCCCATCCTTGTAAATGTGAAGCTGACCATTGATCTTCACAATATGGTTGTTGTTCTTCAGATAGGTTGCAAACTTATCAAACAGGAAAGTGGAACCCTTGAAAAACACCGGCTTCTTGAACGCATCATCCCGAAGAATGGTTTCCAGTTCCCGTTCAGACAGCGGATCGGAAAGAACATACCGGTTGATCAGGCGGATGGTTTCACGGGCTTCTTCCTTTGTGAAATCCTCGCTCTGAAGGGTCAGAATGTAGTTGAACAGGCTTTGGTTCCGTCCATCCCCGGCTTCCATGGTCAAGAAGTCCTGATTGGTTTTCACCGGGGTCAGCCACTTGGGAATCTCCTGAATTTCATCTTCCGGGCAATCCAGCAGAATGGCCCGATCCACGCCATTAAAGCGCATAATGGCATAGCTGTTGTTCCGGCCCACTTTGGCATCCGTGGTAATCCCCACGGCAAGGGTTTGTTTTGTCCAGCTTTTTTCCACGGTGCCTTCCGGGTTCTTGAAGTAGAAGTGTTTTCCCCTGGTGGTGGCGTACACTCTACACTTCAAGCCCAAGTCTTGAACCATTTTGAACAGAATATCAGACGTTGGGCCATTGTCCACATCAATCAAAATGGTTTCGTCCCCAAGAATGGCGGCAAATTCATCAGCGTCCCGCACATCGTCCAGGGTTTTCAGGCGTTTCACACCTTTGAATTTCTCTAAACACTCCTTATTCCTTGTCAGGACATAGCCCCTAAACAATTCCACGGCTTAAAGCCCCCCCCCCAAGGTGTCAAATGTTACGCCGAAATCTGCCAACCGGTCATAGATCATCTTGATATAGTAGCCCTTGTCCAGTTCTGCCGGGATCGGCAACCCGGTTACATCGTCATTGATGAAGAAACAGTGTTCAGGGGTATTGGCAAACTGTTCCGGGTTCTTTTCCCGGCCCCGAATGATCTTCCCGGAAACTTTGAACAAACCGCCTTTTTGGGTGTCCGTGGAAGCAAACACCCGGAAAGTTTGATCTTTCTGGATTTCTCCACCATAGAAGCGTTTCACGGTCTTTGACCGGCCCTTTTCGTCCCGGATTTTCTGATAGACGATAGTGGGGGAATACAGGGCATATTTGTATTTGCTGGAAACCTTCACAACCTTCTGAAAGTCCCGCAAGCTGGTACAGGCTCCAACGGTTTCTTCCGGCAAGGTGCCGTGAAGAAAATAGTCAATGATCCCCCGGTTCACAATGGGAAGGTCATAGTCCAGATCAGACAGCTTCTTCACATAGGCCCCCTTGCATTTCCACCGGGGCTTCCCCTTTTCATCGAACAGCGGGCCTTCCGGGACAATCAAATAATTGTTCACGTCCTTCTGAAAAACCTTGTGGAATTCATCGAATTCAAGGCGCATCCCGGTACGCTTTTCCCACTCCCAACAAATATCATCTATCAGGTCATAATCTTCATACCGGCGCAACTTCACCAAAATGCCATCGGTGTTGCTTTGGATAATGTCACAGTGATCTTCCAATCGTTCAATCAAATCCAGAAGAAGCAACTGCCCGCCCACACAAACATTGTTGGCTTGCCGGGGATCAAATAGGGCGTTGTGGCGGTCTTTCATAGCGCCATAGGTGGAATTCAGAACGATTTTATAGGGCTGTTGCATGGGGTTCTTTTCCGCCTTCAGCTTCAGGCGGGTGTGGTAAATTTCCGCATACCGGGCCGGGTCTTTCACGTTGCGGCTGATCCAGCCGTATTCCAGCATCAGGGACGGGTAATAACTCGCCACATCGACATTGATATACCACCCTTCCCCGGAATACTTGGGGATTGCCCCGTGAAGCCCGCCCCATGCAAAGACGTGAGGAACCCCGGCCACATCCAGGGCAAGGGTCTTGGAATAGTCCCGGTTCAAAGGGTTCTTGTAGAAGTTCAAAACGCTTGAATATCGTTCAATCCGCAAGGTTTTTGGAATCTCAATTTCAAATTCATCATTGTGATCCCGCTGAACGGCTCCAAGGATTTTGGCGGATAGCTGGGCCTTGGTACGTCCTATGTCCCCAATGGGAAGGTTGAAGGCTTTCACAAGGGACATTTGGGCATCGAATTCATCTTCCTTCCGCCGTAACCAGACTTCCACAGTTTCTTCCACGTCATGGCGGCAATACTTCACTGTTTCAGCCAATTCTTCTTCAGTCAGGGGCCGGTTAATGTCAAAGGGAACGGACGTTTCCTTGATGGAATGGCCCATGAACGCTTCCAGGGCTTTCAGGCTGATTGGCGGGTTGGGCATCACGTCATAGTTGATCACCGGATAATCACGGAACAGGCTGGAAAATCTATATCCGGGTTTGTCCTGCAAAATAATCCAATCATTCACCTTCTTGGGGTCAAACCCGCAAAGAATAGCCTTCAGGATGTATTGGTCATAGTTCCGGCTGTTGTAACCAACCCAAATGTCACCCTTGTGGGCTTCATAGAATTGAAGAAGTTCGGCGGGATTGTTGATAATCACGGTTTCCTTTTTGGCGTAAATATCAATCAGAACCACAAGCCAATCATACTTGAAAACCTCAAAATCATAAAAAACCATCAATTCACCCACTTTCTGTAATAATTTTCGGTGAATTAGTGAAAACAGGCCCGCCACGGGAAGGCTTCACCATAGGCCCAACCGGGGGGGGCTTGCGCCCACACCCCCGGCCTGTTGAAGATTAGTTAGCGTCAAAGACTTCCGTGATCTTGATGGAATTGAGGCGGGAATCATCGTAGTCCACGGCATATTCCAGCTTGCCATCAATGGCTTCCGCAATGTCAAGGACAAGCTGGGCAAACTGCTTATAGCTGGTGAAGCTGACGGGAATACCGGAATCCAGCTTTTCAAGGAAGCCCATAGCGGAAGCGATCATGTTCTTGTCGTTCTTGGTGCCGTACAGAACACGGTTCATGAACAGGCGCTGGTTCTTGTACTCACCGGAAAGAATCTTGAAGGACACAGCCAGCATGGGACGGTTGGGATCGGCCTTGGTGCCTTTGATCTCCATGGTTTCCACCTTGGCTTCATACTTGCCAGCGGGGATGGTGGGGAAATCACCGCCGCCATTCTTCTTGGCGTCCTCCACATCGGCCTGAAGGCCCTTCAGATCAACGGTACGATCAATCTTGTCAAAATCAATAGCCATAGTTTTTTACCTCCAAAAATGTATTTATTAAAGGGTTTTCAGAAGGTCAGCCAACCCACCGAACAGGGTATCAAGCATCTTGGCCGCTTTGTCAGCCGTTTCCTTGGCCCGGTTCATGCTGTCAACTTCTTCTTTCGTAGGGGAAAAACCACCATTGGGGATGAACAGATCATCAGGAAGAACGGTGTTCAGCAGATGATCAATGGCCGCTTCCGCCATCACATCACAGAAATCTTCATGATGTTCGGCGTAATTCTGAATGGCGATCTTGGCGGCGGAACGGTGAAGTTCGATCAGGGTTTCACCATCAGCACCGGGTGGGGGGGGGATCAGGTTGGCGCACACCTGAATCTTGCGGAACAGGCCACGCCGGTTCATTTCCTCTTTGAAATGGTTCAGGGCATCGTTTTTCATGTTGGGTTCCTCCTTATATTTGGTTGGAAATTATCTTTCCAATTTCCCTTACTGCATGGGCGATCTTCTCACGGTTGATCCGCTTTTCCTGAAGAACCCCCATAATCACGGCGGCTTCCGTCTGAATATCCTGAAAGGCTCTGTGATTGCTTTCAAGGTCGGCTTCATAAGAAGCAAGGTCTGTGTTTTCACCGGCCTTGGCCGATCTTACTTCTTCATCCGCTTTTTCTGCGTATTCCCGGAAATACTTTGCCGCTTCATGGCCCATGTGTTTTTCAACCAGATATTCAAAATCACGGGCGGTGAAAATGGTTTCAGGCTTCCCGGCAATCATCAGCACATCCGCCATCAGGCATCACGCTTCTTCCGGGTGCGCCGGGGCGGGTTCACATCCATCTTGGGCGCTTCTTCCTTGGGTCGATCCCACAGGGGGCAAACATCGGGGCCGCCTTCCTTGTGGCACCGGTGACCGGCATCAATGTTGGGGCAAAGCGGGATTTCAGGGTTTTCCCGGTTCTGTGCGAAAATCCGTTCAACGTCCGGGCATTTCGGAAGATCGGTGGTGTCCTCGTCACCCTCCCAAGGCGGGGTTTCGGTGGTGCCATTGTTGGCCGGGGTGGGATCACTCCCCTCCGAACCTTCAGCATCATGATCATCATTGACGGGTTCCGGGGCCGGGGTTTCCTCTTTAGCCTTTTTTGCCCGTCTGGTGGGCCGCTGTTCGCCGCTGTCAGAGGTTTCAGGCTTGGGGGGTAGTAGTTACATCACCGCCACGCTTGACGGCTCCTGCGGCCTTCTGGTTGGCTTCCTCATACACTTCACAAAAGGCTTCATAATCCAGCGGGATTTCCTTGTTGTGAACAGTCAGCCGCCCACCGCCAAAGATCACTTCAGAGGTTTTGAAAGACAGCACCCGTTCATCATCGTCCGCCACGATACGGGCCACAAGATCAACCATACCGGCAACCTTGTTGGCGATCTTCTCACGCATATTGGGGCGAATAGATGTGATCTTGTCCCCGCCTTTTCGGGTCAAATCCCGGCTTCTGTCCTCATGGCTGATCAGAATGATATTTTCATAATCCATGTTGATCAGCCGCTTCAGGGTGTTCAGGAATTCGCTTATGACCATATCCCAAGCCCGGAAAGAATCATCAGATTCATGCTTCCAGCCCTGACGGTCACAGATGTAAACCCGGCAGGATTCATAGACATCTTCCAGCAGATCAACCACAATGGTTTTGAAATCATTCTGCTGTTTTTCCAGTTCGCCCACAGCTTCCACGAACACTTCATAGGCCAGCTTCCGTTTGGTCAACCGGCCTTCCACGGTCACCACATCCCGGATGGAAATGTACGGGGCATCCACAAACTTGATGTTGCCATCCGTGTTCAACATCAGCGGATCAGGGAATTGGTTGGCAAAGAAGGTCTTGCCGCTGAAGGGTGCGCCATACAGCCAAACAACCTTCTTTTTGGTGGCGTTCAGATCACGCCGTTCATTTTTGGGGAGTAACATATAATCCCATCCTTTCATACAGTATTCTTCATACTCACACCACCCGCAAAAGTGGTTTGGGTTCTTGGGAAATTCTGCGGCTTCAACCATGTGCTTCACATTGGTCATGAAGCCAACAACCTTCATGGGGTCAAACCGGATCGGCATCAGCGTTGGTTCAGCTTCTTTCAAAGCGTCCTGCAACCGATCCCGGAATTGAAGAAGGGTTTCTGTTTTCTTCTGTTTGATCTTCACCTTGGGAACAATCAGGAAATACATATTCCTGATCCTGTGGCCGGGGTGGGTCAGTTCATACCAATACTTGTATTCATGAAGCTGACCGGAAACGGCATAGGTCTTGGCGTTATTGGAATACTTGAAATCATACAGATCAAAAACCTGAACATCTTCACCCCACGGGTTGTTAAAGGCGTTTTTCGCCATCCATCCCATGGGAACAAGGTAATCCATGAACCCGATGAAGTCAGCGTTCCCAATGGGAAGTTCAAACTTGCCGCCCGGTGGCAACAGGGCCTTGGCTTTTGGAATCAGGGCTTCCAACTTCATCATTTCATTTACATGATCATCCGTCAGGATCGGGAAGCTGTTCTGGTAGAATTCAAGGGCCTGTTCAACCCCTTCTTCAATGCCGGTGTGAAGGGCCGTTCCAAGGATCAAGGCATTGTCAGGATCGGTGTTCGGGATTGTGCCTATCCCTTCCACATATCGCAAGCGGTATTTGTATGGGCATCTATCAAAGACTTCAACCCGGCTGTGGGAAACTCGCATTCTTTCACCCCTTTCACAATGTTCTTGAAGGCTTCAAAACCTTCCGGGTACAGGATGAAACCGAAACACTGTGATTGGTTGATCTGTTTCAGGTTTCGCTTTTGAAGTTCTGAAGGGGTTCCGTTGGAAGCCTTCAGTTCCACTTCAAGGGAAATGCCTTTTATGGTGATCTTCATATCGGGCAAACCGGATTTTGTATATCTTCCGCCGCCCCACCGTTTTTCCCAATACCCACAGGGCGGGGCCTTCATCCGGTCAACCGGTTCCCCCAAAGGATAAATGCCTTCAGATTCCAACCAGTCCTTCAGGCGGTTTTCAAAGTTCTTTTCACCGGCCATGTTTTTTCACCCCCCCCCGCTGGATCAATCCATGATCCCAAGCGTGTTTTGTGTTCTCTGAAATGGTTGCCCATTCCAGTTGGGAAGCTCTGCAATCATGCTTTTTGCCGTGCTTGTGGTTCACCACGGGTTTGTTTTCGGGGTTTGGGATAAAGGCCAGCGCCACAAGAATATGTAACCGGCAATTTTCCCCATCCAATTTCACCCGCAAATAACCGGAACCATCGTCATAAGGCTTCAACAGCTTCCCGGTTTTCACTGAACGAATTTGGGCTAATCGGTTGATTTCATAATTGGGGTGGCCGGGGCATGGGTGCCATTTGATGATCATGGGCTTACCCCTCCAAAATTCGGATCAGGTTGTGAATACCACGGTTTTCCAATCCCTGAATCTTCCCGGTTCCAGCGTAGAATTGGAACAGTTTATCATCAGACTTCCGCCAACAGTGAAAATGGCCGGTTTGCTCATTTTTCAGTTGGTATTCAATTCCATGGGCTTCAAATTGCTGAATAGCATAGGCAATCCGATCAGGGTTCTTGGAAACCCGTTCTTTGTGGTTCTGGTGGGCGTGTTCCTTCAGGGTATCCCAAAATTCATCCCTCGCCATCAGTTTCACCACCCCTGAAGTTCCCGTGGGTTTCAATGGAAATTGAAACACTTCCAAGCACCCGGCGAACATTCCAACACACTTCATCAGAAATGGTGGTTTTGATAGTGTCCTGAACCGTTCTTCTCACAAGAGAATCCATGTTGGCTTCATGAATAACCCGGTCAATCGCCCGATCAACTTTTTCAGAAACAATTTCTTCCACAAAGCCCTTGATGGTTTCTCGGTTGATCCCGTTATCTGCCAGCATTTGGGTTAAAATCTTCCGAAGTTCGATCTGTTCAACGGTCATTACTGCCCACCTTCCTTCAGCGTGATCTTCACATACCCGGCCTTGGCGCTGGATTTGGAACATTCCGCCGCAATATCAGGATATTTCTTCTTCAGCTTGGCGGAATCAATGCTGGTGGCGGTGGTAGGCTCCACAAGGGTAAGGTTCAGAACATCGGATTCAAATTTCTTGATCCCGTACTTCACCATGGCTTCATACAGGGCCGCTTTCATCTGCTTTTCCTGTTCCTCAATGGCCTTTTTATGGGCGGTCAGGGAAGCAATAGCGTTCAGGGTGGCAATCTGGGTGGCCCTGAATTCAGAAAGGCCGGTTTCCTCGTCAAAGGTGGCTTCCCCACAGGCATTGGGGTTTTCTTCACACGCTTCATCACAGTGGTCAAATTCCGGGCAGTTGTGGCAACAACCGGAAAACCGCTGAAGCGGGCATTCATTGGTACACTTGATCATGTTTCTGGTTCTCCTTTCAGATAAACATTTAGATATTTCAGGCCAAATTCACAGACGGCTTCATGGTTGTCAAAGTAAATATCAATCTGCTGTTCACCATACTTTTCAACCACCCATGCGGCGGTTCTGTCCTGAACGACATATTCACCCAAGCCTTCAATCTCCACAACTGTTCCAAAGGGCAACGGGGAAGCACAGGAAACACCGGCAACCAGTTCTTCACCGGAAGCCCCATAAACAATCCCATCAGGCCGGTTCTTGGCCCATTCCCCACAGCACTTTTCACAGGAACAGTAAGCGGTGATCCTGTATGTACCCAACAGAACAGGTTCCGGGGTTTCCTGAACCAGATTCACCGGCTCCGGGGTGCTGATTACAAAGGCGGTTTCCGTGGGTTCCGGTGCCGGGGTTGGCTTGTCCTCAAATGCGGTGGCAGAAATACGGCCAAGAACAAAGCCAATCAGAATGCCCATTAGAAGGGCCACGGTGAACATACGGCGGAACCACCTTTGGCGCTTAATTGCGTTCTGTCTTTTCCTCGTATTTTCGGAATAGTTCATCGTTATAGTCCTTTCTCATTTGAAGGGTGGTCAGAATATCTTCTTCCACCGTTCCGGGGCAGATCAGAAGGTAATAGAAGCACGGGCGTTCTTGGCCCATCCTGTGAATCCGCTTTTGGCTCTGCTCCCATAGTTCCCAACCTTGGGGAAGGCTGAAATAAATGATCTTGTTGGCCTTTTGGAAGTTGCCCCCCATGGCCCCGGCCTGATACTGAATGAAAGTAACTGAATTGCTCTGGTATTGATAGGCATTCAGATCTTTTACTTCACCGGATAGAATGGAAACCGGGCGATTCATGGCTGTCACCATCCCCTTCAGGCGTTCCATTTCTTCTGTGAAGTTATAGAACACGATCAGCCGATCTTCTGTACTGTTCACCAAATCCCGAAAGGCTTCATAGCGGTATGGGTTATATAGGCCGCAAAGCTGACGGGCATACAGGCGGCGGGTCAAGCTGGTATCACCAATCAATTCCCGCTTACAGTGTTCATTGGAACCGAAGAAATCAGAATCCAGTTCAAATTCCTGAAGGTTTGTGGTGTCGATAGTCACAACCCGTTCACGCCAGAATTTCCAATATTCCGGGGAAGGCCGGGTTTTCACTTGGATCATGTTCTTTGCAGGAAGATCAATCCCGGCATCATCGGTGGTCATAAACACCGCCCCATGTTCGGCCAGCTTCTTTTTCAGCCGGTCAACATTTTTATAGCCGGTGATCTGCTTCCGCCAAAAACCATCATCTTCAACCCATTCTGTTTCAATGTACTGCTTCCAGAACAGTTCTTTTGATATGTTCCACCCCAACAGTTGGCATTGGCTCCACAGCTTTTCATACTTGCCCCCGGTTGGTGTACCGGAAAGAAGAATTACATTGTCAGGGTGAAGCCCAAGAATGAAATTGGAACGCTTGGCGTTTTCATTCTGGATCAGGGAAGATTCATCTAACATCAGCGTGAAGCCGGTCAAGGTTTTCAGAATCTTCCGCCTGAAGGTCAGTTCATAGTTGATCACGCCAATCATCAGGGTTGGAACCTCACATTGAACCTGATCAAAAAACCATTTGAAGGTTTTGGGTTTTGTAAGGTCAAAAACACAGTTCCGGGTGTAATAGGTCTGAAAATGTTCAATCCAGTCTTGAACCTTGGAACACTGACAAACCACCAGATTGATCCGGGTGTTCAGCTTCATCATTTTTTCTGAACCAACAAAAGTTTTCCCAAGGCCCATATCAAGGTAATAGGCACACCGGTTGTAACCTTCTGTTTGGTCAAGGGCTTTTTGCTGGTGCTGGAATAGTGTGATCATGCCGTCAACCCAAAGAAGGCATCAAACTGTTCAGCTCCGACATACTCACGGAATTTGGCGGGGTTGATGTAATAGTTGTAAGAACCGCCCACGCCGGGAACCGCATTCCCAAAAGGAAGAAGGCCACGCTGAAGGCCAATCCTTACAAACTGCTTGCTTTTCCCAAGGCACCGGGCCGCATCTGCTGTGGTGATCTTCTTCACGGAAACCTTCTGTTCCTTGGCCGGGGGCGCTTCATACCCCATCAGGTAATCAAAGGAAACGCCGGTGGCATCGGCCAGCACCTTCACACGCTCCGGGCCGGGGATGTTCTTACCGGAAAGATACTGACTGATAGCGGCCTTGGAAGCACCAGTCCTTTCAGAAAGGGTGGATTGGTTCAGGCCAGATTCACCCATTGCGTATTTCAAACGCTCTGCAAAAGTTTTCATTCTTGCTCAACCTCCTATTGTTTTTGTGGGAAACCGGCTTCTTCAAGCCGTTTCCGAAGTTCTGACATAAATTCACAGGTTCGGTTAATCGGAAGGCCAGCGGCCAACCGTTCTTCCTCAAAGGCAAAGCGGATTTCAAGCTGATCCACCGAATAATCGGCCCGGAAGGTTCGCCAAGTTCGATGTTCCATATCCAACAGCTTTGCCCACAGATCGGGGAAATGTTTTCGCAAGTTCCGTAATTCTTCAAGGCTCTGCAACGGACAGCACCAACAAGAAACCCGGTGGAAAATCTCATATAAGCCGCCCCAATCAAAGCCGTGATCATAGCAGTATTTCAAACAATCAGCTTCCGTCCACCCCCATTCTGCTAATGGGTGGCGGTGTGTGGGATCTTGATTGTGTTCCCGCTCCAACCGGTATTCTTCATCAGCGGCAAGGCCAACTAACTGAATAACGGTGTACTGTTCACGAAGCTGGGCAAGATACTTATTGATGATTCTGGTTTTCAGTTCAGCAGTACACCAACGGGCTTTTGGCCCCGGCCAGCTTTGGTCTTTCACTCCCTGAAGATTGGGATTGTGGCGTTTGGGGTCATAATCGAACATATACCATTCAAAGGATTTAGGGTTCTGAACCCGTGTAAACTTGATCCCGGCTTCCTTGAAAATCCGTTCAAGGCGGTTGATATGCTCCATCATGGCAGGAAACTCCATCCATGTGTCACAGTACACCACTTCATCCAGCGGATATGTAACGGGGTCTTGCTGGTGGCGCTTCAGCCATTCAAGGCCAAGGGCCGTGGAATCCTTACCACCTGAAAGGGACAGAACCCAATATTCAGGTTGGGGGGGGGTATTAGGCACATACATCTTCAACCCTCCCAATAACGATCAACCAGCTTGTGGGCCATTTCCAAGCCCATTGACTGAACCCAATCTTTCCGGGCTTCTCTTGCGGATTCTTCTTTTTCTGCCTGTTCCGCCACATAGTCCCGGTTCAGAGTGTCGGGGTGATAATACTGGATGATCTGGTTCTCACCATCGGAAAGGGTCAACCTGATCCGCCCGTTATGGTTGAACCAGTCATTTTCACAGCGGATTTCCAAACCAGCGGGGCCGGTGGAAGCCCGGAAGATTGCCACATCAGGCGGGGTGGTGTCTTTGCTGATATTCAGCCGGGGGCAAATCCGGCTGATCAGTTCCCACGCCGTTCTTTTGGTCAGCTTCACATTCATTGGGGTAAACCTCCTGTTAGATAGCCTTGTAATGGCCGGGTTCATCCATCGGTTCTACATCCACCGAAGAAATCAGCGCCCACCAATCAGCTTCCGGGTACAGGTTGCGATCACTTTTCAAAATTGTTCGATTCTCAAAGTGAACGGCCTTCCAATCTTTGGCGTTAATCAACTTCATTTAGATTTCCTCCTGAAATTCAACTTCACATTCGGCACAGATCACATGAACCTCTTTAGTGGCCCGGATGATGGTTCCGCAACAGGGGCAAACATACTTTCTGGAAGATGATCCGCCGCTTTTGCTGGAACCCTTCAGGCCAAGTGGCCGGGGCCTTACAAGGGTGAACCCTTGCTTTCCAAGGCTCTGAACAAATTCAAGGGCTTCCGGGGAAAGGGTGGTTTTATGCCATCCGTACTTTTCGCCTTTCTCCACGGTCAGGCCGTGGGCTTCAGCGGTTTCCTTGAATTTCTTGTTGTGGTAGGTGCCAGAACGGGAAGTGTCCTGAACGCCATCCTGAAGGTTCTGAAGATGAACCATTTCATGAAGCAAGGTTCCACAGGTTTCTTCATAGGGCCGGTTCAGATATTCAGCGCAAAGGTTGATTTCATAGAACCCGCCTTCCTTGGCTCCATTCTGCCAAGCCTTCCAACTGGTACACCATCCGTAAGCCCCACGGGTATGATCCGGGGAAACGGTGATCACCGGGCTTTCCAGCTTGTTTTCAAAGAACCGGGCATTGAATTTTGAAAACAAGGTTTCAAGTTCTGCAATTACCGGCTTCAGGCTTGCTTCACTCATTTGGCGTTCTCCCTTCCGTGTCTTTTAGGACACTTTTTCGGTAAAAAAAATTCCCATGGGGCTGTCAAGATTCAGGAAATCCACGATCTTCTGAATCTCGCTTTGGGTGAATTCCGATTCACCGTTACACTTACGGTAAAAGGCGGATCGGGAAATCCCAAGCATGGCGCACATATCAGACTTGCTGACATGGCGCAGATTCATTTCGTATTCCAGACGGGCCTTGTTCATTTCATCACATCCTTTGAAAGTTTCATTGTGTCCTTTAGGACACTCTCATATTACCATACCCGGTGTAGCTTGTCAACACCCTTTTTGTCTTAAAAGAAACTTTTTTATTTTTCTTGAAATTTATGTTGCATAAAAGACACAAGTATGCTATATTGGTAGTAACAACAGGAAAGAGGTGTTGACCATGGCGGAGTTAGATATGGCCCAAAGAATAAAGGATTTGCGGGTTTCGCAGAATCTTACTTTAGAACAGGTTGCCAATGAAGTTGGCGTTGGAAAAAGCACGGTCAGAAAATGGGAAACCGGTATGATTGCCAATATGCGCCGGGATAAAATCGCTTCCCTTGCAAAAGCATTGCACACCACCCCGGCCTATTTGATGGGCTGGATTGATGAACCCCACCGGGAAATTACCGTGGATAACCTGTTCAGGATCGAAACAAAGAAGTTCCCGCTGTTGGGGAACATTGCCTGTGGGGAACCGATCATGGCAAATGAAGAAGTTGATCTGTATGTGGAAGCCGGGGCTAACATTCAGGCTGATTTCTGCCTGAAGGCAAAGGGCGATTCCATGATCGGGGCCAGAATATATGATGGTGACATTGTTTTCATTCGGAAACAGCCCATGGTTGAAGATGGTGAAATTGCCGCTGTTATCATTGACGATGAAGCCACGCTGAAGCGGGTCTATTATGATCAGGAAGCCGGGGTTCTTCAGCTTTTCGCAGAAAACCCGCAATATAAAACCATGCGCTTCAGCGGTGAAGAATTGGATCACATCAGGATCATAGGTAAAGCTGTTGCGTTCCAAAGCGATATAAAGTAAAGGGGGTTATAGGCCATGTTTGGAAAGAAGAAAAATTCCGCCATACGGGTTATGCACTATGAAGGCATCACAGGATTTGCCACAGACTATCCTTGTACCTTGGAAGTTCAAGATGATCTTTTAGTGATCAAACGGCTGAAGCCAGAAACCACAGTAACTTTACCCATGAATAGAATCCAATCCTTCAGCGCAATGGGTGAAGCGGCCTTCATGCTGAAGTATCATGGACAAGCCTTTTCCACATCCAAGGCCAAAGGAATTCAGAAGTATTATTTGGTGATCTCCTATGACAAAGGCATGATTGCAGTATGGGGAACCGCCAAGGAATACAATGAATTTCTGAAGTTGCAATATTCTTTCGGCGGCTCACCTGAAACCATTGAATTGTAAATAGAACAGATAGAACAGATATTTTTCCTATCTCTGATATATTATTTTATATTTTTTTTATATTTTGATTTGAATAATATAGCATCTGTTCCATCTGTTCCATTCAAAGATTTTCAAGAGATTTCAGGCATTTTCAGCAGAACAGATCAGAACACATAAGCAAAAAAAAATGACCGCCCCCGGTCTTGCACACCGGAAGCGGTCAGGCGAAACAAACCCTTTTGAAGTTAATGTTTCAACCACCATTGAACATTATATCACATGGGGTTTAGCTTTGCCATACCCTTTTTCCAAGAAAGACAGGTGATATAATGCGAAATCCCAACGGCTATGGAACGGTTGCGAAGCTATCAGGAAAGCGCCGCCGCCCATACATAGTGAAGAAAACCGTTGGATGGAATGAAAAGCGCCAACCGATCTATGATATAATCGGCTATGCGGAAACCCGTGAAGCGGGAAACATCATGCTTGCAGAATACAACCGTGATCCATGGGATGTTGACCGGGCGAAAATCACCCTCCAACAGCTTTTTGATCTATGGAAAGAAAAGAAGGCCCCCAAGCTGGGGGAATCCAACCGTTCTTCACTTTGTTCAGCGTTCAACCATTGTTCAAAGTTGGTGAACAAACCTTATAAGCAAATCCGTTCATACCAAATGCAAGAAACCATTGATAACTGTGGGAAAGGGTACAGCACCCAAGCGGCAATCAAAAACCTTTGGGGGCATCTTGACAGGTTCGCCCTTGAATTGGATATAATAACCCGCTGTTACTCTGATCTTCTGACTTCTGATCCAATCCCGCCCACAAGCCGCCTTCCTTTCAGTACGGATGAAATCAAACAGCTTTGGGAACACCAGTCTGATCCTTGGGTTGATACTGTCCTGATCCTGATTTATTCCGGGTGGCGGATCAGTGAATTGTTGAACCTGAAACCTGAAGATATTGATCTTCATGCCGGGACGATGAAAGGCGGCACCAAAACAAAGGCTGGTAAAGATCGGGTGGTTCCCATTCATTCCAAAATCAGGCCATTCATTGAAGCCCGTCTTGCTGAAGGTGGCCCACGGCTGATCTGCTATAATGGAAGGCCCTGTAATCAAACCCAATACCGGATATTTTGGGCGGACATTATGAAGGCTCTGGAAATGAACCACACCCCGCACGAATGCCGCCACACCTTTGAAACGCAGTTGGACAGCGCCGGGGCCAACCGGAAATGTATTGATCTTCTTATGGGCCATGTGTCCAAGGACACTGGAAACCGGGTCTATAATCACAAAACCCTTGATGAATTGAAAGCAACTGTGGCCCTGATACAATGTTGAACATTTTAGCCGCTGAACGCTGAACTATAAACGCATTAGTAACAAGAAAAGCGGGAACCCCTGAAAAATCAAGGGTTCCCGCTTCATCTGTTTTTATTATACCATATCCTTCGCAAATGAAACAACCCAGACTGTGAAAAAGTCACAGTCCGGACCGGTATTCCGCGCTCTATCTGATTTTTCGGGCCTCCACATAGTAGCGCTTATCCTGGGCATTGCCCATGGAAAAAGTCTTGCGGGGCAGGACGCCGTCGGCCATGATGGTCTGAAACAGCTGCTCTTTTCCCATGACAGGCAGTTTGAAGGCGATGCTGCCGGGCCGGCTTCCCAATTCATCCGCCGCTTCATCACCATGGACATAGTCGATCTCGCCGCCGTGTTCCGCCAGGTAGGCATCCAGGAAGTTCTGAAGCGTCCCCACCGCCAGCTGTCCCTGCGGCTCCGGCACCGTGAGGAAGCCCGTGCGGCCCTCATACGTGTAAGCGATGGTGTGTCCATCTCCCTGGCCCTCACAGGCGCCGGGATAAAATGCCCGGAAGGCCTCCAGGACCCGCTCCGGCTCCACGCCGAAGAGCACCCGGTGGATCGGCTCGAATTCCAGGGCATCGTCGTGGTCATTCACCACCTCCACCAGGGCATACCGGGCGGGCAGGCTGACCCGCTCGCTCTCCGGGGTATGTCGTTTCAGATCTTCGTAGCACCGCTTGGCCGCGGCAAGGGAGTGGTTGCCGTCCCCCACGGCGAACAGCAGAGGCACCATGCCCTTCACACCGTATTTCCGCTCCATTTCCTCCGTGGTGCAAAGGCCCGCCATTGCCTTCGCCACCGCATCCATCTGCGGCCCTGTCAGCTTCCAGCCCGTCAGATGGCCTCCGCCCTGCTGAAGGTCAAAATCATAGACCTGCTCCATGGCGGCGCTCTGGGCTGTCAGCGGCTCGATGACCGTTTTATCCGGGTCGTCGATCAGCAGCATGACGTGGGGCAGCTCCAAGGCCGCGTCCCGCCGCACCCGGACACGGGGCGGGATACGGGAGAGGACCGTGCCCTCCGTGGCGCGGATCAGCGCGCCGCTGCCGGGGGTAAAGTCATACTGCTCCAGGTCCGCCATGCCGATCAGGCCGCGGCGCACCTTTCCGTCGGACTGGGTGCGCTCAATATACAGCATTGCGTTTTCCAGTGTCCGGAACACGCCCTGCCGCAAATATCGCTCCATGACAGCATTGATCTGCCGGATATGGCGGTCCACCTCCGGATCGTGGAGCCGGGCCTCCGGCAGGATCAGCCGCAGCGTGGAGGGTGCGTCCCCCACTGTATTCTCCACTGCCTGCCAGTACTCCGGCTGGGAGGTGAATTGGTCGCAGGCCACCACGGCCCATTTTGTCATGTCCACGCCCGCTTTAGGCAGCAGGATATCCGCCGGGTAAAATCCCAGCCTTTGAAAGTTCTCATTCATATAGGATCTTGCCTTCTGCTCACTTTTTACGAAATTCCCGAATGGTCTTTACCGCGATATATGCGATCACCGCCAAGGCGAGGAGCCAGCCCAAAGCCGACCGTGTTAGCATACCGTTGACCGCGAGGGAGATCCGCATGATGGGATCATGCAGGGGTGTCCCTCCCTTTCACAGCACCGTCTTGATGGCGGCCAGCAGCTCGTCAAACTCCTCGTAGGCCGGGATCTCCGGATGGTCCGCCTTGATCTGCTCCGTGCTGCGGAACAGGAAGCCCGCCTTGCTGGCCTGGATCATGCCCAGATCATTGTAGCTGTCGCCGCTGGCAATGGTCTCATAGCCGATGGCCTGCAGCCCCTTGACCGTGGTCAGCTTGGACTGCTGGCAGCGCATCCGGAAGCCGGTGATCTCGCCGCTTTCGGCCACTTCCAGGGAATTGCAGAAAATGGCGGGCCAGCCCAGCTTCTTCATCAGCGGTCTTGCGAACTCCTCAAAGGTGTCGCTGAGGATGACCACCTGGGTGATGGAGCGCAGCTCATCCAAAAACGCCTTGGCTCCGGGAAGCGGATCGATCTTTGCGATCGTCTCCTGGATCTCCTTCAGGCCCAGGCCATGTTCTTTCAAAATGCCGATACGCCAGCGCATCAGCTTGTCATAGTCAGGCTCGTCCCGTGTTGTCCGCTTCAGTTCAGGGATCCCGCTGGCCTCGGCAAACGCGACCCAGATCTCCGGCGTCAAAACGCCCTCCATGTCCAGACATACAATATTCATATACTCTCCCCCTGCCGCAGTTGACTGTGAGTTTTGTATGTCGATTATTATAACATCTGTTTTGAATTTTTCAACTTAGAACCGCAAAATCGCCGCATCATTTGTTCTGCGCATAGTTTGGCGGCGGATGGACACCCTATTGTAAAACCCTGCCCAAGGGTTTGAATGGAGGGTTGACCATGATAATCGACAAGATCGCGCTGGTATTGGCCATCATCGGCGCTCTGAACTGGGGCGGCATCGGCCTGTTCGGCTTCGACACGGTGGCGTTCCTGTGCGGCGGCCAGATGGCCGTCCTGTCCCGGATCATCTATGCCCTGGTGGGGCTGGCGGGTCTGTGGTGCATCACGCTGCTGTTCCGCACCGATGAGGAAAACGGACATGCGCCTCACGTGGCCTGAGACAATGGAAAGGGGATGCCAAGCATCCCCTTTCCGCTGCTTCTTTACAAAGTCTCTACTTCACCCGCAGCTGCTTCACCAGCGCCTCGTCCGGCGTGACGTTTACCGTCTGGTACGTCGGATAGATGACCATGCCGGGGCGGGCTCCGGCTGGCTTTTTTACATATTTCACCTGGGTATAGTCCACAGGCACATTGCCGCTCTCCCGTGCCCGGGAATAGTAGGCGGCCAGCTTGGCGGCCTCCACGATGGTGTCGTCATCCGGCGTCTGTCCCTCGGTGCAGAGGATGACATGGGAGCCGTGGATCTTCTGGGTGTGGAGCCAGATGTCCCGGTAGTCCGCGTCCTTCAGCGTCAGCTTGTCGTTCTGGCGGTTGTTCCGGCCCACCAGCACCCGGAAGCCGCTGGTGGTGCGGAACTCCCGGGGCTTTGCCGTCCGCTTCAGTTCCTTCTTCCCCTTCCCCTGCTTCCGCAGGAACCCAGCGTCCTTCAATTCGCCGCGGATGTCGATAAAATCCTGCTCCGTCTCCGCGTGATCGATCTCCTCCAGCACGCTCTCCAGATACTCCAGATCCCGGCGGGCGATCTCCATCTGCTCCCGGAGATACCTCTCGGCGGTCTTGGCCTTGGTGTAGCGCTTGTAGTACTTGGCGGCATTCTGCTGGGGCGTCAGCAGCGGGTCCAGCTGGATGGTGATGGGGGCGCAGCTCTCGTCATAGAAATTTTCGCAGGTCAGCCCGCTCTGGCCCCGCTCCATCCGGTAGAGGTTGGCGGTGATCAGATCGCCGCAGACCCGCAGTTCGTCCCGATTTTGGGTGGCGGCATAGTCCTTCTCCTGCAATGCCAGCTTCCGCCGCAGCCGGTCCCGGGCGGTGGTTGCGGTGCGGAGCAGGTCCGCGCCCCGCTGGCGTGCCCGCTCCTGCCGCTCTCGTGCCTCGTAAAAGTCATCCAGCATGGCCGAGAAGCTCTCATACCGCTCCAGCTCCATGGCGGCGCCATATTGGGCGATGGGAACACAGGCAAATTCCACCGGACGGCTCTCCTGTTTCAGGCAGTACGGCGTAAAGCGGTTTTCCTGTATAGCCGTTGTAAACACTTGAACTTCCTCCCAAAGCCGGTCCTCACCGGCCTGGTCCAGCTCAAAGATGTGCCGGTCCGTCTCCCCGGCTGTCCGGAAGGCCAGCTCCCGGGCCATCAGGGGGGAGATGCCGAAATAGCTGTCCAGCAGAAAGGCGTCCAGCTGCCGCTCCGGGTTGGCGGCGGCCAGCTTCTCCCGGAAGCCCTCCGCCGTCTCCTCCGTCACCGGCAGACGGCCAGTGGAGGCCGGCGGCTCGTAGTAAAGCCCCGGCAGAACCTGCCGCTGGGCGGACATGTCCGCGTCCACCCGGCGCATACAGTCGATGATCCGCCCCTCCCCATCCAGCAGGATCAGGTTGGACCGGCGGCCCATGGCCTCCAGCGCCAGTGTCCGCCTGCCAGGCTGGCCGAAGTCATCGGTGATGTCCAGTTCCAAACGGACCAGACGCTCCAGAGGCGGCTGGCTGATCTCCGCCACCCGGGCGCCCACCAGATGCTTGCGCAGCAGCATGCAGAACATGGGCGGCTCCGCCGGATTGTCCCGGGTGAGCTCCGTCAGCTGGATACGGGGTGCGTTGGCCCCCGCGTTCAGCAGCAGCCGCTTGTTTCCCCGCAGCAGCAGGACCACCTGGTCCCGGGCCGGCTGCTGGACCTTATCGATCCGCAGCCCCAGAAGCTGGGGCCGCAGCTCCTCCACGATCGCTTGTAAACATACCGCGTCCAGTGGCATGGCTCATTCCTCCATCATCCCGCAGAACAGTTCGTTGATGCGGTCTTTCTCTCCCCGCAGGTACAGCCAGCCCAGCAGGGCCTCCAAAGCTGTGGCCTCGCCGTATTGGGCGCGGCTGGCATGGCCGGGAACGGTGTGGACCTGGGCGTTGCGCCCCCGCTTGAACACCGCCAGTTCCTCCCCAGTCAGCAGGGGCAGGATGCGCTCCGCCTTCTCCGCCTGGGACTCGGCGCACACCAGCCGGATGGTGGCCTGGTGCAGGCCCTTTCCGGTGGCCTTGCCGTGGGCGCACAGCCAGGCCCGGACCAACACCTCAAAAACCGCGTCTCCCATGTGGGCCAGGCCGATGGAGCTGATGGCCCGGAGCTGGTCATCGGCCAGGCGGGGCTCAAAATAATTTTCCATAGGTCCCTCCTGTGTTTTTCACAGTTTGAGAGGGATTATACCACAGCTTTCCGAATTTGTCACCATAGCACACGGAAAGAAAAGGGACCTTCGGTGCGGCCCCTCTCTCCTATCGGTTTTTCAAATCCTCTTCATATCCGGGGTAGGTCCCCTCCGGGCCCTCCCACCAGTGATAGATACCCGGATAGACATGCAGACCATAATTCTCTTTGGTTTGGAGCATATCCAGATGGTACAGCACCTCCCCATCCGTGTCACAGGCCACCGCCGTGGGAAGGCTGTTCCAGGGCCGCTGCATTTCCGTAGGCCAGCGGAAAATCTCGATCTGGTCTGTCCCCACCGCCTGGGTGATGGTTGTCTTTCCGCCCAGGTTGACGGTGACGGTCTCCACGTTCGGATCATGGCAGCGGAGAAGCATGAAGCCAAAAGAACCCTCAAATGTGGCGCCGCCCAGATATTCGATCCGGTCGTCCCGCTTGGGGCCATACGCATCCACCCCCATGGGCTGCCACAGTGGTCCCGCTTTCCGCACAAAGGTCATGTGGTACGTGTCTCCTGCGTTGAACAAGAAGGCATCATAATCGTAAATCGTCTCCCGCAGCACCACCTCCGCTGTCTCCCCGTTCCGGAACATCAGTTGGTATCTGGCCGCCGCCTCCGGGGAAAATCGGTATCCCGACATCAGCAGCCAGCCCCACGCCAGCAGCAGCAGCGCTCCCAGCAGGCCCGCCCATCTTCGGTTGACCTGTCCTTTTTTCCTGCGCACCTCCGCCACGGAATAGTCCACCAGGTTCCGCAAGCCTCTCTCCGGCTCCTCCACCCCTAACAGGTCCCAAATCGACAGCCCCAGCTCCTGGGACAGCGGCTCCAGCAGGGCGATATCCGGGCGGCAGACATCCCGCTCCCATTTTGACACGGCCTTGTCCGTCACGTAGAGGCGCTCCGCCAGTTCCTTCTGTGTCAGCCCGCAGGCCAGCCGCGCCTGCCGGATCAGTGTGCCGATGGTCTTTTGCTCCATTTCATTCACCTCTGGCTGTATTCTACCATCCGGCAGTTCTGCGCGCAATCGACCGGAGGTAGAGTCAAGCGCCCCGGGGCCTTTTGGCCCCGGGGCGCTGTTTGTTATCTTAGGAAATCAGCAGCAGGAATTGTTGTTGCAGCCGTTGTTGCAGCCGCCCCAGCTGTTGTTGCCGCAGCAGCACCAGATGATGATCAGCAGGATGATAATCCAGCAGCAGTTGCCGCCGCCAAAACCATTATTGCACATATTGGGACCTCCTATGAGATGTAGACCGAACGAAGCGGTCTCAATCCATAGTATGCGCCTCCGTGCTCTTGGTTCCTCCCGATTTACAGCCGCCAGCTGGTCACCATATCCTCCGCGTCCCGGTATTCCCGCTTGGTGAACACACCCTTGTCACACAGCAGGTCTCCCAGCGTCTGGCTGCCGTCCGGCAGCTCCGCCTCCAGCGCGTAGTAGGAGATGTAGACCAACTCCGCCCGCAGGAACTTGTCCTGCTGGAGCATGGCGGCCTCCCCGGCTGTCAGAACACCGGCCTCCTCGGCGCGGAACAGGGTATCCCCCAAATTCGTATTGGCGGCGGAGCTGTATCCCATGGCCCGCAGGACAAATTCCGTGTACTGGTAGGCATTCACGGCCCCAGCGGGCTTGAACTGGGTGGCGCTGTATCCGTTGGTATAGCCCATGCTGTACGCGTAGCCCACATACTTCTCCGCGTCAGAGCCCCTGACGATATCCGTAAAGGGCATGGTGCCGGTCCAGGCCAGGGCCTGCTCCTCCTCGCCCAGGACGCGGATGAACATGATGAGCGCCTGCAGCCGTGTGGGCGCCGCTTCCAGGTCAAAGCCCTCGCCATAGCCGGTAAAGCTGCCCTTGAACAGGTGCAGCGTCTTCAGCGCAGCCGCCATGGCATTGTAGTCCGTGGTATTGGAAGCACTGAACGCATGATCGCCCTGATAATCCACCACCGCCGTTTTGGTGGTGACAGTAAATGCTGCCGAGGTGTCCTCCGCCACCATGTAGCGGTGCTTCGCTGTCAGGGCGGCGCCGCTGGGCACGACTGTGCCGGTGGTGACATCCACCACGGCGCTTCCGGAATATGTGACCTGGACGCCGCCGGCCAGCAGCATGACACTCGTCCCGGTATAGCCGGTCAGGCTGTCCTCCTGCTTCATGCGCTTCTCCATCCATGTGGCGGCAGAGACGGAAGAGCCTTCGCCGCTGCCGCCGCTCTCTAAGAGGGCAGCATCCGAGGCGTCCAGCCGTTTTTCGACCTGTTTTTCCACCGCTTCGGCAAATGTGCCGTTGAGATAGGACAGCGATGCCAGCGGATCACCGGTGTCTCCCGCGGCGAAGCCCCATACAGCGGCGGCCAGCAGAGCACAGACCGGGAGCAGAATGGCAATTTTTTTCATCATAAGCGGGTATGTATCCTTTCGTCAGCCTGGCGGCAGTGCCGAGGCGGCGTGTCAGCGGTTTGCGATCCGATAGCTGAGTGTCAGCAGGCTGTCCGCAAAGTGGATGTTCTCAAATTTCACGTCCGGATCGCTGCTGCTCAATTCCACATTTGTAAAATTCCAGAAGCCCTTGATGCCCAGGTTCATCAGGCGGTTGGCGGTATCCTGCGCCACAGACTGGGGGATCGTCAGCACCACCACGTCCACACTGTGCTCCTGAATATAGGTCTCCAAATCATTCAGGGAATAGATCGGCACACCATTCACCGTGGTGCCGATGACTGCCGGAGACACATCGAAAGCGGCGTCCACCGTAAAGCCGGTCTGGGAGAACAGGAATCCCTGCAGCAGCGCATGGCCTAAATTGCCCACGCCGATCATGACCAGATGGTGATTGTTGTCCACGCCTAAAATGTGACCGATCTCAGAGCGCAACTCCTCCACATTATAGCCATATCCCTGCTGTCCAAATTCGCCAAAGCAGCTGAAATCCTGCCGGATCTGTGAGGCGGTGATATTCATTTCCTGGCCCAGCGAATGGGAGGATATCCGAATGACTCCGCGGCTGCATAGATCTGTCAATTGACGATAATATCTGGGCAGTCGGCGGATCACAGCGTCAGAGATGTTCTCTTTCTTCAAAACCATTCACTCCTTAGAAACTGAAATCGTTAAATTATTCTCAAATATAGTTTAGACCAAATCGATTAACTTGTCAATTTTTTTAACAATCTTTTTTGTAAAAATTTTTCCCGAAAAGCACTTTACAGCAAATCAAAACTCTGCTATACTAAGCAAGGATATGTGAGACAGCATATCTTGAGTTTATGCGCCCGTGGCGCAGTTGGATAGCGCGTCAGACTCCGACTCTGAAGGCCGCTGGTTCGAATCCAGTCGGGCGTACCAAAAGAACCCCTAGAGTTTCAACGGCTCTAGGGATTTTTATTTTATTCAGTACCCACTTATGTATAATGGACTTGATAGCTTCGTCTGACATACAGCTTCCTTGTTAGTTACCAAGAGCGATTCCCGCAATCTCATCGGTGAAAAGCTCGGTAAGCATTCCATCTGAGTTTTTCACAATGATGCTTTCAGGATCTGGTTCATTGTCTTTCTCTGAGATATATCCGTACAACTTCCCGCTAATGACCTCGCCGTCGGTCATTTCAGCACGGACATTCTTCCCGGAATTTTCATTATAGAACTCACTGTAATCCATTCTCATTCTCCTTTGTGGGAACAACATGCGTGCCATTTTTTCCGTAATGAATCTTAAAGCGCCTGGTTTCCCTTTCCAATCCGCTTTTAGGATCTACTTCTACGCCTATCACTTCTGCCTGGAATATGACCTCTTTGCTGGACCAAGCACCTTTCCGATTAATGATTACTTCGCCTGTTCCGTGGTATCTATCCACAAGCCACTGTGCCGTTTCTAAATCGCCGTAGATGTAACTTCACCTCATCCATCCAAATCCATCTTTGCGCCGCAGTTGGGGCAGTATTTTTCCTTGCATTTCACTTCTCTCCCACAGTTGGTGTGCAACCAGCCTTCCAGATCACCATAAGCGTTGCGAATTTCTTTCCACCGCCCATGCCGCACCGGCGCAACGTCTGCGGAATGGGCTTCCTTTATGCACCGCTCATACCAATTGTATGAACTATCATCAACTTAGCATAGAAGAGCGGAGTTGTATACGGAAATATTATGTGGATGGGCTGAGTTATCGAGAGATTGCGCGGTTGCGCTCCGAAACGGCCTGCGGACCAGCCGCGCACACCCCTCCTTCCCGTTTTCCTGCTCTTCCGGGTTGATCGACAGTCTAAGAGCCAGGCCGGCGGCCTGGCTCTTCTCCCTATTCCCGCAGCAAAATCGGCTGGATTTGCTCTCCCCTCAGCGCGGCGTCCACCGTCTCCGGCAGCTTTTCAAAATCCGCGATCAGGGAACAGGGCTTTGAAACAGCGTTGTCCTGTCCGAAGGGGACAAAATAGTACTGTTTCCGCACCAACAGCTCTCCGATATTCCTTGCCCCCGCCGCCAGGCCGTCGTTGCTGGCCATGGCGATGACCACCGGCCTTCCGTTCCGCAGGTGGGCCTTCGCCGCCATCGTGACCGCCGTATCCGTGATGCCCGACGCCAATTTGGCAATGGTGTTGCCGGTGGCGGGCGCGATCACCAACACATCCAGCAGTCCCTTCGGCCCAATGGGCTCCACCGATGGGATATCGCACAGGACCTCGTGTCCCGTCAGCTCTTCCATCTTTTCCAGCAGGTCATCCGATGTGCCGAAGCGCGTGTCTGTAAAGGCCGTATTCTCCGATGCGATGGGGATCACCGTTTCATACAGCTCCGTCAGCCGCTTCAGTGCCTTCATCACCTGCTCATGTGTGCAGAAGGACCCGCATACCGCGAATCCGACCCGTTCTTTTCTCATACAGGGCCACCCCGTTCTTCCAAGATGTAATAGACCGCGTCCCGGATGACCGCCGCCGCGGTGCGGGGCACCATCCGCCCCGGCAGGGACCTTGCCCACACATGGGGCAGGCCCAGCCTTTCCGCCGCCGCCAGATCGATGCCCTGTACAGACGCCAGGTCCACACACAGGCAGTCCTTTGGCAGCTGGGCCAGCAGAGGCGCGCCCAGGACCGGAGAGGGGATCGTGCTGAACACCGCGCCAAAAGCCCCCAGCTTTCCATCCAGCGCGCCTGTCTCCAGCGGCCGCCAGCCAAAGGCGCGGATCCAGGCCAGGTCCTCCGGCTTCCGGGCAGTGGCCGTCACCTGGGCACCCAGGCCGTGGAGCCGGTGGCTCAGCAGCTTTCCGATCCTGCCAAAGCCCAGGACCAGGCAGGGCATTCCCAGCAGTGTCCGGTCCAGCTGTTCCATGGCCACCTGGATGGCCGCTTCTGCTGTGGCCGCGGCATTGGCTACCGTCAGTTCCTCCCGCAGGAAGTAGTCCTCCAGTGTCAGGCCGCAGACCGCCGCCTCCTGGCGCTGCTGGGGCTTCACCTGTCCGGCCAGGATCATTTGGCCCGGGTGCAGGCGGCGGAACAGATCGGTGGTGGGCGCCGGCCCCTCCTCGCAGTTCAGCACACCGTCTCCCTTGCACAGCGGCAGCGGCAGGATCACCGTGTCCGCCAGAGCCGCGTGATCCAGCGAGCCCTCGCCGCCGGGCTTCCAGCGGTCCAGACCGTAAGTACAAACCGTATTGCCATCCGCCGCCAGCAGCCGGGCTAATTCCGCCTGCCGCCGGTCTCCTCCGATGACGCCAAAGGACCTGTTCATCCGGCATCCCCCCTCGCTTCATGGTATGGCCGGATGCCTCCGGAGGTGATTGCCTTTTTACCGCTCTCATGATAAGATGGAGACAAATTTTTGAAAGGAAGTCAAGAGATGAACTATCCCTATCTGCTCTTTGACGTGGACGACACGCTTTTCGATTTTCCCAAAGCCTCCTCCCGGGCTTTTTCCGTCATGTGCGCGGCCCACGGGATCCCCGACACTCCGGAGGTCTATCAGCTGTATCACGAGATCAATCTGGACCTGTGGGCCGCTTTTGACCGCGGTGAGGTGAGCAAGGAATTCGTCACGCTGGAGCGCTATGTCCGCTTTTTAAAAGCCCTGGACATGGACGCGGACCCCGCCCAGTGCAACCGGGACTATCTGGAGGCCCTGGGCCGGTGCGCCTATCCCCTCCCCCACGCCGAGGAGGTCTGCCGCACCCTTGTGGAGCGGGGGCACAAGCTGTACATCGTCACCAACGCGGTGGCCTCCGTCCAGCGGAGCCGCCTCCGGGGCAGCGTGTTCGGGGAGCTGTTCACCGACGCCTTTATCTCGGAGGAGGCGGGCGCCTCCAAGCCGAACAAGGCCTATTATGACTATGTACAGGCCCGCGTTCCCGCCATCACGGCGGAAAACACACTGGTCATCGGCGACTCTCTGGCCACGGATATCCGGGGCGCCAACAATGCCGGTCTCCCCTGCTGCTGGTTCAATCCCGGAAAAAAGCCCCGGCAGGACGGCCTGCGCATCGACTACGAGATCTCGGACCTGCGGGAACTGTTGGAGATCGTATAAAGGAGCATTGCTATGGAACATCCCATTGAGAACGCCATCGCCGCAGCCATCGCCTATGACGCCGGAGACGTCAAGCGCATCCAGCACTTTTTGAAAGTCCACGCCTTTGCCCGTTTGATCGGCCTGGAAGAGGGGCTGGACCCGCACACGCAGTTCGTTTTGGAGACCGCCGCCGTGGTCCACGACATCGGTATCCACAAGGCGGAGGCGGTCTATGGCGTCAACACCGGCAAATACCAGGAGGAGCTTGGCCCCGCCGAGGCAGAGGTACTTTTGAGCCAGCTGAACTGGCCCCGGGAGGTCATCCGCCGCGTCATGTACCTGGTGGGGCATCACCACACATACACCAATATCGACGGGTTGGATTATCAGATCCTGATAGAGGCGGATTTTCTGGTGAATCTCTACGAGGACGGGGAGCCGCCGGCAGCTCAAAAGCACGTCTATGAGACGATCTTCCAAACCGAAACAGGCAAGCGCCTGTGCCGCCAGCAGTTCCCGGCGGTGTGCGAATAAAGAGAGGGCGTCAAGGCTTGGCCTTGACGCCCTCAGGCTGTCGATAAACCCGAAAAGTCAGAAAAACGGGAAGGAAAGGTGTGCGCGGGAAACCCAGGAAGGGTGTCCTGCGCCATTCAAATCAACAGATTTCAGAACTTTTAAAAAGTTCTGAAATCTTAAGCAGCTTGTCGAAAAG
>JAETOP010000148.1 GCA_021771675.1 Oscillospiraceae bacterium | reverse complement strand
CCCTTCAAATGAAGGGATATGAAGTTGGAGGGATGTGTTGGAGGGATGTTCCAACACAGAGAAAAATCAAATTGAAAAAGTTGGCTGTTTGCAAGCACAATTCGGATTGGGTGCTGGATTCAGCCCAGCGGATTTTAAGTCCCTTGTGTCTACCATTTCACCATGCCGGCGTGTTGGGAGAATCATAGCACATTTTTGGGGGATAGTCAAGAGATTACCCCCGGTTTTGTCCGGGGGCTAAGACATTCTCATCATCCGATTTTAGGGGCGGCACGCTTTGCTATATCACTGCATCCCCCATTGGCATGCGCCGGGGCCTGCGCTGCTTTTCTCACTTTTTCCCCAATTCCTGATTCTTCTCATAGGCTGCCGCCACGCAGTCCATAACAGCGCCCCGGAAGCCATGCTGCTCCAGAGCCCGGACACCGGCAATGGTGCTGCCCCCTGGGGAGCAGACCGCATCCTTCAGGGCCCCCGGGTGCTCTCCGGTGGCCAGAACCATCTCCCCTGCCCCAATCACGGTGGCGGCGGCATACTCCATGGCTTTGGCCCTGGGGATGCCGCAGGCCACGGCTCCATCCGCCAGTGCCTCGATAAACAGGTACACATAGGCCGGGCCGCAGCCGGAAAGGGCACTGGCAGCATCGATAAGCCGTTCCTCCAACAGATCCAACTGTCCACTGAACCGCAAATCCTCCCGGAAGGAGGAAACCAGCTCATCACTGACCAGCTCATTGTAGCAATACTGGATCATCCCCTTGCCCACCGCCACAGGGGTATTGGGCATCATGCGGATGACAGGGAGCCTCCCCCCTGCCAAGCTTTCGATTCGCTCCACCGTCAGTCCGGCGGCCATGGAGATCAGCAGGGGCCTGCGCCGCTGTAGGGTCTCCCGAAGAGGCATAAGCACCTCTCCCACCATGTGGGGCTTCACCGCCAGGAAAATCCGGTCGCAGGTGGCGGCGATCTCCCCGGCGCTTCCATAGTGGATGCCCAGGGAATCCGCCAGCTCCTTTGCCTTGCCACTGCGGTCGGTGACGAGAATGTCGGTGGTGACCTTGCTCAGAGCCCGGGCAATCCCGCCGCCCATGTTGCCACAGCCCAGAAAGCCATATTTCATAGCAGCCTCCTTACCGAATGTGTCCGTTGCCCCGGACGATGTAGTGGTAGGTACACAGCTCCCGCAGACCCATGGGGCCTCTGGCGTGGAGCTTTTGGGTGGAAATGCCCATCTCACAGCCCAGGCCGAACTCTCCCCCGTCGGTAAAACGGGTGGAGGCATTCACATACACGGCGGCACTGTCCACACAGGAGGTAAAGGCTTCCGCAGCGGCCTCATCCCGGGTGACGATGGCCTCGCTGTGACCGGTGGAATGGAGTGAAATATGGGCAATGGCCGCCTCCACCCCATCCACGCATTTGACTGCCAGGATGTAATCCAAAAACTCCATGTCAAAATCCTTCTCCCCGGCGGGCGTTCCGTGAATAATTGTCCGGGAATATTCATCCAGCCGCAGCTCCACCGGATGCTCCCGGTCGGTGACCAGGCGCTTGTGGAGCTTCGGCAGAAATTCGGCGGCAATGGCCCTGTCTACCAAAAGCACCTCCTCCGCATTGCACACGCTGGGGCGGCTGGTTTTGGCGTTTTCTATGATATTCAGTGCCATGTCCTGATCGGCAGTCTTTTCCACATACACATGGCAGATGCCGGTTCCGGTGGCGATACAGGGCACGGTAGCGTTGCGGATGCATGTGTTAATCAGCCCTGCGCCCCCTCGGGGAATCAGCAAATCCACATAGCCCTGAGCCGTCATCAGTGCAGAAGCGCTGTCCCTTGAGGTATCCTGAACCAGGTTCACCGCATTTTCCGTCACCCCCGCCTGCTTTAGCCCTGCCCGCAGGGCGTCCACAATGGCATTGGCAGAGTGAAAGGCCTCCTTGCCGCCTCGAAGGATGCACACATTGCCGCTTTTGAGGGCCAGCGCCGCTGCATCACTGGTGACATTGGGGCGGCTTTCGTAGATAATTGCAATGACCCCCATGGGTACGGACACCTTTTGAATCACCAGTCCGTCCTCCCGGGTGCGCTCCTCCAGCACCTGGCCCACCGGGTCGGAGAGCGCTACCACGTCCCGGATTCCCTGGGCCATGCCCTCAATCCGTTCGGGCGTCAGGCGAAGCCGATCCAACATTACCGCACTGATGTGCCCCTGAGCCGCCTGCAAATCCTGTTCATTGGCCGCCAGAATCCGATCCTGACGGGAAATCAGAGCGGCGGCCATGGCTTCCAGCGCCTCATTTTTCTTCTGGGTGTCCAGCCGGGACACCTCTTTTTTTGCCGCCCTGGCGGCGGATAACAGTTCCTGCATCATTTGCCTCCTGATACTATGCTTTGAAGCGGGTGCCCACTGCTCCCCCATCCAGGATGGTGTAGAGGCTGCCCGGTTCGTTTCCATTGGCGATGACCATATCACAGCCGCAGCCCATACAGATTTCCGCAGCCTGGAGCTTGGTAATCATGCCGCCGGTACCCTGATCGCTGCCGCTGACCCCTGCCAGAGCCTTGACACTGTCATCCAGACAGGTGACCGTGGGGATCAGCTGGGCCTGCGGGTCCTTCCTGGGATCGGCGGAATAGAGGCCGTCAATGTCTGACAGCAGGACCAGCAGCTGGGCGTTGACGCTTTTTGCCACAATGGCGGCCAGCGTGTCATTATCCCCGATGACAATCTCCTCTGTGGCCACGGTGTCATTCTCATTGATGATGGGCAGCGCTCCCAGCTCCAGCAGCCGGTTCAGAGTATTGCTGAAATTCTGATGCCGCTTCTCCGACGCCACATCCTCCCCGGTAATCAGCAGCTGAGCCACAGTATGATGGTAATCACTGAACAGCTTGTCGTAGGTATACATCAGCTCACACTGGCCCACAGCGGCAGCGGCCTGTTTGGTGGGGATGTCCTTGGGCCGCTGGCGAAGCCCCAGCTTTCCAACACCCATGCCGATGGCACCGGAGGAAACCAGAATCACTTCATTTCCCGCATTTTTGATGTCACTGATGACCTGGCACAGCAAAGCCACACGGCGGATGTTCAAGTGCCCCGTGGCGTGAGTCAGGGTGGATGTACCGATTTTCACAACGATGCGCATGTTCAGCCCTCCCGGAAAGCCAAATGTTTTTCCTATTATACACTTTCCGCCCAGGGAAATAAAGTAGGAAATCACTTTTTATTCATTTCCCTCAAAAACGCTTCCATTGTGACAGGAAAAATGGTATTATTACCTCATCCCAACTGAAAGGCGGCGAATTTTATGAAATACAAGGCCGACGGGAAACGGGCACAAAGCCCGTCATCGTCTGTGCGGCGATCAGCAATCCCATGGTGATGGGAGAATAGGAAGCCCATGCAGCTGCCAAAGGACATGTCCACGGTGGAGCGTCACTGCAAGGATGTGGCCTTTGACCTGGAGGCCTGCACGGACGAATGCGGAAGCCGGTATGACTACGGCTTTGGCCTGCATTATTCCGAGGAAAACGGAGAAACTAACAGAAGGTCTTAACCTTTTATTCAAATCAGTTGATGGAGTTCCCTGTTGGTTGCTCCGGTGTGGGAGCACCCAAGGCTACCGCTGTCTCTTTAGCATTGCACCCTGTTATAATGGAAAAGGGGGGTCATGTACTCAGGAACCATCCCCCTCCTCCATTCAACCAGGCCTTTCCCCAAAATACTTCTATTGACTTTCGACCTGTTCACCCATATAATGACAAGGTAATTTTTCTCGGAAGGCGGCGACAGAATGGCCACATTAAAGTGCAAATACTGCGGCGGAAACGTCTCCGCCTTTCCGGGCAACGCACTGGGCATCTGTTCCCGGTGCGGGACCACCGTGACCCTCCCTGCCGACGACTCCCAGCACCGGGCAGCTGCCCACAACTGCGGCAACTATCTGCGCCGGGCGGGGAAATTTGACCAGGCCATGGCCCAGTATCAAAAGCTGCTCCAGGAGGATGATACCGATGCCGAGGCCCACTGGTGCAGCGCCTTGTGCCGGTTCGGCGTTCAGTACGTTTTAGAAACGGAAGACGGCGCCTACGTGCCCCGGGTCACCCGGCCCGGGAATGGAAAATTTCTGGAATCCGGGGAATACCTGGCCGCTCTGGCCAATTCCGGCGGTGCGGTTCAGCTGCAATATGAGAAGGAAGCCGCAAAAATTGCGGACTGCCTGGGAGAGGAAGCTCCATCCGTTGATCCCTCTCTTTTGCTCAAACAGGGATTTTGGCACCTGAATCAACAGGAGTGGCCGGAGGCAGACCGCTGTTTTCAGCAGGTTTTGTCCATTCAGCAGAAAAATGGGATGGCCCACCTGGGTCTGCTGCTGTCTGAGTACCATTGCCAGAATCCCAGGGCACTGGCCGCCTGCAACCAGGAAATTGATAAAAGCCCCCATTACCGTGGGGCGATGGAAACCGGAGACGAAAACCAGAGGAAATTCCTCGAGTCCTGCGCCCGAAGCATCCATCAAAAGGCAGCGCAGGAGCAGTCCGAGGCTGCCTATCAAAAGGCCCGGAAAGCTATGAATGCCGCCGCATCCGGCGAAACTTACCGTCAGGCCGCCCGGCTTTTCGGCCAGCTGAACGGCTACAAAGATTCTCAGGCCAATGCCAAGGAGTGCCTGCGCCGGGCGGAAATCCTGCGGAAAGAAGCCGTCTATCAGGCCGCCCTGGCCGCCAAAAATCAAGGGGAAAACCAGCAGGCAGCGGAGCTCTTTTCCAAAATTCCCGGCTGGCGGGACGCCAATATTCAGGCCGTGGAATGCCGCCAGCGGGCTGACGCTCAGCAGGCCGCAAAGCCCAGGCAGGAACCGAAAGCTCCCATATGGAGAAAGATTGTCGCCGCAGTATTTCTGCTGGCCCTGCTCTCCCTGGGGGCCTACCTGACGGTGACGAACTATGTGATTCCACAGCAGAAATACAATGCCGCCCTGGCCCTTTGGGACATGGGCAATCGGGCAGAAGCCATTGAGGCATTCCGCCAGCTGGGCAGCTTTAAGGACTCCCCCCAGCAGGTGGTAAGCATTCAAACAGAATGGTATGCAGAGGCCGAGCAGTTTCTCTCTGCCGGTAACAAAGTCAGAGCTGCCGCCGCCTTTGGATGGCTGGAAGATTTTCAGGATGCCCGGGAGCGGAGCCGAGCCCTCTGGGAGGAGATTGTACCTCCCCAGACCATCAGCGCCGGGGGCTGGTTCTCCGCCGCCCTCCGCTCTGACAGAACCGCCGTTGCGATGGGCGACAACCGGGAGGAGCAGTGCTGGGTGGGTTCCTGGCTGAACATCCGCTCCGTCACCACCGGTTGGGAGCATACTTTGGGACTGCGCACCGACGGCACCGTGGTCGCCGCAGGTTACAACGCAGACGGACGGGGAAATGTAGAAAGCTGGCGGGATATGGCCGCCGTTTCCGCCGGCCAGTGGCACACGGTGGGATTGAAAACCAATGGAACCGTCATTGGTCTTGGCTGCAACAAGGATGGCAGGCTGGATTTTGAAGGATGGGAAAATATCCAGAACATCAGCGCCGGACGAAACCACACCCTTGGGCTGACCGCCGCCGGCACCGCCCTGGCCGTGGGCAGCAATCAGGATGGACAGTGTGACGTGGCCGGTTGGAGTCAGCTCAGCGCCCTTTCCGCCGGGGGCCAGCACTCCCTGGGCCTGAAAATCGACGGCACAGTGGTGGCCGCAGGAAGCAATGCTGAGGGACAGTGCGCTGTGTCCGATTGGGAGGATGTGGTTGCCATTTCCGCCGGATACTATCACAGCGTGGGGCTGAGAGCCGACGGCACCGTAGTGGCTGTTGGACTGAACAGTGACGGTCAGTGCGATGTGGAGAGCTGGACGGACATCGTTGCAGTCTCCGCCGGAGGCTGGCACACCCTGGGGCTGAAATCCGACGGCTCCATCGTGGCGGCAGGCAGGAATGTAAATGCGCAGTGCGAAGTCTTTGGCTGGGACAATATGATGACACCAGGATAACGGGTCTGCTGGCAAAAGCTGTCGGCAGACCTTCCACGGATGGCCTCTGAAGAAAATGGGCTCCGGAAAAAGAAATCCTTGACAACCGGGATACTATGTGATAGAATCTTACCCGTTAGAGATGTTACGTCTCTGGCAGATAAAGTTGGTATTGATTGCGATGAGGGTCCACCTGTTCCCATCCCGAACACAGAAGTTAAGCTCATCTGCGCCGACAATACTTGCAGGGTGACTTGCTGGGAAGATAGGTAATGCCAACACAAAGATGCCTGGGACAGTCCACTGGACTGTCCCAACGGCATGACAATACATTGCACTTACCAGAGAGTCAGGTAGTGTCAACACACGCCCCCTTAGCTCAGTCGGTAGAGCGACGGACTGTTAATCCGCAGGTCGTTGGTTCGAGTCCAACAGGGGGCGCCAAAAAAGCCAGCCTTCGGGCTGGCTTTTTCAGTATAATAAATTCCCGGTGGATTTGTAAAATTCGCCTTTGGCAGGTGAAATTGCTTCGCAGCAAAATACACTGAGGTGCGTAAAGGCTTTGCTTCATTTTATACTAATTCTTGATAAAAAGATTTAATCAGCAGCGTAGGGATATTGGCGCAAGACAAGGCAGAGGAACGCAAGCCTATCTGTATGTATGGCAAGTGACGATAACGCCGTAT
>JAETOP010000147.1 GCA_021771675.1 Oscillospiraceae bacterium | reverse complement strand
TTCGTTTCTGCTGGCGTACAAGGGGTTTGGGGAAGGTACTTCCCCATCGCGTCCGCAAGGACGCAACAGCCCCCGGCAGGGCGCACGGCACCGGAACGGTGTATAAGTGCGCCGTTCTCCGAACGGACTATCCTTCGTCCCCGGCGTTCTGCGCTTTTTCCGCCGCCTCTGTTGCTCCCGGCAGGCGGGAAAGGACGATTAGGAACGCTTTGAGCGATTCGCCATCCATGCTGGCGGTGAAGGGGAACACGCCCTCCATAATCGCGCCGTGTACGATCAGGCGGTGGTTCCGGGCGTGGCGCTCTGCGTCCCTCTGCTTGTTCAGCAAAATCTTTACCTGGTTCTCATATTGGGCCGCTTCTTTTTTTGCTTCGTCACGCTGTTTCAATAGGGATTCTTTTTTATCCACGGTGTGATAGACCTCCTTTCTGCCAGGGAACAAGCTGGCGCTTGTCCCCTGGCGGTGATGGAGCAAATGCCCCTCACTGGGTAAGCCTCAAAACAGCCCGGTGTCAGGGTGGTTTGAGAAAAATTTTAGAAATTTTCTGCGGACGGCCTGGATGCTCTCATAAACGGATTCCTTGGAACAGCCCTGCATCATTCCAATCTCCGTATAACCGAAACCATACAGCGCATAGAGCAAAAACCGCTCCCGCTGAACTGGGGTGCAGGTGTTCAGAATGGACAACAGCAGAGCCAGGGTTTCCCTCTGGCATACGATGTCCTCCGGGGTGGGCTGGTAGGGCAGCAGGCCCTCGGTGGCAGCTATGTACTCGTCAAACTCGCGGCTGTCCCAATGCCGCCTCCGTTCGTGGGAAAGATTCTCGGCCTTCCGTCTGCTCTGGCCATAGCACTCGGCTACTTCATCGCTGACTTCAACGGACACCATGCGCCCATTGATTTTGATGGTGATCTCCATCATGTTTTCCTCCTGTTCAGATTTGGGTTTTGCAAAATCTGAACAGGAGGCGGGGAGCGGCACCGGGGATGTTTTCTCTTTGCTCTGAAAATGAGAAAATCCGCATGGCAAAAGGCCATACGGATGAGTAAAATAGAATATTCAGCTACATAAGAAATTGTTGTATCTTCAAGGCCGGATTTCGCCGTCAGAGGGGAAAGGATTTTTTTGACGCTTCATCCAGCTTTGTTAATGGCCTTGGCACAGCGGTTACCTCCTAAAACCGCCATCCAAAATAAAGCGTCAATGGCGGCGGCACTTTTTACCAAAGTACCGCCGCCATGTGGAACGTATATAAAGCCAATATGGAGCCTGTGTGAAACGGAAATTTTTTCTTACTCCCTCGGCGTGACTACAATACCGTCCGCATTATCCGGGTCTTTGAAACTGTAAGTGTAGCCATCTGGCAGGGAAACATCGTCAGAGTTGTCCTCGGCACCCGGCTTTGTTCCGGCGTCAATATCAATATCCGTATCATCAAATTCCACGGGGTTCCCCACGTTTGTGTCCTGATCGCTGCCGTCTTTCTGATTGGTACAGCCGGTGAACAGCAAGAAGCAGACCAGCATACACGCCAAAATAGCAGTAATTTTCTTCATCACATTTCCCTCTCTTTCAAATGTCCTCGTTTGATTTCCAGCACCACATCCGCCTGTTTTGCTACCTCGCCAGAGTGCGTCACGACCACCACGCACTTCCCGAACGCATGGGCGCTCTCTTTCAAAATTGCCGTGATCTCCTCGGCGGTGTCGGCGTCCAGGTTCCCGGTTGGCTCGTCTGCCAGAATGACCGGGGCATCGGAAGCCAGCGCCCGCGCAATCGCCACCCGCTGTTGCTGTCCGCCGGACAGTTTCAGCACATTCCGGGTGATCTCGTCCTGCTCCAGCCCCAGCCGCTCCAGAATGGGGGCAGCGTCCAGCTTGGCGGTAAGCCGCACATTTTCAACGGGCGTCATATAGTCGATCAGATTATAGCTTTGGAAAATCAGCGAGATATGGTTCCTGCGGTGGTGTTCCAGCCCCTTTGCCGTAATGTCCTCGCCGTCAAACAGGACGCTACCCTGTGTCGGCACGTCCAGCCCGCCCAGTAGGGACAGTAACGTGGTCTTGCCAGACCCGGACGGGCCGAGGATGGCGTACATTTTCCCGGTTTCCAGCGACCCGCTGACGTTCTGCAAAACTGCCTTTCCCTTTTCGTAGGCGTAAGAAACATTTTTCAATTCCAATGTAGGCATGATAGTCCCTCCTTCAGCTCATTTTTGACAGGATTTCACGGGGTTTCAGCCGCATGACCGTGATGGATGATGTGCTGACGGCTACAATGACGATGGCAAGGCCAATCAGATAAAGCTGGGCCAAATTATCCAGCCCAACGGACACCTGGATGCCGTTCTCCGTAGGCAGGGGCTTTTGAAGCAGATTATCCGCGCCCACATCAACCGCAGCGGCGGCAGCTACAACATCGTTATCGTCCCCCGTCTCCGTCTGCATACTCTGCTCCAACAGGTGGTTGCCGATCTGTCCCGCTATGGCGTTGCTGGTGAAATAGGACAGGCCAAAGGCAAGGACGGCGATCAGCAGCACTTCAATCAAATACTGGCCGATGATGGCCGACTTTCTGATACCCACGGACAGGAACACGCCGATTTCGTGAATACGGGTTTTTGTCCAGAGGGTCAATATCAGGGCCAGAATGATGGCACTGACAGCGATAATCACCACCAGCAGGGTCACGACCAATTCATTCAGCGTAGCCAGCGGAGCGGCAGCGTTTTCGTAGGTTTCATTGTCCACCTCCACGGTAAAGGCTTTCCAGTCGATACCCGGCAGGGCCTTTACATCGGCTACCACCCGTGCCATGTCCTGCGGGTCGTCTATGGTGACGTAGAGAGCAGAAAAGCCATAGTTGATTTCCCCGCCGTCAAACTCTTTCGAGGTCTGCAAATCCACAAACACCCGGTTCTGGATTTTGTCGTAGGTGGTGACGGTTTCCCCAAACTGCTCCACCGCGTGAGGGGTAAACAGTCCGATGATCTGCACCTTGATTTCCGGTCCGGTAAAGCCCTGTTCTTCCACGCTGTAACGATGGGCGGTGAGATAATCCCCGATTTTTAACTCGTTTCTCTCCGCCAAGTCCTGGCTGATGATTGCCACATGAGTATCGTCGGCGGAGATATGCCGCCCTTCCGCCAGCGTCAGTGTGCCGGTGGTAAAAAGTTCATCGTCCTCCGTGTTGCAGACGCCCAGCGCCTTTGTGTAGCCCTGATACTTTGCATCGGTTGAGATCGTTCCGGGGAACAGGGAAAGCCCGTCAAATGGGAGAAGATTGTCCTGCCTTGCGCTGCAATACTTCACGCCGGAAACACCTTTGATGGCCGCGATATTTTCCGGGGTAAATTGTACGGTGGAGTACATGAGAAAGCTACTTGATGTCTTGCCGGTTTCCTCGTCCACTTCATCTCTAACGGGTTCTTTCACTACATAGGGGCTGTTGCTCCAATCCACGAAAACATCAAATTTACCGCCCAGGCTCTGCCGCAGGTCAAGCTGTGCGGCCTCCGACGCTTTCCAGATGGAAAGACCCGTCAGGACAAAGGTTGCCATAATCAGCAGGATGGCGAACAGGAGAAGTGTTTTCCCCCGTTTTCGTGTGACGTATAAAAACGCCCTTTTGAAAATGCTCATGGTCGATACCTCCATATTGTTGTGCTGTTCTTCCGAACGCACCCGTAGAATAGCACCCCAATGTGGAATGGGTATGAAACAGGGATGGAATTGCGGTGGAAATGAAAAAACTCCCTGTGGAGGGAGTCTTTTCACGCTTATAGATGGATAACAAATCGCATCCCCGGTGGGGATTTCATCGGTGCAAAAGCATAAAAAATGTTCATGGAGGTCAAGAGCGTGTCCACGATATAGAGGCCCAGGCCGTTGCCCCCGCTCTCCCGGCTCCGGGAAAAGTCTGGACGGTAGAACGGTTCAAACAGACGGCGGATTTCACAATCAGGGATAGGGTCACATTCATTTTCAATGATTAGGCGGTTTTCGTCCATATAGACAGAAACGGATTTCCCAGCTTCCGTATAAGCAACGGCATTTGCGAGAATATTTGATACCGCCTTGCTGAACCGGCCAGCCGGAAGTGTCGCGGGGAATCGTTCTGGCAGATCAAGGGAGAAGATGATTTGATGCGCTGTCGCAATCATCTGATACGGCGCACACAGTTCCGCCATCAGTTCCGCTATGTCAATCGGTTTCGCTGGTTCATCGGTAGTGTTCAGCTTGGAGGTTTCCAAAATTTCATGCACCATCCCGGAAAGCTGCTCCACCATTTCCTTGCACTCCGGGAGATATGTTGCGTAATCCTGATACTTCCCCACGCCCAAAATCATATTTTCCAGGGTGGCGTTCAAAGCAGTCACGGGCGTTTTCAGTTCATGGGACGCCGCCCGCAGGAAGTCAACCTTTGATTGCTCCATATCACGCACAGCGTCCTTTTCCCGTTCCAAATGTTCAATCGTGGACAGCAGATTAGAATACAGATTATTGACGTTCTGCGCCAGTGTACCAATTTCATCCTTTGTATGAATAGGGCAGTTCGCCCCGTGGTCTAACTTCATCATCTGTTCGGTTGACGCAGAAATCTTTTTGATGGGGTCGGCAATCGCTTTAGAGAACAGGAGGGAGCAGACAACGGAGATCAGCAGGGAGCAGCTTAATGAGATGGGCAGGGCCTTTTCTACTGCCTCGGTCACAAATTGCTCCTGTCTGATGCTGACAACAACATCCTCCTGGGTACTCACCGCAAGCTGCATTCGTGGGGCAAGCAGATAGATCAGCCCATGTGTGACAACAACGACAGAGAGCATGATACTCATGGTATACAGAAATATCTTCGGAAACAGTTTTAATCGTTTCATGGCTGTACCTCGTATTTGTAGCCGATGCCCTTGACTGTCACGATGCAGTCAAGCCGCAGCTTCTTCCGCAGATTTTTGATGTAGGTGTCCACGGTTCGGTCGATGATCGGGTAGTCAGCGCCCCACAACTCGTCCAAAATCTGCGAACGGGTCAGCACCAGCCCTTTATGCTCCACCAGCAGCCGGAGCAAATCAATTTCCTTGGGCATGATGTCGATTTTCCCGGCGCTGTCGCTGGCGGTATAGCCGGAGAAATCAACGGTCACGTCGCCAAAGGTTATCGTTTGGGGTAACGGGGCCTGACCGCTTCGGCGCAGGAGGGCGGTAATCCGCTTTCCTAACAGCACCATGGAAAAGGGCTTTGTCATGTAGTCGTCCGCCTGCTCGTCAAAACTCATGACCTGGGTATATTCGTCCTCGATAGCGGTGAGCATCAGGACAGGCGTTGTGCTTGTTCGCCGTATCTCATGCAGGACAGACAGACCGCTGATATGGGGCAGCATAATGTCCAGCACTACAAGGTCAATATGATTCTGCCGGAAAAGCTGAAGGGCCTCGCTGCCATCATAGGCCGGAATGAGCGAGTGGCCCGTGGGCTTGAGATATTCGCAGATTGCATCGTTCGTCTTGTGATCGTCCTCAACAATCAATAGTGTTGCCATTGGCGCACCTCCTTTGGGAGCAGTATAACACGGGAATGTGGAATGTGTGTGAAATAACTTGCAGATTTTCAATTCTTCAGCAACAGCGATATAGAATGAAATAGTACCCGACATAGAATTTCATTTTGTTTTCATATCCACCCATACAATGTAAAATGACATAGGGTGATATGACAATGTACGACAAACAAATCCGATTCAACTTTCGTCCTCTTGGCCGGGAAATCAAACGAAAACGGGAAAGTATGGGGTGGACGCAGGAATACCTTGCCCAACGTATAGACCGCACTTCGCATACCGTGATGTATATGGAAACGCGGGGCCAGCATCCCAGCCTGAACGTTTTTTATCAGGTTGTCACTCTGCTGGATATTTCAGTAGATCGGTTCTTCTTCCCCAATCGGTACAGTAAAAAAAGCGAACGCCGACAGCGGATAGATATGCTTCTTGATTCGCTGGATGAAAGGGAATTATCAGTCATAGAAGCAACTGCGGAAGGACTGAAAAAATCAAGAGAAATTGAATCTGGAAAATAGCAGCACAGGCTCCCGCTGAGGGATAGCCTGTGCTGCTGTTGCGTTAGCCGAGTTTTGCAATATACTCTTGGCGCTGGGCGCTGACCTGGGCCATATCCTCATAGGTGAGATCTCTGCGGCCTAACGTGGCCTTATATTCCAAATAGCCGGTCAAATCGTCCAGTAGTGTTTCCGCCAGTTCTCCTGGCGTAGCGCACAGCTTCACGCTGATCCACTCCTGGGAACATGAATCCCATTCCAGTATTGTATGGCCATGGGAGGTTTGAACGGCCTCATATATTCCATTTTCGGCGAGGAACGATTCAAACACTGAAAAGACTTTCTCAAAAGTCAGCATCAGACCGCCCCCTCAAACATAGACCAAATCGGCCAGGATGATCTCATCGGCCCGTGCCCGGCAGTTATTGACCAGCCCTACCCACGCCATCTGGTCACGGGCTTTCAATTCCTCGGTCACACCAGCGGCTTTCATCAACTGCGGCAGGAGCGTGTCCATGCGCTGCTCCGCCATCTGCTCGACACCCTTCAAGTGGTCGGCCAACTTGCCGCTGTTCACCAGCACCATCCACAGTTTGGGCTTATGCTCCCGGAGGTAGTCGCGCCGAAGATCACCGTACTTGCCATAGAATACATCCTGCTCCGGTTCTTCGTCAAGTATCAAATCGGGGATATAGTAGTCGCCTACTCTCGTATAGGTTAATTCCGCCATAATGAACCTCCTTGTGTTCAAGTCCTATTGTCCTATTCTTTCCACGAAAAGTCCAGTTGATCGTGTCCCTGTTCGTGAATTTTTGTGGGCAACTGAACTCGTCACAAGGTATTATGGCACATC
>JAETOP010000146.1 GCA_021771675.1 Oscillospiraceae bacterium | reverse complement strand
ACTGCGCTTCGCTTACCCCTTACACAGAGGGGCCTTTCTCAAAAGCCAGCAGCTCCTACCATTCAACGGAACACTCAGGTATTTCACCTGGCGGGAGGCTGATAGCCTCCCCTACGATCAAACAGAGGGTGCGCCGGATCAACTCGCCAAACACCAATTTGCGAATTTGGCCTGATAATTACAAAGCAATACCCTGCTTCTGTTGCGAAGCAGGGTATCCCTATTTCATGAATTTGTCGATGGCCTGGCAAAGATCGTCGATGGCCTCCTGATCTCCGGCGGCCACGGCATCCACCATGCAGTGGCGCATGTGATCTTTGAGAATGACCTTGCCGGTGCTGTCCAGAGCGGAGCGGACGGCGGCCAGCTGAATCAGCACCTCGGAGCAGTCCTCACCGTCCTCCACCATCCGGCGCACCTTTTCCAGATGCCCGATGGCCCGGGAGAGCCGGTTGACCACGGCTTTCTGATTTTCATGAACATGACCGTGGGAATGGGGTATCCCGTGGGCATGAAGATAGGCATGATCCTGGTCGTTGCAATGGGCATGAAGCTCAGCATCCGGTTTATCCATTCCGGCCACCTCCTGATAAAATACCAGGTTATTATACCCCGAAATCCCCTTTTTCGCAAGCCCCGGAGGGGGATATTTTGGGAAAAATAAATTCTTTGACAGATTGGTGAAATGGGGCTATAATAAGAAAAAAACAAAGGAGCCTTAATTATGCACCTGGATCACGATCACGTCGCCGGCGGTGTCCATGAGCACGAGCATGCTCATGAGCATACCCATGCCGACGGCACCGTTCATTCCCACACCCATACCCATGAGCATACCCACGACCATGAGCATACCCATACCCACGAGGAGCTTCACGCCATGGGCATCCCCCATGACCACGATCATGAGTGTTCCCATAGCTGCGACGGCTGCGCCACCCCCTGCGAGCACACCCCCATGGAGGAGCTGATGGCCCTGATGCAGTATATGGTGGGTCACAACGCCGCCCACGCCCGGGAGCTGGCCGATCTGGCCGTACAGCTGGACCAGGCTGGAAACCACACCGCCTACGAGCAGGTGATGGCCGCCGTCTCCGATTTTGAAAAGGGCAACATGCGTCTGACTGTGGTGCTGTCCAGCTTGAAAGGATAGGGAAAATGTGTCTTTCTACTGTTTATAAGAACAGTATGGCCCCTGAGACCGTGCTGATGAAAAATGTCATGACCATCGAGTGCCATGACGGTATGGTGATTCTTACCGACCTGATGGAGCGCCAGATGTCCATTGAGGGCACGCTGGAAAAAGCAAACCTGGTGGACGGCTACGTCATTGTCAAGGAAGCTGTCCCTGCCTAAGTTAATAAAGTCGGAGCAGATTCTTAATGAAATGTTAAAATTTGCTCCGACTTTTTTGTTGAAAAAATACAAAACCTGTGATACAATCGAGGAAATCAGTAATTTTCCTTGGGGGGCCACCGATGCTTCTTCGTTATCTTGCGGTTTTCTTTGTTTCCATGGTTCCATTAATTGAGCTTCGCGGCGCCATCCCCATTGCCGTTGGCATGGGCATTGAGCCGACCCACGCCATTGTGGTCTGCGCGGTGGGCAATCTGATTCCCGTGCCGGTGATTTACTTCTTTGCCCGGAAGTTTCTGCTCTGGGGCGTGAACAAGCGCTTCATTGGCGGCGTCTGCCGGTTCTTCCGTGACAAGGGGGAGAAGGCCGGGGCCAAGCTCTCCGGCAAGGCGGGGAAATTCGGGCTGATGGCCGCGCTGACGCTGTTTGTGGGCGTGCCCATTCCCGGCACCGGCGCCTGGACCGGTACGCTGGGCGCCAGCTTTTTGAACATGGGCGTGAAGGAGACCGCCATTTCCGTCTCCGCCGGTGTGGTGCTGGCGGCGGTGATTATGACCACGGTGAGCATGGTGGGCCTGAACGTTTTTGGACTGTAAAATTACATGAGGAGGAAAATAAAATGGATGACTGCCTTTTCTGCAAAATCATCAGAGGAGAAATCCCCTCTGCCAAGGTCTATGAAGACGACCTGGTCTTCGCCTTCCGGGACATTGCGCCCCAGGCGCCCACCCACATCCTGGTGATTCCCAAAACCCACATCCCCGGCTGCAACGGTGTGACAGAGGAAAACAGCGCCCTGGTGGCCCACATTTTTGAGGTGATCCCGAAAATTGCCGCCGCCGAGGGCCTGACAGGAGGCTACCGGGTGGTCTCCAACTGCGGCGAAGACGCCGGGCAGACCGTTCCCCACCTGCATTTCCACATCCTGGGCGGCAAGAAGCTGACCTTGGAAATGGCCTGATTTTTGAACCAGCAAAAGGAGCCTATAACCGGGCTCCTTTGTCATATGCAATCGTTTTGAAACGGAGTGGATTGCGGCAAACGAGGCTGAGAAGTATTGTTTGCAATAAAAGCTGGAAATGGGAGGTAAGGCATGAAGGCAGATATTATTAAGAAATATTTTCAGGCATGGATCAATAAGGATATTCAGAGCGTGAAGCAGATTTTTTCCGAAAATGCTTTGTACAGCGAATGCTATGGCCCTGAATATCATGGCTTATCGCAAATTCTGAAGTGGTTTGAAGACTGGAATAACCGGGGACAAGTGTTGGAATGGACAATTAAGCGTACATTTGAACAAAATCAGACGCTGATTGCTGAATGGTATTTTAAGTGTGACTATGATGGCGTGGTTGATGGCTTTGACGGTGTCACAATCGCAGATTTTGATGATGATATGAAAATATATAAGTTGTGTGAGTTCCAGTCAAAGGCTGAACACTACGATCCATATGGGATATGATTGAATTAAGAGAACACCGCACAATGGGAGCTTCGGCTTTCGGTGGATCTTTTGCCCCATCTGTGCAGTTTGAAAGGTGGGAAATACACAAAGTATTCCCGCACTTTTCAAACTTTCAGCTGGAGCAAAATCCCTCGCCGAAAGCTCTTGTCCCATTATGCGGTGTTGCCTTAAAAAAACCACTTCCCAAAATTCGACATTTGTGATATACTCAGGGAAAATCTTTTTTGGAGGTTATCAAACAATGGACAGACGTCCCGAAAACATGGAGCGCATTACCACCCCTGCGCTGGCTCAGGCATTCATCGACCAGCAGGTTGCAGACCTGCGGGCCCAGATTGGCGACAAGAAGGTGCTGCTTGCCCTGTCCGGCGGCGTGGACTCCTCCGTGGTGGCGGCGCTGCTGATCAAGGCAGTGGGGAAGCAGCTGGTCTGCGTCCACGTCAACCACGGTCTGCTCCGCAAGGGCGAGCCGGAGCAGGTGATTGAGGTGTTCCGCAACCAGATGAACGCCAATCTTGTTTACGTGGATGCCACCGACCGCTTCCTGGACAAGCTGGCCGGCGTCAGCGAGCCGGAGAAGAAGCGCAAGATCATCGGCGGCGAATTCATCGAAGTGTTTGCCGAGGAAGCCCGGAAGCTGGACGGCATCGATTTCCTGGCCCAGGGAACCATCTGGCCCGACATCCTGGAGAGTGAAAAGGGCATCAAGGCTCATCACAATGCCGGCGGCCTGCCCGAGGATATGAAGTTCCAGCTGGTGGAGCCGGTGAAGATTCTGTTCAAGGACGAGGTTCGTGTGGTGGGTAAGCAGCTGGGCCTGCCAGACGGCATGGTCTACCGCCAGCCCTTCCCCGGCCCCGGACTGGGTGTCCGCTGCACCGGAGCCATCACCCGTGATCGTCTGGAGGCCGTCCGGGAATCCGACGCCATTTTGCGGGAGGAGTTTGCCAAGAGCGGCCTGGCGGGCAAGGTCTGGCAGTATTTCACTGCCATCCCCGACCTGAAGAGCGTGGGCATCAAGGACGGCAAGCGGGTGGACGAGTGGTGCGCCATCATCCGCGCGGTGAATACCACCGACGCCATGACCGCCACCATCGAGCCCATCCCCTATGAGCTCCTGAACCGCATCGTCAGCCGCATCACCACCGAAGTCAAGGGCATCAACCGTGTCCTGTACGATCTCACCCCCAAGCCCACAGGAACAATCGAGTGGGAGTGAGTTTTTGAAACTCCGAACCCGTTGCGGCACAACGATTTTGCGGTTTTATATCTCTCTTTTGATAACGATTTGATAACGCTCCCCATAGGCCGTATCATTCTGTATCCCCAGTGGATTGCGGGTAAAGAATGTTCTTTTGCGGCTTATAAGTGAGGACAACCATATTAGAAAGCCCTTACCGATGGCAACGTCGGTAAGGGCTTTTGCTGTCTATTCATCAGTATCGGGGCTATCTTTGAGTGCATCCACCAGGAAATCACTCAATTCCTGTGAGGGAACTTTTGCCCACCGCAGGGTGGTGTCGTACTTGGGGTAGTTGTACCGCCAGCGGTCATAGTCCTCCCTGGTGATCTCCCCGGCCTCCAGCTTCTTGGCCTGCTCCGCCCAGGCGGACAGCATATCAAGCATATTGGCATAGGTCTTGCCTTTGGATTTGTCCAGACGCAGACAAACCTCGCCGTCAATCTCCCCAATAGTCAGCCCCCGAATATCCTCCAAAGCAAAGAGGGTGTGCATCAGGCCGATGTCGGTATCTATGTCAGGGACGGTCAGGGCATCAGGGGAAATATCAAAGAAGTCAGCCAGGGTCTTTGTCAGGTCGGCCTTGGGGGTGCGGCTCCCGGTTTCATACTGTGCCATACGCACATCGGCGGAGCGTTCCGGGAAACCCACCACCATGCCAAGATACTTCTGTGTGATGCCCTTCATGTTGCGGAAGAAACGAATACGTTCACCAATCGCCATAACTGCCAACTCCAATCTATGTAATGGGGACACTTGAAGTATAACAGATATGTTTAGACCAGTCAAGAGAAAAATAAATAAATTTGTTTATATTTTCTCGTTGGAAGGTCTTGACATAACGGAATAGAGTTAGTATAATAGGACTACGTTAAGCAAATAGCGTTAAATCAAAAGAAAGGAGGAATCCATATGGAGAACAGATTCATCCGGGCGGAAGAAGTTGCGGACGAGCTGGGTGTATCGAAGCCCTACGCCTATAAACTCATCCGGCAGCTCAACGAAGAATTGAAGGACAAGGGCTTCATCACCATCGCAGGGCGGGTCAACCGCCAGTATTTCAACGAACGGCTCTACGGGGCCAGAAAGGAAGGGAACTAAATGCCAGTCTTTAAGGACGAAGCAAGAGGAACATGGTACGTCATGGTGCGGTATCAGGACTGGACGGGGGAGCGCAAACAGAAGTGCAAGCGTGGCTTTGCCACCAAACGGGAGGCCCAGGAGTGGGAGCGCAGTTTCCAGATGCAGACCTCCGGCGACCTGGATATGACCTTTGAAGCCTTTACCGAGCTTTACACCAAGGATATGAAACCCCGGCTCAAGGAGAACACCTGGCTGACCAAGGAGAACATCATCCAGAAGAAAATTCTGCCCTACTTTGGCAAGCGGAAGATTAGCGAGATCACCACCAAGGACGTGATCGCATGGCAGAACGAGTTGCTGGCCTACCGGGACGAGAAGCGCAAGCCCTACTCGGCTACCTACCTCAAAACCCTGCACAACCAGCTTAGCGCCATCTTCAATCACGCTGTCCGCTTCTATGAGCTGCGCTCCAATCCCGCCGCCAAGGCTGGGAACATGGGGTCAGAGGAACGGAAGGAAATGCTGTTCTGGACGAAAGCGGAGTACCAGAAGTTTGCAGATGCCATGATGGACAAGCCCGTTTCCTACTACGCCTTTGAAATGCTCTACTGGTGTGGTATTCGGGAGGGGGAACTGCTGGCCCTGACCCCGGCAGACTTTGACTTTGAGGCCGGGACGGTGAAAATCAGCAAGTCCTATCAGCGGCTCCACGGCAAGGACGTCATTACCACGCCAAAGACGAAGAAAAGCAACCGCACCATTAAAATGCCCAACTTCCTCTGTGACGAGATGAAGGATTACCTGGGGATGCTCTACGGTATCAAGAAGAAGGAGCGCATTTTCACCATCACGAAAAGCTATCTCCACCATGAGATGGACAGAGGGGCGAAGTCGGCAGGGGTCAAGCGTATCAGAATCCACGACCTCCGGCATTCGCACATCTCACTTCTGATTGACATGGGCTTCTCCGCTGTGGCGATTGCTGACCGTGTGGGGCATGAGAGTATCGAGATCACCTATCGCTATGCCCACCTGTTTCCGTCCAAGCAGACGGAAATGGCAGACAAATTGGACTTTGAAAGGATGGGAGCGTAATGTCAGCTAAGAATTTGGACACTCACAACCGCTGGAGGAACAAGACCGTGGCCTTCCGGGTATCCCCGGAGGAAAACAAGCAGATTGACGCCGCTGTGCGGCTCTCTGGCCTGACGAAGCAGGACTACATCACCCGGCGGCTCTTAGACCGGGCCGTGGTGGTGCAGGGCAATCCCAGGGTCTACAAGGCCCTGCGTGACCAACTCGCCGCCGTCCTGGGGGAACTGCGGCGCATTGAGGCCGGGGGCGACGTGGGGGATGAACTTCTCGCCACCATTGACCTTATCTCAGTGACGCTGGGCGGCATGAAGGAGGATTGATAGATTGATGGATTCCAGAGAAACGAAAAGGACTGTCCCGGTTCCGTCTGTTGGCGCAGACGGGGAACAGCCCAATTCTCAAACAACTACCCAAAGTATAGCAGAGGAAACGGCTGAAAACAACCCCCAAGAGAAAGATTTAGAGGAAATGCTCCGGGATATGCGGCGCATGAACGACCCAGCCTACCTCCACACAGTTTCCATGAACGACCTTTACCAGAACATCTACCAGAGCAGACCGCCCGTAATAGACGGTCTGCTCTACCCTGGGACGTACCTCTTTGCGGGAGCGCCCAAGGTGGGCAAGTCGTTCCTGATGGCCCAGCTTGCCTACCATGTCAGCATGGGCCTCCCCCTGTGGGGCTACCCTGTCCACAAGGGGACTGTCCTCTATCTGGCGTTGGAGGACGACCACCGCCGCTTGCAGG
>JAETOP010000145.1 GCA_021771675.1 Oscillospiraceae bacterium | reverse complement strand
AACGGCGCACTTATACACCGTTCCGGTGCCGTGCGCCCTGCCGGGGGCTGTTGCGTCCTTGCGGACGCGATGGGGAAGTACCTTCCCCAAACCCCTTGTACGCCAGCAGAAACGAAACATCCGCTTTGCGTCTGTTCCGTTTCCGCTGGCCTGTTATCCCCTCACTGAAAGGAGGCCGATCATATAGCAATCTTTCACTGTCCCATCCAAATCATCAAGCGGAGCGTGGGCCGTTCGGCTGTTGCCGCTGCCGCCTACCGGAGCGGCGAGCGGCTGACAAACGAGTGGGACGGGCGCACCCATGACTACACGCACAAGTCCGGTGTTGTCCATACTGAAATTATGCTGCCCGCCCATGCCCCGCCAGAGTTTTCCGACCGCTCCACCCTCTGGAACTCTGTGGAGCAGATTGAGAAGGCCAGCGACGCCCAGCTTGCCCGCGAGATAGAAGTTGCCCTTCCCGTGGAGTTGTCCAGAACGGAGCAGTTAGCCCTTGTCCGTTCCTATGTGCAGGACAATTTTGTAGCTGCTGGGATGTGCGCCGATTTTGCGCTCCATGACAAGGGTGACGGCAATCCCCACGCCCATATCATGCTGACCATTCGACCGCTGAAACCAGACGGACGCTGGGGGCCGAAGTGCCGGAAAGTTTATGACCTGGACAGCCAGGGCAACCACATCCCGGACGGCAAGGGCGGTTGGAAGAATCACCGGGAGGACACCACCGATTGGAATAATCGGGAAAACGCCGAGAAGTGGCGGGCGGCATGGGCCGCTTATGCTAACCGGGCGTTGGAGGCGGCGGGCCGACCGGAGCGCATAGATCACCGCAGCTATGAGCGGCAGGGCGTTGAGAAAATCCCCACCATCCACATGGGCGTTGCCGCCTCACAGATGGAGCGGCGGGGCATCCAGACGGAGAAAGGAAACGTCAACCGGCAAATCACCGCTGACAACAAATTACTGAAGGAGATCAAAGCCCGCATCACCCGGATTTACAACTGGACGAAGGAGCAGTCAGAGGCTACGCCAGCCCAGGGCGGCGGCAGTCTTGTGGCCCGGCTTTATGAGGCTCAGGCCCAGGTCAACAGCGAGAAAGCTCGTTCCCGCACCGGAAAGATTAAGGCACTCCAAGAGAACGCGAAGCTGCTGGCGTTTTTGCAGGGAAATGGCATCACATCTATGGAGCAGCTTTATGAAAAGGTTACTGCCATGAACAAAAATTATTACGATCTCCGTGGTCAGATTGTCAAGGCGGAACGCCGTCTTGCTGTCCTGGATGAACGGCTGGAAATGTGGGAGCAGTACCAGAAGTACAAGCCCATCCGCCAAGGGCTGGACAAGGTGAAGCCGGGCAAACGCGAGAAGTACCAGCAGGAGCATAAAGCAGAGTTAGCCGCCTTTGACGCTGCCGCCAGTTTTCTGAAATCGCTGAAAGAATCCAGCGAGGCGATCACGCCCAAGGCGTGGCGGGCCGAGGCCACGAAGCTGACCATGCAGAAGGACGCAGATTATCAGAAAATGCGCGATATGCGGGATGAAATTAAAGCCGTTGAATCACTCCGCAAGGCCGCTGAACGTCTGGCCCGTGAAGGACAGCACCAGCAGCAGGAAAACGAACGATAAACCATCAATTTTTCAGAAAGGATTTTTGCATTATGGATATGACCCCATGGGAACGCCGCCAGAAGATTTTAGAGGCTTTGTGTCTCCGGCGGCATGATACTTACGGCAATTTAGCGCATGAGTTTCACGTCAGCACCGGGACAATTCGCCGTGACATTGTGGTGCTGACCTGTTCCTATCCGATTGAGACAGTACGGGGCAATTACGGTGGTGTCAGAGTGGCCGACTGGTTCCATCTTGACCGCAGGGCGCTGAACTCAGCGGAGATTGCGTTTTTGAACAGGCTGGGGGAATCGCTGGACGGCCCCGACCTGGAAATGCTCAACCGGATTATAGCTACATTTTCGCATTGAGGGCAATCACCATGCAAATAAAAATCAGCGAAATCAAAATCAATCCGGGACGGCGCGACACCCAGCAGAGGAACGTGGAAGAACTCGCCCGGAGTATCGCCGCCGTGGGCCTGATGAATCCCATCACCGTCACTCAGGATAACACGCTTATTGCCGGATTGCATCGCATGGAGGCTGTGAAGCTGTTGGGCTGGACGGAAATCGAGTGTACCGTCAGTGACGCGGACGGCCTGCAAGCGGAGTTGGCCGAGATTGACGAAAACTTTGTCAGGGCTGGCCTCTCCCATCGGGAGCTGGGCGATCTGCTTCTGCGCCGGAAGGAACTCTATGAGGCCATCCACCCGGAGACACGCCAAGGCCAGCGCAACGGGCAGACAGCTAAAAACGACAATTTGACGGTTTTAGGAGCAAAGCCCTTTTCCGAAGATACCGCTGATAAGCTGGGCGTCAGCAAACGCACCGTGGAGCGGCTTGTCCAGACTGCCGCCAATCTGACCCCGGAGGCCAAGAAGATCATCCGGAATGCTGATGATAAAATCAGCCGCGATGCCGCTTTGAAAATCTCCCGTCTGCCTCCCGACCAGCAGGAAGAAGCCGCTGCCGTTCTGACCATAGCGCCGCCCGCTAAGCCGAAGCTGGACACCGCCGATCTGGAATCTCTGCTGAAGGAGTTTAAGGCTCATGCTCAACGCTTCATTTCCGGCATGACCACCTTTGACCGTCAAGCGGAAACCTTTGCCCGTATGTCCTACGTTCAGAGCAACGAACTTTGGAACAGCGCCGTGGCGGTTACGGACGTTATTCGGGCATTTTCCAAAAAGGTAAATCACATCAAAGACGAAATGCAAGGAGAGCATGACCATGAAAACTGATTACATTACCGATACCCCGGCCCTGCCGCCTCACCTGGTTTATCCCCGGTTTCTGCTGGGGATGGACTTGCGGCTGATTACGAAAGAGGTCTACTGCATCCTGCTGGATATGGTGCTGAACGGCGAGGCCAGCGTGGACAAGCATGGGCGGCGGTATCTGACATTCATCAACCCGGAGATCGCCAAGCTAATTGACCGCACCCCTTCCACCGTAGGCCATGCCCTGGCGGAGTTGGAGGCCGCTGGTCTGGTGAAGCGCCGTTGGATCAGCCGCTGCCCCACCCAGCCCTATCACACCTACGTCAAGTTACCCGCAGGAGAGGACGCGCCGTGATCGTTCACATGAACTACCAGCAGTATCGGACGGCCCGGAGGCTGGTACATAGCTGCTGTAACTATGATTGCGGGAATTGTCTGCTCCTGGATAACGGCGAGGAATGTATCTGCCCGCAGAGCATCACATATTCGCTGGTATGCCGTTGGTTTCGCGCCGCCGTCCTGCCGCTGGACACTGGCCTGTGCGCTGCCCTGCTCCATCGGGCGGACAGGAAGAAATGCGTCCTCTGCGGAGGTTACTATCTTCCGAAATCTAACCGGGCGAAATACTGCCCGGAATGTGCCGTTCGCATGAAGCGGACAAGGGCCACGGAGCGCAAGCGGAAACAAAGGCAGAACTGTCACGCTTTAGGGCCTAAAAAGTCCTGATTTTTCAAGGCTTTCCGGGAACGGCTCAATAAGGGCCTGATACATTCCCTATCCAGCACCCCGGAAGGCCCTCTAAAGGCCCGCAACGGCGGGGAGGTGACACCCATATTGCTGACTACATGACAAAAGATACCAAGCTGCCGCCATACCTGCCCTATCCTCGGTTTCTGTTGGAAGCGGATATGGCACAAGCTGCAAAGTTGGTTTACATGGTTCTGCTGGACAGGGCAACGCTCTCCCAGGCTAACGGATGGACGGACGAGGGCGGCAGGTTATACTTGGTATTCCCCATTGAGGGAATTGCCAACGCCATCGACCGTAGCCCCATGACCGTCAAGAACGCCCTGGCGGAGTTGGAAACTGCTGGCCTGATTGAGCGGCAGAGGCGGGGCTTTTCCGCACCGAATCGCATCTATGTGAAGATACCTGATGGACAGGATATTGTCCGACTGACGGATAAAAAGCTGTCCGTCATAGGGAAAGAAAATTGTCCTTCTGACGGAAAGAAAACTGTCTCTATGATGGACAGAAAACTTTCCCCTAACCACCTGAGTAATAACAACCTGAGTATAAACCACCTAAAGGGAGAGAGTACACGCGCGCCCGCGCGAGGCCGCTATCAGAATATTTTTCTTTCGGATACGGAGATAGCCGAACTGCAAGCGGAACTCCCTGACCTTTGGCAGCAGTATGTGGAGAAGCTGTCCGAGTACATAGCCTCCACGGGCAAGACCTATCAGAACCATGCTGCCACCATTCGTCGCTGGGCGGCGGAGGATCGGCGCAAGGGCAAGAGCATACCAGACTACACATACAAGGAGGGCGAGAGCCTATGAATGATTTTGAGAATATCGTAAAACGCATGAGCGTGACCCGGCTGGAACCGGGAGACTACACCGGCGAGGATGGGCTTCTGTACTGCGGAAAGTGCCACACTCCAAAGCAGTTTCGCATGGACGCACCGCCGCTGGAGGGGCGGCTGCTCCCCTGCCCCTGCCAGTGTGAGCAGGAACGGCTTGACCGGGAGGCAGCGGAGCAGGAGGATCACCGTCACCGTCAAGTTGTGGCGGACTTGAAACGCCGGGGTTTCACTGATCCGGCCATGCGGGGCTGGACATTCGCCAACGATAACGGCAAATGCCCGCAGATGAAACACGCCCATTTCTATGTCGAGCATTGGGATACCATGCTGGCGGAGAACATCGGCTACCTGTTGTGGGGCGGCGTTGGCACCGGGAAAAGCTACTTCGCGGGATGTGTCGCAAATGCGCTGATGGAGCGCGAGATTACCGTCCGCATGACGAACTTCGCATTGATCTTGAATGACCTGACCGCCAGTTTTGAGGGCCGCAACGAGTACATATCCCAACTTTGCCGCGCCCTGCTGCTTATCATTGATGATTTCGGCATGGAACGCGGGACGGAGTACGGATTGGAGCAGGTCTACAACGTAATCGACAGCCGGTATCGCAGTAAGAAGCCGCTGATTGTCACCACCAATATTCCGCTCCATGATTTGCAGCATCCCCAGGACACCGCTCATGCCCGTATCTATGACCGTCTGCTGGAAATGTGCGCCCCCATTCGCTTCTCTGGTGAGAATTTCCGAAAGGCTACGGCGCAGGACAAACTGGCACGGCTGAAAAATCTGATGGACTGAAAGGAGTTGCCTATGAGAAAAACGCAACAGGATAAATCCGCTGCACCCAAGACCAGACGCCAGGACAAGCCTCGATTCATCGTGACCCGTGAATATAGCGGCAGTCAGAGCATGAGGGCCGCTTTTGAGCAAGCCATTGAATCCCAGGCTTGCGGGCAGTTTGAATCCTGGCTGGAAAAGAGGGAGAGCGATAAAAATGCCTGTTGAAAATTTTGGCGAAAGATGGTATCATAATTATATCGTGTCCCTGTTCATTAAGGAGATCACTAATGAACAGGAAGAATAAACTTACCCCCTCTGTCACCGCTCTATACTGCCGCCTCTCCATTGAGGACGGGCGGGAAAACGAGAGTATGAGCATCAGCAATCAAAAGGCCCTGCTTCGTGACTTTGCTGAGAAAAATGGCCTGCTGGACTACGAATTTTATGTTGATGACGGTTACACAGGCCGTAATTTCAACCGGCCCTCTTTCCAGAGGATGATTGCCGACATTGAGGCTGGCAAGGTTAACTGCGTAATCACGAAAGACCTCTCACGCCTGGGCCGGAACTACATCGAAGCTGGCAGCTATATTGAGGTTTTCTTCCCCCGGCACAACGTCCGCTATATTGCGATCACTGACGGTGTAGACAGCGTAAACCGGCAGGAAATGGATATTACCCCGTTCAAAAATATCCTAAACGACCTTTATAGCCGGGACATTTCCAAGAAAGTACAAGCGGGCTGGATGGTTCGCTCCCGACAGGGAAAATTTGTAGGAGGCCCAACCCCTTACGGCCTTATGCGTGACCCCAACGACCACGGCCACCTGATTATCGACCCGGAAACCGCGCCCACGGTCAAGCTGGTCTTTGATCTGGCATCGAACGGATACGGCATGATGCGGATTGCCAAGTATCTGCTGGAACACAAGATTCCCATTACCCGTGTCAAAGGGCCGATAGAATCCGATGTGCGCTATTATTCCTGGGGCAACTCTGTAATCAGTAAAATGCTCCGCAATCCGGTCTACAAAGGCGATCATGTAGTCTGTAAATGCCATCAAAAGGCCATCCGCTCTAACACCTACAATTTCGTCCCCCGTGATGAATGGGAGATCATTGAGAACTGTCATGAGGCCATTGTCAGCCGGGAGCAGTGGGACAGAGTGCAAAAGCTGATCGACCGCCGCCCGACTATCTCAGGAGAAAACAGATGCCCGTTTTACAATCTGTTTCACGGCCTTGTTTACTGCGCTACCTGTGGGAAATCTATGCAGGTACGCTATGAGAAGGTAGGCCGGACTGGAAAGAATCGCTTTACCGGAGAAATGCGTGAACCGATTGATAAGGCTTATTACATCTGCCAGACCTACAACCGCCTGGGAAAGAACGCCTGCACCAGTCATAAGATCGAAGCCCGTGACCTCTATAACCTTGTGCTGTCGGACATTATAGCGCATGGCAAGATGGCCTTGCAGGATGCAGAAGCGTTCTATGACCGACTGACCCACCGGCTGGAACAGCGGTATTCCATTGATGAAACCAGCTTGAAAAAGGAGCAGGACGCTCTTGCGAAGCGCAACCAGGAGATTGACGATATGTTCATGAATCTGTACGCTGACAAGGCAAAGGGCATCCTGACCGAGCAGCGGTTTCTCCGCATGACGGAAACTCTGGAACAGGAACAGACGGACAACAAAGCCCGGATGCAGGCGATCACAGATGAATTGCGTATCGCCAGCAATGCGGACAGCGATGTGCGGCGGTTCATCGGAGAAATCCGGGAATATGCGTCCATTACGGAGTTGGACGAAGCAATCTTGAATCGGCTGATTGATAGAATTATTATCAGCGCAGTTGAAGT
>JAETOP010000144.1 GCA_021771675.1 Oscillospiraceae bacterium | reverse complement strand
CGCAGGATCAGGATAAAGGCATCCCGCTCAGGCATCATATTTTCCAGCACATACTCAAGGCCTTCGTCAATGCCCGGCGGCAGCTCTTTTAAAGCTGTCTCTTCCCCAAAAACGTCACAGAGAAGATTGCGCGGAAAGGGGACGGTCAAATTTTGTTTTGCCACAGTAATTCCTCCCAGTATCATATTTCTATGCTGTCATCGCAGCGAGGTATTTTCTTGCTTTCGCCACCCAGGCGGTCACATGATTGGCCGGAGCATGGAACTGCTCGCCAATTTCCCGGTTGGTATAGCCCTGGGCCAGCAGGCGGATTGCCTGAATGCCCTTGGCCACCGTCCCTGTCGCCGTAGCCTCCGCCCGGTCAAGCTGATCGAACAGGGCACCACACAGCATGTGCTGCTCAAATTCATCCTCCAGCCGTATATGGGGCAGATCATCAGGGTCTGTTGCCTGTTCCCGGCTGTAGCGGGTGGAGTACTCCAGGGCATCATAGATCTCGTTCCGGATCAACCGGCTGGCGTATGTGGAGAATGCGGCGCTGTGCCCAGCCTTATCCGTCTGCACCGCCTTGCATAGTCCAATGCAGCCAATCTGATAAAGATCCTCCTCGGTATAAACGCTGCCGGGCGGGGGTGTATGGACATAGTCCCTGAGCACCATTCCCACCAGCCCCATGTTCTCCTCAACTCGCGCCTGTTCTTGCGGTGTAAGCGCCAACATTCTGGATACCTCCTTTGCTTTTATGTGCCCCTCTGCCCGGGACTTCGATTTTCTTCAGCAGCTCCTTGCTCTCCCGGATCACTTCTTTGCAGAAGTACTCGCCTAGATGCCCGATATGGGCGTGGGACATGGGCGCGTGTACGATCTGGGCAAGCCACACATAGGCCTGCCGCTTTGTCATGATCCCTGTCTGATGGAGCTGGTCGAACTGCCTGTGGGCCTCGAACCTGAGCCGCCGCAGTTCCGGCCCCGCCAGGCTGCCCATGGGCTCCAGCGTACTGGGATGTGCCAATACGAAAGAGTCGCAGGCGGGATATCCGGAACAGACATATGCCTTTTCATCCTCCCGGCGAGTTTTGCACACCTCTTTTGCGTCACGCAGAACCGCCGGGCGGCCGCAGTGGCAGTACAGTTTGCATCCCGCTGCGGGTAAGGTTGTTTTTTTGCCCTTCTTCACTGTCAAATCCTCCTTGGTCAGTTTCTTCCGGGACCCGGTTTCTTTTTGCTAAGAAAACAAAAAGCCGAGGGGCCGCTAAAAAAGACAGCACAGAATCAAGCGCTGGAATAGTGGTGTCTCATCCAGCCATTGACTCTGTACTGTATTTCAGCAACCTCTCGGCTACATATTGTTAAAACAAGACCTGCGCCGTGTGGAGCTGTCATTGCACACAGATCCGTAACGATTCCCCATCCATTTTAATGGGTCTGACGCCGGAGTGTTCCGGCGTATCGAAAGCCTGAGCGCAGCGTCTTGCTATGAGTTGAGTTTAACATATTTTCCCGCAAAAGTCAACTACAAATCAAAAAATACACAGATAATTCACACTTTTTGTCCAAAGTCAGTATGGGAAATCCAGAGTCAGTATAGCAGACGGAATGGGCGCAGAATATTGCCGAATTTAATCATAACAAAAATATTAAACACTAACATTTTATTTGTTATAATACCTCTGAGGTGAAGGCAAATGCTCTCTTAATCTGACACGATAGGATACTCCTCGGAGGGAAATGGCGGTTATTCCGCCTCGTCATCCTCCCATTCATCGTAGGCTTCCGCCTGCTGGCGTTTCAGCACCCAATAGGCAATCATCCCGCCGCCTACCGCTGCGAGTCCGACCAGAAAAACCATTAATGGGGCAAGAGGGATATTCTGCTGGCTGGGCGCCGGGGCGGGGGCAGGCTCCGGCACAGATGTCTGAGGCGGTGCCTGTACGGATACGTCTTCTTCAGGGGGTGTTGTCTCATTGCCGGGCGTTTCACCCGCCACCGGGCCGGGTATGGGGACAGTGGAATCAATGCAGCTCAGCGTATAGGTGGTGCTTCCGCCCAGATCCATCCGCAGCACGCCGCTTTCATCCACCACAACGGGGACGGGGAACACCCCGGCGTCTGTTCGGAGTTCAAACTCCACACCGGCCCAGCGCACGCCCAGCTGCAGCACCAGTTGGTCGGGCTGCTGGGTTATCTTCGGGGTGGTATCGCCGGTATCCGCCAATGCGGCAGGAGCCAAGGCCAGCGAGAGGACGGCTGCAAGCAGAAAAGCAGTCCAGCGCCGGTATGTCCGCTTCTTCGTTTTTCTCATAAAAACATCAGCTCCAATCTGCAATAGCCTAAATGGATTTAGAAATGTGTGGAGGGCCGCCGTGCATGGCGGCCCTCCGGCATTTATTGTGGGATACTGCCCGGATATGTCCATTGCTTCGTTATCGGGTGGTGGACATATGGGTGATGACGCCCCAGATGCGGTTCGTTTCGTTGTTGATGCCCAGGATGCGGACGGTGACACGGGCGCCGCGGGGCGGGCGGCCGCGCTTGGGGTGGGTACACAGGCAGTCGATGCCGCCATCCAGGGACACGAACACACCGCTGAGATCCACCATGCTGACGGTTCCCACGTAGCGGTTGCCCACCGCATATTTCTTGAGCGCCTTCTCATAGGGGTTCTCGCTGGCCTGCTTGACAGAGGCGGTCACGCGGGGCCGGTTGCGGTCGGAGCGGTCCACCTCCAGTACCTTCACCAGCACACGCTGACCAGGCTGGTAGTGGCTGGCCGCGTCCATCCAGCGCTGGTAGGACAGCTCCCGCAGAGGAATGTAGCACTCAGCGCCAAACAGGTCCACAAAGATACCCGCCCGGATGACGGACACCACCCGGGCCTCGGCGCGGATGCCCTCATAGATCTGATAGTTGCCATCCCGATCCGTGCGGAAATAGTACTCCCGGCGCTTCAGAGCCATCGCCTCCAGCCGGCTGGCCGCCACGACCCCGCCCTCCTGATCGATGCGCTTGACGATATAATCCACCTCAGCGCCCAACCGCTTGTTGAGCAGGTAGTGGAGCACATCACCCTTGGGCTGGTCACGGTAGTCCTCGGGTTCCTCGATGGCGTCCAGCACCGGGATAATGATCTTGAAGTCACCATGGTAGGTGACGGCGTAGCATATCTCCGGGTTACTGGCCAACCGTTCCACACCCTGAATCGTGCCGGTGAGGATCTTCTTCCCCTTAAAGGACTCCACCAGATCCAGCAGATCGTTGCGCAGCCTGTCGTTCTCGGTTTCCACTGTGCGCTCGGCATCAATGGACACTACCCGCGGACCGCGCTGGCGGGGCATCCGCAGTCTGGGACGGGCATCCTCTGCCTGCTTCATCCCGGCTTCAGGGTCTTCCAGGTCTGTCCCCCCGGTCTGGCCGGCATCCGCAGCCTCCGCAGCAGGCGCACCAGCCTCCGGCGGAACCATATAGAAGGGCGGCGCCACAGGCCTCGGGATTCCCGCTCCATCGAAAGCGATGCCTTCGGCGGCCGGTTCCTCTTCAGGCGGCTGGCCGCCAGAGGTCAGTTCAGTCTCAGTCTGGGGAACACCGGCTTCACCGTCTGCGTGCAGCCCAGATTGCGGGTCAGTCTGGGGGGGTGGGGTGCCAGGAATGCCGATTTCGTCGCCCAGATCCGGTTTGGGGGCGGGCTCCTGAGGCACCTCCCCCATTTCCTCCGCCTCAGCCTCAGTCTGGGGGGCGTCCGGGTTCAGCGTGCCTGTGTGTTCCAGCTCCAGGTCAGTCAGGCTGCCAACAGGGACGCCATCCTGCTCGCCGGCGGGCTTCTGCTGCAGGGTCTCACCCTCAAGCGCGGTGCCTTCGCCGACCATCTGCTCTTCAGCAGCGGCCTGATTCTTCAGATCTTTCTTCGTGCGTGCCATGATAAAAGTCCTCCTTCAGATTGTTTAATATACGAATAAAGCGCCCTTCGGGTGGAAGGACGCTGTTCGCCAAAAATAAATGTATCATAAGGGTTAAAAATCCACCGGCGGCCGGGAACTCTCATAGAGTGTCTTGGGGCGCCGGGCCTGTTTTGCAGGTGCGGGCTGCTCTTGCTGATGCGGGACGGCGAGGGGCGCTGCTTCGCCGGGTGGTACCGTCTCCTCAGGTTCAGGCGGATCTTGATTGCTGTCAGCCGGTGCCGGCGGTTTTGCAGTGCCTGATGCGGCCGGCTTTTGAGATTTGGGCTTTGTCCGCTTTTCCTCGCCTGCGGCGACTGGCGCCTCCTGTATGATCTCCGGCATCGGTGGTGGGCTATGGTTTGATTTGTAGTCCAGGATACTGGCTTTTACACAGTCCTTTGCATATGGATGGCCAGTATAGTCGAATTTCTTGGCGCGCAGTACCTTTTGCCCGCGAATGATAATCAGCAGTTCGTCATTGGGCAGGCGCAGCACTTCATCCGGCGTAAGCAACCGGCGGCGGCCGAGTCCTTCTGTATAGCGGTACTGTGGGATGACCTGGGCAACTGCAATGCTCTGCCGGACAGTCATAGTGGAGTTCACCTCCACAGTCATGTCGCCGCTGCGGCTGCTGAAGTACTCAGCTGAGACATCGTCAGTACAGCCCAGCATCAGCTGAGTGTCTGCGTTGCCCACCAGCTCCGCCCAAAGATTGTTGGGATATCGGTTCTGGAGCTGGGGCAGGGACTGACAGGCCATCAGGATCTGCAGTGCCCGGGACCGGACGGTGCTCAACCGCCGGCCAAAGTCCGGAATAATACCGATGTTGTTCATCTCGTCCAATATGATGTTCACAGGCACTTTGCATTTCTGATCGGGTGTGCTGTCAGCATATCGAACCAGTTTGATGAACAAGAAAGCGAAGAAAAGGGACGACAGAAATTCCAGAGAGGAGTTCTGGTCGTCCAAGATGATAAAATATGCGCACTTGCTCTTGCCGGGCTCGGCTAAGTCAATATCCGAGTGCCTGGTAATCTGACGAACCGCCTCGCTCTGAAGTACCTGAAGCCTGGTTCCCAGACCCAGTATGATGCCCGCACGCACCGTATCACTGCCTTGGCTGAACAGACTGTAGGGTGCCTTCGCAGGATGGCTTACGGGCAGGCGGTCAAAAAGGGCGGTGAGCTGCTTTTCTGAGTTCTGGGTCAGCATCTGATATACCGCGGGCAGATTCCGCTCCTCCGGTTTGCGGCTGGCGTCCAGGTCCACATAGAGGATGAGACTTTTGAGCAGGTTGGATTCGCCGTTGTCCCAAAAATGGTCTCCCTTTTCACCGCCCCGGGTATTGGAGATGATGACATCCGTGAGTACCTGGGCCATCAATGTGTCGCCGCCCAGGTCGAACATACAGTTCCAGGAGTCGCTCAGTTCCGGCTTAAGGAGGTTATAGACGCGGACAGTGTAGCCGTGCTTACGGAATAATTCCACCGTGTCGGCGTACATTTCGGATTTTGGGTCGGACACGACCACAGATTCTCCACGGCGGATGCTTTGGAAGATGGCTGGCCGGATCACGCCGCGTGACTTCATGGTACCGCTGGCGCCAAACACGGCGATATGCTTGTTGAGCCTGGTGTTCTCCGGAAGACAGATAACAGACCCACGCTCATTCTGTCCCAGTATGATGCCCCTGGCCTTACTCGGGCTGGCCACTTCCAGTATGGTACGCATTTCCTGGTCTCCCATCCAGCCCGCAGTTCCATAGGTGCCTCGCTTGCTGCGGGAGAAGTTGCGAGCGTCCCGATCCCGGCTGCCAAACCTGTCCTGAAGCCGGAAAAAGGCATAAATGCCCACAGCCACAACAATTATAAGCAGGTCATACTTGAGGCCTGCAGGTGTGGCCCCGTTAGCCCAGCAATCCAGTATGCCGGTCTTGATCGGAGCCATCGTCGTTTCTCCGGTGATACCTCCATCTGACATCCACTGCACATAATTACCATGTACCTGACAAACAAGGCCGCCCAAATAGAACAGCAGCGCCGCGCCCAGCATCACAGCCAGAACAATGCCCACAATTCTGGTCCAATTTGATTTCACATCGGAACCTCCTCCCGTCTTAGCAGAATCAGTGGATTGAGCGGCAGACTGCTCCGCCTATGCCAAACCGGGAAATTGGCTTTTCAGGGCTAAGAGCAGTTCTTTCGCTTCATCCCCCGTCAGTACGATGCCCTTACCGCATTTTTCCCGGCCGGGTGACCAGCTGCGAATATCGTATTTCGGTTTTGCTCCGTTCCAGGATACAAGGTTGATTTCTTTCGTGTAACCACTGTCGCTTTCAGATAGCACAGCGATTTCAGTGACAATTTCATGTTCAATATCCTTCACAATCAAAACAATCCTTTCTGATGCTATTGGCTGCCTTCATGGGCCTGCGGCAGTGCTTCGCCAAATTCGACATACTCACCGATGATGGCCAATGCACCGAAGTAGCTGCCGCTGCTCAGGACGAGACGCCACATCTGTTCCGCTTGCTCCTGTTGTCCCGCTCCTCGCAAAGCGCGGTTGGCAATACATAGCAGGTTATAGATGTCACCCTGCGCGCCGAGGAGCGGAGCAACAGGTTTAATGGCCGGCAGCCATTCCGGGCACTCAATCTCCATGATCTGCAAAATATACTCCCGCATCCGCTGCTGGATACGCCATGGAAATTCTGCGTGAATAGAAGGCAAGTCGTCCATATCCGAATAAGACAGCCACCTCGTCATCTGCTCAGTATCAGTAACCGTGATATACCGATATGGCTTCCTGGGCGGGCGGCCTACTCCGGTCGGACACGCACATCGGATTCCTATCGGAAGCTCATAACGAATGGCAATCTGCGCCTGCGGTATTGTGAGATGCACAAGCTGCTCATTCCCGGTATAGCCGCAACCTTCCGACCATGAAACTCTATGATAATGGATCAACTCACGAAGGGCGTTCAAAGCCGCCTTCTGATCTTGCGTCACCATAATCCCTCCTAGTCAAACCGTTCTTCGCCCGCGTCTGATGTTTCAATTCCCAGTGCAGTCTCCAATGCCTCCAAACCAATTTCCCGCAGTTGGACACGGTCACCCAAATATCTGTGCAGGAACATGGA
>JAETOP010000143.1 GCA_021771675.1 Oscillospiraceae bacterium | reverse complement strand
CCTGATGGCCCAGCTTGCCTACCATGTCAGCATGGGCCTCCCCCTGTGGGGCTACCCTGTCCACAAGGGGACTGTCCTCTATCTGGCGTTGGAGGACGACCACCGCCGCTTGCAGGGGCGGCTATACCGAATGTTCGGCACAGAGGGCACCGACAATCTGCTCTTTGCGGTCTACGCCAAACAGCTTGGCGTTGGCCTGGAGGAACAGCTAAAGAAGTTCGTCCGGGAACACCCGAACACCAAGCTGATTATCATTGACACCCTCCAGAAAATCCGGGAGGCTGGTGGGGATAAGTACAGCTACGCCAACGATTACGAGGTGGTGGGTAAGCTGAAACGCCTTGCCGATGATTGCGGCGTCTGCCTCCTGCTGGTACACCACACTCGAAAGCAACAGGCAGATGACAAATTCGATATGATCTCCGGCACCAACGGTCTGCTGGGAGCGGCGGACGGGGCCTTTCTTCTTCAAAAGGAGAAGCGGACAGACGGCAGCGCCGTTCTGGACGTGGCCGGGCGTGACCAGCAAGACCAGCGATTCTATCTTACCAGGGACAAGGAACGGCTGATATGGACGCTGGAGCGTACGGAAACGGAGGCATGGACAGAGCCGCCCGACCCGGTGCTGGAGGCCATAGCCGCCCTTGTGACGGCGGAGAAGCCGACCTGGGGTGGTACGGCCACCGAGCTGGTAGCGGCGCTCCAGACCGACATGAAGCCCAACGCCCTGGCGATGCGGCTAAACGTCCGGGCCGGGAAGCTGCTGATAGACTACCACATCCGCTATGAGAACAGCAGGAGCCACGCCGGGAGAAGTATCAGCCTGACGCTGGAACCGTCCCAGGCGTGACGACCGTGACGGCTGTGACGGCTTTTTTGAGAGTGGCGGCGGTGTCTGAAACATCGTCACGGTCGTCACGGCTGTCACGGGGAGCAGCAAAGTTTAGGCGGGGTGCAGGGTGCCCTTTTCAAAGGGCGGCCCTGCTGGGGGAGGCAACCGCAGTTGCCGGGGGCAAAGCCCCCACACCCCCTCGGAGAGCCCACGACACTTTGCAGACCGAAGGGATGAAAGTGTCATAGTGGGTTATTACACTTCCTGCAGGAAGTGCCTCCCCCGAACCCCCGTCCTCTTTCAACAACCCAACATCTGAAACAGGAGGATTTTTGCCTATGGCGAGAGGCGACGGTATTGACCGTACCAACGCAAGAAATATGAGGCTGACCGAAACCAAGATCGGTAACACCCAGCAGCACAACGAGCGTGAGAAGGATTCCTATGTCAATCAGGACATTGTACTGGAGCGGACGCCGCTCAATGTCCATTTCAAAACCCCGTCTGCCGGGTATCGGGAGATGTTTGCTCAAATGGAGGCCGACGGCGTGATCTCCACCCGTGGCATCAAGGAGGATGCCTTTCGATACGGTGAGTTGGTCTTTGATGTAAACTCCGCTTACTTCTACAATCACGGCGGGTATGACTTCGCAAAACAATTTTACACCGAAGCCTATAAAGCCGCAATCAAAATCGTGGGCGGAGAGCAGTATATTTTGTCGGCGGTCATGCACGCTGACGAGCGCAACCGGGCCATGTCCGAGGCGCTGGGGGAGGACGTGTACCACTACCACCTCCATGTGGTTTATATCCCGGTAGTGGAGAAGGAGATACGCTGGACAAAGCGGTGCAAGGACAAGTCCCTGGTGGGCAAGGTCAAGGAAACGATCATGCAGGTGAGCATGAGCAAGAAGTGGGCGTCCAAGCCCATTCTGGACGAAACTACCGGGGAGCCGTTACGCACAGCTAAGGGCAAACCCGTTCTACGAAAGTCGTACAGTGTCCTGCAAGATGATTTCTTTGAGCATATGCGCTCCGCTGGCTATGACGATGTAGAGCGTGGGGAACGTGGTAGTTCCGAAGAACATTTGACTGTTACGCAGTTCAAGACGGAGCGTGAGCAGGAACGGCTTGCACAGCTTCAAGAGGTGTCGGCGCTGGCCCAGGTTGAGGCCGACAAAAAGAATAAGGAGGCAGCATCAGCTGAGAAGAAAGCGGCCCAGGCCAGGGCTAAGCTGGACGATGTAGCGCCCTTGCTCAAGGGCATGGAGAAACTGGCGGCGGACTTCTCCGACGACCCGGAGCGGACGCTGCCGGAGGCGGGGCCGCTGGAATCGGCCAAGTCCTACCGGGAGAAAAAGGCCAAGCCCCTTTGGGAGAAGATCGTCAAGGTGCTGCGCTCCGTCTACCGGGCCTACTTCGACCTCAAGAGCAAGTTTGAGCGGTTGCAGAGCGCCTATGATCGTGAGGTCAGTAAGAACGGCTCCCTGTCAGCCAGGATTTATGAGGTTTGTGCCGAGAGGGACGGCTTGAAAGGGCAAGTCAGGGACTATGAGCGGGTCAGACGGGCCATTGGCCCGGAACAGGCGGACAGGATACTGGAGGCAGCTTACCAGCAGGAACAGGTCGAAAAGGAGCAGAAATGGGGTGCAAGGTCAAAAATAAGGGTAGGCGCACGATAATCACAAAAAATGGAGGTAATTTCATGGAAAAGTACATCTTTGACGAGGGCAACGGTCTGTGGTATGAGTTGCAGAGGGACTAACAATATTCGGGCGTGTGCGGCGGAAATCGTGGACACAGAAATTATTTGCGCATGAGGCCCCAAATCGGAGGGTGTCCCGGTGAATGCCCTCCTGATTTATTTGGGACAGCGGGTAAAAACTTCTTGCATTTTAGAGTGTGCTATGCTATACTGCTGTCATCCTGATTTGAGGAGTCTATTCAACATGCGGCAAGGTATTCTTAAATAAAATTTGATAATGGGCACAAAAATAATTGCCCCTTGCAGGGGCTTGGTTTTTGTACCCAATTTAAGAATGCTTTTGCCTTTTTATCAAATATCGTGACGGATAACGGCTCATGTTAGCTGAATGCGTTTCTATGTATCCGAAGTCATGATCCCCAGCGGTAAAAGTATTTGCCGCTGGGGATTTTTGCGCCCTTTTGGGCCTTGTATGGAGGATAGACATGAACATTATCAATATCGGGATTCTTGCCCATGTAGATGCGGGCAAGACGACACTGACAGAAAGCCTGCTGTATGCCAGCGGAACCATTTCAGAGCCGGGGAGCGTCGAAAAAGGGACAACGAGAACGGACACTATGTTTTTGGAGCGGCAGCGTGGAATTACCATTCAAACGGCAGTCACTTCTTTCCAGTGGCACAGTTGTAAAGTCAATATTGTGGATACTCCCGGCCACATGGATTTCTTGGCAGAGGTATACCGCTCTCTGGCTGTTTTGGACGGGGCCATCTTGGTGCTCTCCGCTAAAGATGGCGTGCAGGCCCAGACCCGTGTTCTGTTCCATGCCCTACGGAAATTGAACATCCCCACCATTATCTTTATCAACAAGATCGACCAGGTTGGCATTGATTTGGAGAGCGTATATCAGTCTGTTCGGGATAAGCTCTCCGCTGATATTATCATCAAGCAGACAGTGTCGCTGTCCTCGAAAATAACTCTGACAGAAAACACTAGTGCAGAGGTGTGGGATTCGGTCATCGAAAATAACGATGAGTTATTGGCAAAGTATATCGCAGGAGAATCAATCAGTCAGAAAGAACTTGCGCAAGAAGAACAGCGGCGAGTTCAAGACGCCTCCCTGCTCCCGGTCTATCATGGTAGCGCCAAAAACGGCCTTGGCATTCAACAGTTGATGGATGCGGTGATAGGGCTGTTCCAATCGACCAAGGAACAGGGGAGCGCCGCCCTGTGCGGTAGAGTTTTTAAGGTGGAGTATACAGATTGCGGCCAGAGGCTTGTCTATCTGCGGCTATACAGCGGAACGCTGCGTCTGCGGGATACGGTGGCCCTAGCCGGGAGAGAAAAGCTGAAAATCACAGAGATGCGTATTCCATCCAAAGGGGAGATTGTTCGGACAGATACCGCCCATAAGGGCGAAATTGTCATCCTTCCCAGCGACAGCTTGAGATTAAACGATATATTGGGGGACAAAACCCAACTTCCTCGTGAAATGTGGAGTGATGTTCCCTTCCCTATGCTGCGGACGACGATTACGCCAAAAACGGCAGAGCAAAGAGACCGGTTGCTGGACGCTCTTACGCAAATTGCGGATACTGACCCGCTTTTGCACTACGAGGTGGATTCCACCACCCATGAGATCATTCTTTCTTTTTTGGGTCGGATGCAGTTGGAGGTTGTTTCCGCTTTGCTGACGGAAAAATACAAGATTGAAACAGCAGTGAAGGAACCCACCGTCATTTATTTAGAGCGGCCGCTCAAAGTGGCCAGTCACACCATCCATATCGAGGTGCCGCCTAACCCGTTTTGGGCATCTATCGGACTGTCTGTTACACCGCTCCCGCTTGGCTCCGGTGTAAAATACGAGAGCCGGGTTTCCCTGGGATACCTGAACCAGAGTTTTCAAAACGCTGTCATGGATGGTATCCGTTACGGTTTGGGGCAAGGCTTGTGTGGCTGGAACGTAACGGACTGTAAGATTTGCTTTGAATACGGACTTTACTATAGCCCGGTCAGTACGCCGGCGGACTTCCGCTCATTGGCCCCGATTGTATTGGAACAGGCATTGAAGAAATCTGGGACGCAGTTGCTGGAACCTTATCTCTCCTTCACCCTCTATGCGCCCCAGGAATACCTTTCCAGGGCTTATCATGATGCGCCGAAATACTGTGCCACCATCGAAACGGCCCAGATAAAAAAGGATGAAGTTGTCTTTACTGGCGAGATTCCCGCCCGTTGCATACAGGCATACCGTACTGATTTGGCCTTTTACACCAACGGGCGGAGTGTGTGCCTGACGGAACTGAAAGGGTATCAGGCCACTGTCGGCGAGCCAATCATCCAGCCCCGTCGTCCAAACAGCCGTTTGGATAAGGTGCGCCATATGTTCAGTAAGATTCCTTGATACGCCACAGCAAGGATGGTTATTGCATTTCCCTGCCTTTCGTGGTAAAATGTAGTTGTAAACCACCAGAGAAAACAACAACCCTGCTACCCCCCGTTATCACCACCGATAACAATTTGATAACAGCCCATCGTATAGGGCTGGATAATATGGACACATCAAATAATCAAAAAAATGAGGTATCAAATTTATGAAGCAAAATCCGTTAAATATGATGCCCAACAACGAGTGGGAGTAATCCAAAACGTAAAAAAGCCGGGTCTTGACCCGGGAAAGTAGCCATTTCCGCAATTCGTGGCAACGTTTTGGCAACATTTTTCATTATTCAAATAAAAGAGAGCTATCTGATTTCAAAAGAAGTCAGATAGCTCTTTTTTCTATGCTTGTTCCGTACCTTTTGTTTCAAATGACTTTAATGTTTCACCACTGTCTGTTTTCCATTGCTGAGGCCCGCTTATACTATAGCCCGTAGCAAAAGCAGCGGCAGCGGAAGAACTTGAAAACAACTTATCATTTTGAAGTATGCCGTCTTTGATTTCACCAGAAGCACGACTTTGCTCTACTTTCTTTTTGATTCCAATATTCAAGGAATCGGCGGATACTTCATGGATAGAGGAATCTTTAAGTAGAACGAACCCATCAGCCGTTCGTATTCCATATGCCTTCCCTGACCCAGCAGAAACAGAGAAAATAGGATTTTCTCCACATTTATTGGGTTGTTCTTCAGAATACGATTCAAATGCCTTGTGCCCCAATGCATTGATTAGTATCTTGGCGTTGTATATAAACTCTTCTAACTCTGCTTGCTCAGCTTCAGAAACCGACGACTTTGTCGGTACGTTACTATTGTCAATCGAGTATCTATCGCATTCTTTCGCAAGAATATAAAAACGATTCTCGAGATATTTGATATGCGCTTTGTTTAGGTTTGAATCCTTACTATGAGAACAGGACTTACCAAGCAGGAAAAGACCACCGAAATCTATTTTGACGAGAAAGACCCCACCATCTTCATCCGCACCCACAACACCGACCTCAAAAACAGGCTGACCGCATACAGCCGCAAACACCCTGCCGTCTGCAAGCTGACGGACGTAGACTCGGACACGGGCTGCAAGGAATTTGAGATTGAAAAGGGACGCTTCTCTTTCCGGCTGACCGCCCCATACAGAGAGGAACGCCGCAGGGCGGCAAGCGAAGCGGCGAAAAACGAATAAAAGAGTTTTAGGGCTTCGTTGATTGTTGCGTTGGCAACCCCACCGCAATGGTAGTGCCCTTCCCCGAGCTTTTCTCTACCCAAACGGAGCCGCCGTGGAGGTCGGCGATCTCCCATACCAGTGAGAGCCCCAGTCCTGCGCCACCGTATTCCCGGCTGCGAGACTTGTCCACCCGGAAGAAGGGCTGGAAGATACTGCGCTGATACACCTCCGGGATGCCGCAGCCGGTGTCGGAGACGCGGAGCAGGAGCTTTTCCAACTCCTGAGTGACAGAAACCCGTACCGAGCCGCCCGGCCGGTTGTACTTGACAGCATTCTCCGTCAGGTTGAAGATCAGCCGGTAGATCAGTGCATCGCTGCCGGTCATAATGCCGTCGCCCTCCGCCGTCAGCGTGACGCCGAGCTTATCTGAGAGTGGCGCAAGATCTGTGAAGATCTCCTCGATCATGGGAGCGAGCTGGATCCGCTCGTTCCGCGCCACCTGCCGCAGATTGCTCATCTCCAGCAGTGTCCTGGTCATCTGTATCAGCCGTTCCGTCTGCTCACGCAAAAGCGTGAGGAACTCCGCCGTCTCCGGTCGCACATCAGGATGCTCCGCAGAAAACAGCTCCAACTGCGCCTGCATTAGTGCCAGTGGCGTGCGCAGCTCGTGGGCGGCGTTGCCGGTGAACTGCCGCTGGGCGGAAAAGGCGTTGTTCAGCCGCTCCAGCATCTGGTTGAACGAGCGGCTCAGCTGCCGGAACTCCGAAATAGCGTCTTCATCGATCCTCATATCGGCAAGATTGTTCAGCTGCACCTGCTCCACCTGCGAGGTAAAGCTGCGCAGGGACTTGAGAGCGCGTCCGCTGACGAAATAGGCGAGGATGCCGCTGAGCAGCGTTACCGCCGCCGTGATGTACCAGTTGGTGGTGCGGAAG
>JAETOP010000142.1 GCA_021771675.1 Oscillospiraceae bacterium | reverse complement strand
GGGCGATTTTCAAAAGCTGGTCGATGTTGTTGCCGGTGCGCCGCAGTTCCCAAATCAACTGCGGCACATCAGCGGGCGGGGCCTCCTTCACCTCCGCACCGTTGAGAATACGGCGGCAGTAGCCCTCACGGGACAGGCCCGCCTTGCGGACTTTCTTCGTCAGGACTTCCAGTTCCGTCTTGGTGAAGTAAATCTCCACCCTGCAATTACGTTTTCTCATGTTTCCTCCTTAATCATTTTTCAGTGGTTGGAAAATCGTCTTTTCTTTTTTCCGGCCGCGTGTTATACTGTAAAAAGAGGTGGTTGATATGACAGCAACACAAATCAGCCGGAGAATTGCGGCAGTAAAAACGGCTGACGCCATCAATGCCATTGAAGGTGTGCCGGTTTCTCGGTATGCCCAGGTGCTTTCCCGCAGTTGGGCAAAAGGGGAGATCACAGGCGAACAGATGAAACAGGCGCTCTTGGCTTCTCATGCAAAGCTGGCCGCGCAGGTACGAAAGCATGGCTGATCCGTATCTCTATGATGATGTTCCTGTCCTGCGGAACGCGCTTTCCATCAAAGATGAAAAGACGCTGGACTTGATCGAGGCGGAGCAGTCCCGCGCTAACATGATGCTTCTCTATGAACAGGGCTTCCACGACTTTTCGCCGGAGGGCTTGCAGAGCATCCACCGTTTTCTGTTTGGCGACCTCTACGATTGGGCGGGCAAGTTTCGCATTATCAACATTGAGAAGCGGGAACGGCTTCTTGCGGGCCGCAGCGTGTGGTACAGCAACGATGAAGCGATCACAGATGATTTAACGTCTGTGTTTCAGGATATTCAAGCACAGGATTGGAGCGCATTTTCAAGAGAAGCCTTTGTATCAGCCGTGTCGCGGTGCTTTGCGAAAATTTGGCAGATACACCCTTTTCGTGAGGGAAATACCCGGGCGGTCGTTATGATGCTGACGTTCTTTGTTGAGCATTACGGCTACTTCATGGATCAGGAGCTTTTAGCCGAGAGCGCCGGGTACGTGCGGGATTCCTTTGTAATGGCGTCTTTAGATCAGTTTTCCGAGTATGAGTATCTTGAGCGGATACTGATGGATGCCGTTTGTGATAATCCCATCGAATACAAGTTGATGCCGGATGCGGAGTTTGAACATCAGCGATCTGAAAAGTATCAGAAGTACCAAAAGGAACATTACACGCCAGAGCCGCATTACCGGCGTGAAGATTGAGGAATAACGTGCGGTGATGACCGCCAACTGACATTGTTCGGTTGGCGGTCATTTTGCGGGGTCATAGGGGCGGCAAGCCCCTGTCAAGCTGAATTTGCCCCAGCAAATTCGTTGCTTGTTAAGACAATACCGCCCTCTGCGCCTGCGGCGCGGGAGAACGGTCGGGGCAGGTTCAAGCCCGGTCGGATTCCCCTTTGGACGGACGGGCCGCAAGCCAAAACTCCCGCTTGGCCTGCATATATTCGTCATAGGCAAGTTGGCGGTTGATATGGTTGAGCCACGCCCACTCCGCTGGAGAAACACGGCGGGCGGGTTTGGGAGGGGGATTGCTCTGCGGCGGTTTGCCCTGCATGGAAAAAACACCTCCTTTTTTCAGCGAGTGACGCCAAAAATGATGCCATAATCAGTTGAGCTATAAAAAAGTGACGCCATTTTTAGCGTCACAGGGGATTTAGAGGAAAAAGTGGCGTTAAATTTGGCGTCACCGTCAAAAGCTGTTCAGAAAATCCATGATTGTATCGTCCGCTCCGTCCTCGTTGACAGGTTCCGTCCGCACAGGCTGAACAGGGGCTTGGCGCAGGGCGGCGCAAAGTTCCTCGCGGATAATACCGCGTACCATGCCGCCGATACGAGCTGCCTGCTCCGCCTGATTGACAATAGCCAGCACAGCCCTATTCATGGATGCCGGATTCAGGCCCCGTAGGTATTCCCACGCCTGTCTGTCCTCCGGGTTATCCAGGTCAAAGCGGAGGGTCATCCGTTTAATCTGCACGGACAACACCGCCTTTGCGGAGGGCCATCTCACACAGGTACTCGTAGCCCTTGGCCGTGGCGCAAATATCATCGTAGATGGTCACACGGTCGGCGTCATACTCCCCAAAATTGCGGATCAGGCAGCTCCCGCCGCCCAGCACATGGAGGCGCATGAGGGCCGGGTTATACTCACGCTCCCGCAAAATGCGGAAGATTTCGCGGACATATCCTGCTGCGGTTTCTCGGATGGTGGTCAGATAGTCCTCCTGGATGTCCGCCGTGCCAAACCGCAGCACCCGGTTGATAATGGAGTCGTCCACCGTGGCGTGGTGGGTTCGCATGACGTTCTCCCGGACGGCCAGCATACATTGATGGGTTCCGTACTTCTCCGTAAACATTCGGTCTGCGGCGGGCCTGCGGTCGTTGATGAACATGATGTTCATGGTGCCGTTGCCAATATCGCACAGCATATTCACGCCCTGAAAGTCCCTGATTTGGCTGGCTACCGCCGCAAAGCCCTGGGGGAATACATCGGCCCCGGCGATCTCCACCCGATAGACCTTTCCCCGGAACGTGAAGCACACCTTCCGGCTCCGCATGAGGTAGGCTTTGAAGTCCTCCCGCTGCTGGCTCACCCAGGTGAGGGGCAGGCCCACCGCAAGACGCACCGTGGCGTCGGTCAACCCATGCACGTTCAGCTCACGGGCGATAGCGGCCAGGGTGAGGATATAATAGTCGTTGTCCCCGGTCTTGTCGGCGGCAAACTCCTTGTGGCCCGTCCCAATCAGGTAGTACCGCCCGCCGTATACCAACAGCTCGTCCTTGAATACCGGCTCGGTGTCATGGGCGGTCAGCCCTGCGGGGAAACAGCAGTTTGCGGTCTTGATGTTGCCGTAGCCGTTGTCGATGCCGATGATCTTCATGCCCTGATAGTCCTTCACCGGCTCCATTCCTCCTTTCTCTGCGTCAGCCCCAGCTTTCGCTGAAGCAGGTCGTTCACGTCCTTGCCGTAGGGCGGGGGCCTGTCCAGCACCGTGTACTTGTCCCCCAGGCCCTCCATGATGCCCGCCGCCGCTTCCCGGCCCACCTCATCATTGTCCAGGTGGAGATAGAGCGTGTTGGTGCTGGGGTGGTCTTTGAGGTACTGGCTGAGAGCGAGAGGGATCACAAACTCCTTTTTCTGCTTGAACACCCCGGCCAGGGAGAGAAGCGCGTCCTGCCGCCAGTCCCGGCCTTTCATTTTCAGCAGGGTGGCGTAGCTCAACAGGTCGATGGCCGATTCAAACAGGTGGACACTGTTGGCGCTGGGATTCTCCGCGATACAAAATGAATACCGCTTATCGCTGCCGGTGGCCTCACCCTTGAAGTCCCCCACAATGCCGCGCAGGGCGGCGTACCGGGGCTGGCCTTTCAGGTCGCGGCCCACAAACACGACATTGTGATACTTCTGGCTTTCATACACACGCCCGGTCTGGATACAGTAGTCAATCAGGTCATAGTCAATGCCCCGCCCATGGAGGTAACCGACGGCGTGGGTGGCGCACCGGCTGGGCTGGGGGAGGGACAGCACCCTGGGTTCCTGTTTTTTCGGCTGGGCCTGGGGCACATGGGGCAAGGGAGAAAAGTTCTGCCCTGCAAGGGCCTCCACCGCCTGGGTAAACGAAAAGCCCTGGACTTTAATCAGATAGTCCAGGGCCGTCTTGCCGCCGATCCCACGGGAAAACCAATTCCATTTGCCGTTGCTGATTTTCAGGCTGTCATGCTCACGGGTGCAGTAGGTGTTCCCGCCGACGTGTACCAGCTCATGGGGGTCGTACCGTTGGAGGTAGGTCAGCAGGTCAAGCTCCTTTGCCTGGGTAATCTGTTCCGGCGTGACATAGCCCATCTACCGTCCCTCCCGCTGAGATTTCTGTTGCTGTTGGTAGGAGATAACATCCGCACAACGCTCAAATGCGTCCCGGATGCCTTCTAAATAGCCGACTTGGTGATTGCGCCACATCTTAAATACATCTGCCAGCGGGGTACGGGATTTTAACAGCGTCCCGGCCTGTCCCATCGGCAAATCATCGTCCTTTGCCATCTCCAGAATGTCCTCCCGGATAGCGTACTCAAGGGCATGAGAGAGCATTTTGTCAGGGGGCTGGCCCAGCAGCCAGTTCCGATACTGTTCCTGTTCAGCGGTCATGCGCTGGCACAGCTTGGCTTGCAGTTCTTCGCCTGTCATGGTTCATCAACTCCTTTTTCAGATAGTAATAGCCGGGGGATTTTTGAAAATCTCCCCGGCTATGTACGGTTCCTGTTGTAAAGAGGTGTAGGAAATGGTATAATTATCAACAAAACACTGACTGTTACCAAAAATAATACAGTTGTTGATACATCACAGAGGAGAAATTCAAAAATGAAAGTGAGTAAAATTACCGTTTCCATTTGCACCTTATTAGATATTTTTGTTGGCTTTCTTATCGCAAGTATTCCAGAAACATATACCTTGGCCCTCAATATTTTATTGGGTGTGTTTACGGGTTTGTTTGTATCAATAGTCACATCACTGATTTGTTACTTCCATGAGAAGGCTACAATAATCGGTAAGGCAAAAAGCCAAATACCGGATGTGTATATTGACCTATTAATAGTTCAACAAATGACGGGGAGCATACTTCCCAGGGTTATCCATACATATAGACTTGATGACTTAAACTATCGAACAGTCATTTCTGTATCAGATCTTGCGGTTCATGCTATTGACAAAAATTCACTCAAGCTATACTCTCCATTTTTGAAATACGGAAAGAAAGCAAAGTTCATTCGTGACATTGACCAATTTGAGGACAAATTGTATAACTTGAAATTCTGTCTTAGCAACATCCAAAAAAACGTATTAGATGCTGATTTGCTTCAATTAGAAAAAACTACGCTTATCCCATCTCCTATGGTAAACACCTTTCCCAAGGAGTCCCTTCTTATTGAAACCCGAAACTGCGTTAATGTTCAAACCGCAAAAGTTCATGAATATGAGACATCTTTACTATTGGAATTGGATGATTTAGGTTTTGAGATATTCGGACAGGATTGGGAGAAAAAGAAGTCTGGATTAACATCCCAGGCAGCAAACATTCTTCAGAGAAATTAAAAATGATTTCCTTATTTGATAAACAGTTCACTTGCAGTTTATATAGGGGGCGGCGCTGGCAGTCAGCCAGCGCCGCCCTTTGTCACAGAATGCCCGCTTTTTTGAGATAGCCCACACTGTCATAGCAGCCCCGGAAGTAGACCGATTGCAGTTCCATTTCCACAAGCTGGTTTTGCAGACCTATCACCTCAATGACCGCCGCGCACTCCTGTTCGGTCAATGCCGCCGCCTGTTCCACATCAAACACGCCCCTCACATGGGGATACTGCTTGTAGAGTTCCTCAATCTTATTCTGGATGGCCCGATACTCCTTGTCCGTCTTGGACAGCTTTGCGACAACGCCGCTCAAATACTCCTGCATTGCCGTTCCCTGGGCCTCAACAAAGGTTTCAAACTTGAACTCGTCCGCCACCATTTTCACCTCCAACTATATTCTGTGCCTATTATACAGCGCAGATACCGTCAGGACAAATGTGCGATTGGAGTTACCGCTCCCGGTCGGGGCCGTCACGAGTGGGGGCTTCGGACTCGTCCCCTACATCCTCATCCACGATCTCGCTTTCCCGCTTGTCCATGTTCAGCAGAATATTCAATTCGTCCAGACGGGCCGATTTTGTTTTCAGCTCGTCCTCCTGGGGGAAGGGCTTTTCCACCTCCTGCTTGGCGTTGTCCAACTGGACGTTGACGTTTGCAAGTTCCTCCCGGCAGGCGATCAGCCGTTCCTCCATGCCGCCCAGCAGATTGTCCAGCCGCAGGATATTACCGAAAATGTCTGTGCCCAGGCCGGTAGTATGGGTGAGCGCCCCTTTCAGCGTGATTTGGAACTCTTTGCTGAAGCTCTCAAAGGACAACTCCATAGCAAAGCCCCGGTACTGGCCCAGGGGGACAGGGTCGGGGCTGGTCATGGCTTTGCAGGCTGCGAGGATGGCACTGCCCGCCGCCTTTTTGTCGGTGTAGACGGTGCCCTCCACCTCCATCGGGGAGAAGCCGTCCTCATTGGGATGGGTGTTTTCTTTCAGCCGATTTATGTCGGCGGTGTAGCACTCAATGCGTTGTTCCAGAGCCGCCGCCTTTTTCGGCAGATACTTGATAATCTGATCCTCCAGGGCGTACCGCTGGCTGAGATGGTTGGCTTTCAGCAGTTTGAGCCGCTGCACGTCAATGTCCAAATCCATCTTCTCCTTGATATGGGGGTTGCCAGTACACAGAGCCTTGATCTCGGCGTAGGACAGGGCGGTTTCATCAATGTCCTCCGCAGAGCGCACCGGGCTTTTGCTGGTCATGATCTGGCCGATAAACTTCTGCTTTCCCTCCACCAACTGATAAAGGTAGCTGTCAAAGGTGTTCTCAGTGACGTAAGTGTAAATGTCCACCTCGTCGTTCTCGTTCATCTGCCGGATGATGCGCCCCTCCCGTTGCTGTAAATCGGACGGACAGACTTTGCGGACAATCTATCTGCTATGCTGCTTTGCGGACGGCGGAACGCCTGCGGCGTGTGCTTTCGGTGCTTTGTTGAGTGTGTATCCTCTTGGCGCAAGGCTTACAATATTTTGCCGCCGCCGAACCGGGCGTGAACTCTGCCCCGCAGCACTGGCACCGTCTGGGAGAGAGGGGGGACGCATGGCGTTTTGTGACTTTGATATGTAACTCGTTGGAGAGAACTCCAACGAATTTGTAGTAGATTTTGATGGTCTGCTCCACCGTGCCGTCCTCTTTCTGAACACGTTCCCCGACAGTGATTTTCTCAATCAGGGCGTTGACCATAGCGGCGGACAGCTCGGCGGTGTCGGCATACCCGGCAATCAGGGAAAAGAAGTCCTTTACCCCATTGTCGGAGGTTTCCTTTTCAGCCAGTGAAGCGTTGATTTCCTCAATCCGGGCCGAAAGCTGGGCCTGTTCCGCTTCATACTTCCGGGAAACCATGTCATAATTGCGCTGGGTGATACGCTCCATGACCTTATCTTCGTACAGGGCTGAAAAGAGCTTATCCAGCTCGCCCAGCCGCTTGTCCAGCTTGCGCTTTTCCCGTTCCAGGGCCTTTTGCTCGGTGGCCCCGATGGAGGACAGCCGCTCCTGAAGCTGGCGCACCCGCTTTTC
>JAETOP010000141.1 GCA_021771675.1 Oscillospiraceae bacterium | reverse complement strand
AACACTTTCCTTTATGCTGTCGTACACAACGGAAAATGGGAGATACCCTGAGAAAAGTCTAAAATTATAGACTTTGTTATCCTTGTCAACGAAACTTGCGATATAGTCCCCATACGCTGTCGAGAACTCGATATTCTCAAATTCCAGACCCATTTCCGTATAATTCTCTTCAACGTATTTTGTTGCGGTGTATCTTCCAATACCTTTTGGGATCGTACCGGTTCCCCACAGAAAAGCGATTGCAAGAACCGCTATCCCCAATATGCCCAGAACCTTTTTCATTTTCTTCAATCTGTAAGCCTCCCTTGAAACTCGGTTCCCTACTCTATCTCATTGGCACCCTGCCGAAGCGTATTCCAGATGCCCTCATAGATGTCCTGGAACATGGAAGTCCACTCCACGGTGCTGTCCTGTTCGTCAAAGCGGAGCTGGTGATAGGGCTGATCCGCCTGTCCTCGCCGCTTCAGCTCCGCCACGATACGGGAGGCACCCTCCCGGCACATGGAGGCCGTCTTACTGGCAGAGGCCAGGGCGCGGTCAATCTCCCCATAGATGTCCTTGGCGGAGGCGTCGATGCTCCACCGGAGGTCGCGGCCATCGTCCAGATCGCCCATGACGGTCTGCCGGGCTTTCTCGGTCAGATCGGGGCCCTCGCTTCCCACGCGGTTCAGCTCTTTCGCGCCCTCCTGCAAAAACTGCTCCCGCGCCGCTCTGGTTTGCTCCAGCAGCATGGAGACATCCTCCGGCTTCATCTTTTGGGGCAGCTCCGCCTTGCCGTCCAGCATATCCTGGTAGGTTTACTCTTTCACAAAGAAAATGCCTGCAATGCTGATGATGATCCCCAGGACAAAAAGGCCCAGCGCCAGACCCTCCGGGCCGCTTGATGTCGGTCTACTGGTAATGCAAATTCCCATAACGAACAGACTGGCTAAAATAAGTATGATACCTATCAAGGTCACTCTCAGAGCGTTGCTCATGTTATGCCCTCCTTTATTCCATGAACGAAATATAAATCGTGAAATTGTCTGGAATGTAGCTGATACTTATATTTTTCTCGCTATTCGACAGAAGTACGCCAGCAGAAGTATAGTCCTGCCCCTTGATGTCCTCAGACGTTTCCCAGATCACAGAAAAGCCCGCTTGCTGCAAGGACTTCATATAGTCCGCATAGTCTGTTTCGCTCATGTCTGTCAAATTGACAGCGAGGCTCTGATGCGCCTCGTCGACGGTGGCCCAGCTGACAGTACCGGGAGGAACCGGCAGACCATCGGTGAACGTATTTACAGGCCAAACGTCCGTATAGGATATTTCCATGGGAGCATTGGGAGATAAATCGTGGGGGATGACTGCCTGGATGATGCGATTCACAGTTTCCTGTTCCGCGTCAGACAGGCGGAGACTCTGATCGGACTGCTCCAGCCGCTCATTGAATGTACCACAGTCGGAATGGTAGTAGATCGTCCTGCCATCAAAGGTCAGCACATAATCGCTGGCGCAGTCCGTCGCACCGGGCACCCAACTGCCGGCGTCGAGGATTTGCAGGATTGCTTTTGTATTCTCTCCTGACAGTTCAAAGTCGCTGCCGCCCACCTGTGCCAGAGACATCGGTGTGGGCTGGGGGCCTGGAGCAGTCTGCTGTTCATCGTCTGCGCCGCTCGCTTCTTCCGGGCCGGTGATCGTGATATGCTCGATCTCCGCATCTTTATGGTAATACACATTGATTGATGTGGTATCGTCCACCTTCCAGAAATAGGCGTACTCGCCGGGCAGTTCGCCGTCAGCCTCCCCCCATACTTTTTCCAGGTCAGCCAATGTGCAGCCATGCGCCTGCTGTAATTGTTCGTTGCTCCACGCCTCACCATTCTCTACGATCTCTTCAAGAGATGGGATTTTGCCCGATGGGGAGCAGGCACAGAGAGTCAGGGCCAGAGATAAGGCAAGTAAAAGAGCCGAGATTTTTTTCACATCAATACCTCCTGCAAAAGTAAACCATGTGTAGCTTCTCCTGCTACCCGCACTTTTCATTTTTCTTTTCGATAGAGTGGAGTATAAATGCTCCCATTGTGATAATCACAAATACAATAGAAATGTACGGAGTAAATTCAAAGTTCACACCGCCAAAGACTTCATCAACAAGCACTCCAACTATCAAACCGACAAACCCCATGAAAAGGCTTGCAAATATAGCAAATAATACTTTCCTCATAATGCAAAGTCCCTCTATTCCTTTGAATTAGACCAATCTGCCAAGCACAGCATACAGACTGCTACAAAATCGCCCGCCACCCATTTCATGCAATGGACATTGTTTTGCTGGCAATCATGGTTTATAGCTTTGAACAGGTCTGCTTAAAGTTTCTCCATCCATGTCTGGAAGAACTTTTCAATTCCTACTGTAGCCCCGGCCAGCCCTACATGAGTGGTCGGCAGATTGTACTGACTGCAATACTGCTGCACCAGCGACCGGGCCTGAGCCAGCGTAGAGGAAAAACTCTGGACAAGGCTGCTCTTGTTCCCGGTATCCATTTGAGAGAACAGCTTTGCCAGGCCCAATTCGGTCTTCACCGCATCGCGGTTTCCAGCGGTTCTGGCTCCATAGGTCACCGTTTGAGCCCACGCGTGGCCGCGTTCCACTTGGTCCAGGCCCTTCTCATACAGCCGGTCCATGCTCTGGGAGAACATCTGCCCAATGGCACCCTTATCGTTGCCATAGTAGTTGCCCAGGGCTTTGGCGATGCCCATTTTCGCAAATGCTTCGGTATTGTGAGCGGTCAGGGAGCCAGAGGTCATTCCGCTGAAGGACTCCGACAGTTCCCGGCCCGTTTTCTGCATCTCCAGCAGCTGCGAAATGGAGACTTCCGTACCGCCAACCGTGAGCGTGGTTTTTACTTTGCTGAGATCCGGCGTTCCACCGTCTTTGATCTGCTGGGCCAGTTCCCGCACAACGGATGTCATCTGATCCTGCATCCGGTTCACGTCGGTTTGAGAGTAATTGCCGTTGGTGAAGAAATCCAGCGTATCCCGGACAAAGTTCACATCGTTGATATTCCTGTGACGGAAGACCTCATTTTCACCGAGGGCTGTGTACTCCTGGGCCGCGCTGAACAGGAAATCGGTTTTGCGGTAAAAGAAGCCGTGGGTAGCTCCGCCAGAGGCTGCGGCTTTATTTGCATCCTCAGCAGTGTAGACCGTCGGGTCAATCGTTTCGATGATGAAGCCCATTCCTTTGTTCTCCACGACGGTCTTGCCGCTATAGTAATCGGCAGAAGGGGTTCCTTTGCCCCGGAGCTGGGGCGTCAGGTCGATGGCTTCGTCCCGGTGTTCCCGCCAATATTCGTTGACTCGTTTTTCCTCCGCTTTCCAACGCTCCGCCATAGCATCGCCGGTTACTTTCACGCCGGGTTCGCCTGCGGCGGCAGGAGTGCTGCTGATTCGCTTAACAAAAGGACCGTTGAACAAATCCGGGTGAAGCTGGCCCGTGGGAAGAATTGTTGGCATAGACATGATCCATCCCTCCTTTCTGAGAAATTGAAATGAATTGGCAGTTGTTTTTGTAGCAGCCTGTATACTGTGCTTGGCAGATTGGTCTAATTCAATAATTCAGGGAACTGTTGCTGTTTATCGGCGTTACGCCTGCATATCCACACCCTGCTGATAGCCGTCCAGGATGCTGGTGTCAAAGGGCTTGCCCCAGTCCCAGCTGGGGTCCTGCTGGTGGACGTACTCGCCCAGCCGGGTGGCCTCGCTGTGGAAGATCTCATTCAGCGTCCAGGACGCACTCAGCCGCTGTTCCGGCGCCAGGGACATGGTGTAGTCCCGGATGACCTTGCTGATGTCCTCGCCATCGCTGACTCCGAAGCCGTTTTTCATGTGGTTGAACGCGATCTGCTTGACCTGCTGCACCACGCCCTCGTCCACGGGGACCATCTTGCGGTAGTCGCCGGCGTCGTTCAGGCTCATGCCGGGCGTACCGTAGGGGTTGACATGGGGCTGGCCCTGCTGCTGCCGGGGCAGGGCTGCGGCGCGCTGCTGCTGTTGGTTCTGTACCATCTGTGTGATTGTCATAAAAGATACCTTCCTTTCATTCCATTGTGGGCTCCACGCCCATGCTCTCAGCGATCCGAAGTAAAACTTCTCCCTCCACCGGGCCGTAGATCCAATACAGCCCGTCCTCTGTTGGCCAGACGAGATAGCTGATGTCTTTTCCCTCGTACAATTCCGCTTTGCTACCCTGGACTTGGACAGTCTGGGAAGACAGGTCCGCCACAGCTTCTTGAATTTCAGAGCACTTGTCCTCCACATAATTGGGCCTGACGTAGTAAGAATAAATGGTCTGGTCCTCATTATTGGAGAAATGCACTTCCAGTCCGTTGCTGTCAAGTACACTGCCTTCCAGGTGAAATTCCTCCGGATGCCAGGATGGGCGGTGGGGCGGTTGGCGAGGCAGGGTGAGGCAAACACTTTCCGCCATGCGTAGTAGCGACTCCTCAGTAAAGACATTGCCAGCAATCCAGAAGAGAAATTTCCCGTCCTCGCTGCTCCATACCAGCGAGTAGTAGGACCCCTGATAGAGGTCGGCAGGCAAACCGTTGACCTGGACCTTTTTCTGCACATCACCCTTGTCCATAGTGACCTGAAGCCCTCCAGAGCCCGTCCCCGTCATGCAGAGAAAGTCCACAAATCCGCCCTCTGCATCCTCGAAGAGGATCGTAGTACGGTAGGGCAAATTGTGATGCTCGTCAAACAACTGACACCCTTCTGGGACCCAGGTGGGGCGGTATGCAACGCCCTCCGGCAACTGCGCCTCCCCATCCCCGGAGTAGGTGTAGCTATAGTAGGGAGGAAACTCCTTTGGCGTGTTGAATGTCCGCACCCAGCCCAGAAAAGCCTCCCGCGCCTCCGGACTGATTGCCAGGACGGTACAGCCGCTCAACAGCGCCGCCAGCAGGAGGCAGGCCGCAATCTGCGCTACCCGATACCGTATAGGATGGTTGCCCCGGCGGACCAGCTTGCGCATTTTCTTTTCAAACTGTGGGGAAAAATCCTGCTCCGGCAGTTCCTCCATAAGATCGCCATACTCCAAACGGGCCGCATCCAGCAGAAGCCGGCGGGCCAGGTTATCCAATGCCTGATCTGTCAAAGAAATCACTCCTCTCGTACTGCGTCAGCGTTCAGGGACGGGGCTGGGGCAGCTTTGGAAAACTCTCCTATCATGCTTAACGCAGCGAGTGGCCGGATTCTCACAGGATTTTCAAAAATTTTTGAAAAAATTTTTCTGGGTTTTTGACAGCGCAGAATTTATTGCGTTCGCTTATAGATGCTGCCCTCCCATTCCCACTGGCAGTATAGATATTCGTCGCTTCCTTTGATGGAATAAACACGAAATCTCAAATCACCGCTTATTGCAATCCCTAAAAAGGAGCCTTTATCCGTCCCATTTACGGGAGCGGCATGGTCAATTTCATACTCCGTTCCTTCCACGGTCAAATGCTCCCGTTCAGGTCCGCTGATTGTCCCAATCACTGTAGCGCCTGCCGTCTGCTTATATATGACTGCCGCAATCATCAGCAGCAGGGCAGCGATACAGCATAAAATGGCTTTCTTTTTCATGGGCACGCTCCTCTCAAAAGCAAAAATCCGCCCCTCACCATGACTGACGCGGCGAGGAGGCGGATTCTCACAGAACAAACCCCAATATCCGAAAAATTTTTACAGCGGGGACTTCCTACGCCTCCAACAAGAAGCCCTCCCTCTCCACAATGTCCCGCAGGAGCTGGCGGCCCCGGCTGATCCGGGTGCTCACCGCCGTTTTGGACAGGCCCAGCTTGGCGGCGATCTCCCCATCGGAGCAGCCCAGCAGCAGCTTCATCTCCATGACGGCCCGGTACGTCTGGGGCAGGCGGGTGAAGCTGTCCACCAGGGCGTGGTAATCACTGACCGATTCCGACGACGCGGCAAGGCCGTCCCAATCCTCCAGCGGGGCGTCGCCCTTCCGTTTCCGCAGCAGGGAGATGGCCTCGTTCCTGGCGATAACCACGACCTGCGGGGCCAGGTCCTCAACAGGAGTGGTTTGGAACTTCTTGAAATGCTTGATAATCCGCAAAAAGGCGTTATGGACAGCATCCTCAGCATCCTGGCGGTTGCGCAGGATGCTGTCCGCCACACGATACATGAGGCCGCGGTATTTCAGATAAATCTGCTCAAACCGCATTTTTTCCTCCGGCGTGTCGAGCATTTGCAGATAATAGACAAGCATCGGCTGTACCTCCCGCTCCCAGTCATGGGGTTCAGTGTTAGGTATACAATCTCTTATCTATATCGACAAACGACGCGAAAAGTTAAGATTAACGGGGAATAAGGGCAGTTATGCGTACCTATGGCGTGTTGGGTTCGTTGGGTTCGTCCAGGTCAACGCCTGGGACAATGGTGGTGTCAGGGTATGAGGCGGGGGCGTTGCCCTTGTTAGGGATGGTGAGGAATAGAATTGACCACAGTTAGAATTTCCTTTGTTGAGAGTTCAGCCGGAGAAAAGCCTATATATACATTGCCGTAAGAAAAATGAAATACAGCTATGTCTTCTGTTGTTTCCAAGAACTTTGGTAAGTCTTCAAAACGATAGATTGCTTTCTTTGTCTTTGGCTCATAGTCCATAATGAAAATGGCAAAACTGGAGCTAAAAGAGTTAGGTGTTGGCGCCAACTCTCCACCATCATCATTTGTAGAAGTTATCGGTGTTTCATTGCCACCTATTACATAGGTTACTCGGAGCATATGATATTGTGTTCCGCTCTTCATAGTGGTTTCATACAAGTCAGCTTTATCAAACTGGTAGCCAGAAGGTAGCTCTGTGGGAAGGTACTCTCCCAGGCCGGAAATTCCATAAGCAGTGGTTTCATCAAGACTTTCCATTGTCGCATCCTCAACATCCCGGATGTCCTCTGTGGCTGGATAAACTGCTATGCTTTCAATAAAGGGATCAACGCCGTCTGTGAAAATCCCTCCCTGATGCTCACCTGGGATATTGCCACCGCCAGGAATATTGGGATTGGGAGGCGGTGTAATATCGCCTGGCCCCTTCAAAATGCCCGGCAGCGTCGTCAATGCTACTGTGAGGATCAGGCCGAAACACGCCGCCATCATCCCCCATTTCAGCCAGCCGCTCTTCTTTTTACGCTCATAGGTGATCGCTTCCATAATGTACTTGTCGTTGACTTTTCCCAGCGCGCTGGAAAACTGTTCTGCATTCATCGTACAATCCCTCTTTCTTCAAAATAGTTCCGCAGTTGTTTTCGGATACGGGTCAGCCGGACGGACACGTTCTTTTCCGATAAGCCTGTCCGCGCCGCAATCTCCCCATAGCTGTCGGAGAACCAGTACCGGCGCATGAGCAGGACGCGGTTCTCTGAGGACAGCGTTTCCAGGAAGCCCTCGATCAGCCGGACAAGCTCCTGTTCCTCCAGCTCCCCCTCCACAGTCCGGGGCGAGGCCAGGCAGTCCTCCAGCTCCTCCAGCGACACGGTGTAGCTCCCGCCACCCCGCTTGGCCGCTTTTCCCGCATGATACCGCATGAGGGAGAGGTTGCGGACGATCCGGCACAGGAACGCCAGCAGCGGATTGGGCCGGGCCGGCGGGATGGCGTTCCAGGCGCC
>JAETOP010000004.1 GCA_021771675.1 Oscillospiraceae bacterium | reverse complement strand
GGCCCCCCTGTGTAAGGGGTAAGCGAAGCGCAGTGGCGGTAGTGAATGACAGCGTAAGTGGACTGTCAGAGCCGCCACCGGGGAAAGCCGCAGCTTTCCTGTCGTGCGAACAGCACAACTGAGGGACTGTGCAGTGAGATGTTACAAATTCGCACCAGGTTAGGCGAAAAGGAAATACCTTCCCACATTGGACTTTCAGAGCGATTCAGTGCCTGCTGTACAGTCCCTCAGTCAGCCTGTTCGGCTGACAGCTCCCCTTACACAGGGGAGCCTTTGCTCTGAAACCGTTACATAGTTCCATTCACCGAAACACTCAAAAAACGTTACCTGGCGGGAGGCAGGTTGCCTCCCCTACGGGATAGCTGAAAGTGCCCACCATTCAACATTCTGCCCAGAAAGCGTTAGCCTGCGGGCGGATCAAGACCCGCCGCTACAACGAAAAGGTCCGTGCACAGGAGTTTTTTTGCCGCAAAAACGTTACCGGGCGAATTCTTATGCGGCGACTACCGACCAGCTTGGTGCGAAATTGCCGCCCGGCGCTGCCGGGTTGTCAGCGGGCATTGACCGCTCGCCGCATTTTCTGTGGACAGCGGGGGAAAATAGTGATATAATAGAGTAATCTTGGTAAAGAATGGCCTATCAGCCCATCAGAAGAAGGAGAAGAAGCTTATGTCCCCATTTTCCGGCGCTACATTGATGATTACCGGCGGTACCGGTTCCTTTGGCAATACCGTTTTGAAGCATTTCCTGGATACTGACATCGGTCAGATTCGCATTTTCTCCCGGGACGAAAAGAAGCAGGACGATATGCGCCACCAGCTCCAGGCCTCCCACCCGGACAGCGCCAACAAGGTGAAGTTCTACGTGGGCGACGTCCGGGACCCCCAGTCCATCCGGGACGCCATCGGCGGGGTGGACTACATTTTCCACGCCGCTGCCCTGAAGCAGGTTCCCTCCTGCGAATTTTTCCCCATGCAGGCGGTGAAGACCAACATCGAGGGCACCGACAATCTGCTCCGAGCGGCGGTGGACGCCAAGGTGCGCCGGGTGGTCTGCCTCTCCACCGACAAGGCCGCCTACCCCATCAACGCCATGGGCATCTCCAAGGCCATGATGGAGCACGTAATCTGTGCCAACGCCCGGGTGGCGGCGGAGCGGGGGGACACCACCATCTGCTGCACCCGCTACGGCAACGTGATGTGCAGCCGGGGCAGTGTGATTCCGCTGTTCATCGACCAGATTCACGCCGGCAATCCCATTACCATCACCAACCCCGAAATGACCCGGTTCCTGATGAATCTGGACGAGGCGGTGGATTTGGTAAAATTTGCCTTTGAGCACGCCAATCCCGGCGACCTGTTCATTCAGAAGGCGGACGCCTGCACCATTGGGGATTTGGCCAAGGCGGTGCAGCAGCTCTTCGGCGACACCGGCACCAACATCATCGGAACCCGCCACGGCGAAAAGCTCTACGAGACTCTGATGACCCGGGAGGAAAGGCTCCGCAGTGAGGATATGGGTAACTACTACCGGGTGGCCGCCGACAACCGGGATTTGAACTATGACAAATTTTTCGTCAAGGGTCAGGTGCTCACCCAGGCAGAGGAATCCTACACCAGCCACAACACCACCCGCCTGGATGTAGAGGGCACGGTGAAGAAAATTCTCACCACCGACTACGTGCAGGAGGCGCTTAAGGCGAATGAACAGCAAGCTTAAAAACCTGATTTTCACCTGTGCGGGGAAGGGAGCCCGAATTCCATTCGTGAATTCCCTTCGGCTGCGGAGTGCGAAGCTGAGCGTCAACCGCTCCATCGTGCTGCATACCCGTATTGACTGCAAAGGAAAAAACAACACCATTCACTTTGAAGACGGTTGTATTTTGAATAAATGCAGAATAAATATCCGTGGGGATAACAATGAAATCTATTTTCACAAAGGTATCTGTGCGGAGTTCACGGAGCTGTGGATTGAAGACGACAATAACCAAATTGTGATTGGCGAAAACACCGGCCTGTACGGACCTATCCATTTGGCCTGTATCGAGGGAACCTCCATCAAATTCGGCACAGATTGTCTTTGCTCTTCCGATGTGGTGGTTCGAACCGGGGATTCCCACTCCGTCCTGGACGGGAAGGGAAACCGTTCCAATCCATCCATGGATGTGGTGATCGGGAACCACGTGTGGATCGGGAATCGTGCCATCCTCCTCAAAGGCGTCCATATCCCCAATGACTGCATAATAGGCACCGCATCCGTTGTCACCAAACGCTTTGAAGAAGAGCATGTGTGCATTGCTGGCGTTCCGGCCAAGATTGTAAAGCGGGATGTCAGTTGGAACCCGAAACGACTACCCATAGGAGAGTGATTTTTTGAACATCCTCATCACCGGCGCCAGGGGCATGGTGGGCACCGCCCTGGCAAACAATCTGAAAAACCTCCGGGACGGCAAGGACAAGACCCGTCCGGCGCTGAGCATTGAGCGCATCTACTGCTACGACATGGACTCCACCCCCGAGCAGCTGGACGAATACTGCTCGGACTGCGATTTCGTGTTCAATCTGGCCGGGGTGAACCGGCCGGAAAATCCCCAGGACTTTATGAAGGGCAATTTTGGCTTTGCCTCGGACCTGCTCAGCTGCCTGAAAAAGCACGGGAACAAAGCTCCCGTCATGCTGTCCAGCTCCATCCAGGCCACCCTCGCCGGGCGCTTCGGCGACAGTGAATACGGCCGGAGCAAGAAGGCGGGGGAAGAGCTGTTCTTCGCCTACGGGGAGGAAACCGGAGCCAAGGTGGCGGTCTACCGCTTCTCCAACCTCATGGGCCACAGCCGGCCCAAGTACAACAGCGCCGTATCCACCTTCTGCTGGGCCGTGGCCAACGACCAGCCCTTTACCGTCAACGACGGTCGCACGGAGCTGGAACTATTGTATATTGACGATTTGATTCAGGGCCTTTTCGATTTACTGGAGGGCAGGGAGCAGCACTGCGAATTCGACGGGGTGGAGACCGTTCCCGACCCCAACGGCCGCTATTGCTATGTCCCCGTGACCCACCGGGCCACTTTGGGGGAGATTGTGGATTTGCTTCAGGAATTCAAGGCCCAGCCCCAGACCCTGCTCATGCCCAAAATCCCCGACGGATCCTTTGCCAAGAAGCTGTATTCTCTGTATCTGACCTACCTGCCCACAGAGAAATTCAAATTCTCCCTGAAAATGAACGAAGACCACCGGGGCTCCTTTACGGAGCTTCTGCGCACAGCGGACTGCGGCCAGGTGTCCGTGAACATCAGCCGCCCGGGCATCACCAAGGGCCAGCACTGGCACAACTCCAAATGGGAGCTGTTCATCGTGGTCTGCGGCCACGGCCTGATTCGGGAGCGGAACATTAACACCGGGGAAATTGTGGAGTTTGAGGTCAGCGGCGACAAACTGGAAGCCATCCACATGATTCCCGGCTGGACCCACAGCATCATCAACCTCTCCCAGACGGAGAATCTGGTCACCGTCATGACCTGCAACGAAGCTTTCGACCCCAATCACCCGGACACCTTTTTCGAGCCGGTATAGGAGAACAATATGGACTACAGCAAGGTAACCTGGAAGGAAAACGGCAGATTGAAGCTGCTGATTATTGTAGGCACCCGGCCGGAGATCATCCGGCTGGCGGCGGTGATTCAGAAGTGCCGCCTTTATTTCGACACCCTTCTGGCCCACACCGGGCAGAATTACGACTATAACCTGAACGGCGTCTTCTTCCACGATCTGGAGCTTGAAGACCCAGAGGTCTATCTCAATGCGGTGGGCGCTGACCTTGGCGAAACCATGGGCAACATCATCGCCGAGAGCTACAAGCTGATGGCCGCCATCAAGCCCGATGCCGTGCTGGTGCTGGGGGACACCAATTCCTGCCTCAGCGTCATTGGGGCCAAGCGGCTCCACATCCCCATCTTCCACATGGAGGCGGGAAACCGGTGCAAGGACGAGTGCCTGCCGGAGGAGACCAACCGGCGGATTGTGGACATCATCAGCGATGTGAACATGGCCTACTCCGAGCACGCCCGCCGGTATCTGGCGGACACCGGTCTTCCCCGGGAGCGAACCTATGTCACCGGCTCTCCCATGGCAGAGGTGCTCCACCGGAACCTGCCCAAAATTCTCTCCTCGGACATCCATGCCCGGCTGGGGCTGGAAAAGGGGAAATATATCCTGCTCTCTGCCCACCGGGAGGAGAACATCGACACGGAGAAAAATTTCCTGTCCTTGTTCGGCGCCATCAACGCCATGGCGGAAAAATACGACATGCCCATCCTCTATTCCTGCCATCCCCGCAGCCGCAAGCGCCTGGAGCAGACCGGCTTCCAGCTGGACAAGCGGGTGATCCAGCATGAGCCCCTGGGCTTCCATGATTACAACTGCCTGCAAATGAACGCCTTCTGCGTGGTGTCCGACTCCGGCACACTGCCGGAGGAGTCCAGCTTCTTTACCTCCCAGGGCCATCCCTTCCCGGCGGTGTGCATCCGCACCAGCACCGAGCGGCCGGAGGCGCTGGACAAGGCCTGCTTCATTCTCTCCGGCATTGATCGGAAGGGGCTGCTGCAAGCGGTGGACGTGGCGGTGGAGATGAACAAAAATGGGAACCAGGGCATTCCCGTGCCGGACTACACCGACGAGAACGTGTCCGACAAGGTGGTCAAGATCATCCAGAGCTACACCGGCGTGGTGAATAAAATGGTGTGGCGGAAGGGATAATCGGGGGAAAACGAAAAAAATTGTTGACCTGCCAGGGTTTTTCGGTTATAATACTCCGGTATGACTTTCATAGTCTTTTCATCTGTTTTGCTGCGGCCCATCGGGCTGTCGAGCATATGAACATCATCTTGAAGGAGGTGCAATCCCAATGAAGCGTACCTATCAGCCCAGCAACCGTCACCGTTCCAAGGTTCACGGTTTCCGCCAGAGAATGGCTTCTTCCAACGGCCGCAAGGTTCTCGCCCGCCGCCGTGCCAAGGGCCGCAAGGTTCTGTCCGCTTGATGAGCATATTGCGCCCCGGCGTGGGAATATTGCTCTGAGCGAAATGGGAGCAAAAGCGGGGTGAATGGTTTCGCCCCGCTCCCTTTTTATGTTCTGGCTTTCCCTAAGGAACCCAGAAATGGAGATGCAGCTATGAGGTTTTCCACCAGTTTGAAGCTCAATCATGTTTTCCGCCGGCTGTACCACACCAGCGGCTTTGCGGATTCCTATCTGGTGCTCTATGCCCGGCGCAACCGGACAGGGACAAACCGGGTGGGCATCACCGTGAGCAAGAAGCTGGGCCATGCGGTGGTTCGCAACCGAACCCGCCGCCGCCTGCGGGAAATCTACCGGCTAAACGAGCAGCGGTTCCAGCCCGGCTGGGACATTGTGGTGGTGGCCCGCACCCGGGCGGTGGAGGCACCCTTTTCCAAGCTCACCGCCAGTTACCTGTCCCTGGCCGCCAGGGCCGGGATTCTCCGGGAGGAATGAGCATGAAAAGGATTCTGCTGGCCCTCATCCGCTTTTACCAGAAATACATCTCACCGGCATTCCCCCCACGCTGCCGCTTCCGTCCCACCTGCTCCGCCTATGCCTACGAGGCCATCCGCCGCTACGGGGCCCTCCGGGGAGGGTGGCTGGCATTGAAGCGCCTTGCCAAATGCCACCCGTTCTACCGCGGAGACATCTATGACCCTGTGCCCTGACTTTCAAAATTAGAAGGAGGAAGTCCATGTTTCTCTCATTCTCCATTGCCGACATCATTCAGGTGCCCTTCGGCTATCTGCTGGACTGGCTGTACCAGTTCTCCCATAGCTACGGCCTTTCCCTGATTATCTTCTCTGTCGTGGTTCAGCTGGTCATGCTGCCCATGACCGCAAAATCCAAAAAAAGCATGATGAAAATGTCCCGGCTCCAGCCCCAGCTGCAGGACATTCAGCGCCGGTACGCCGACGACCCCCAGCGCCAGAATCAGGCCCTGCAGGCCCTCTATAAGGAAGAGGGCGTCTCCATGGGCGGCGGCTGCCTGTGGAGTCTGCTTCCCATGCTGATTATCCTTCCCCTGTACACCGTGGTGCGCCAGCCCATTGTGTACATGCTCCACGAGAGCCTGGAGGTGGCCGAGCAGATTATCGCCGTGCTCCAGAACGCCGTTCCCGAGGCCTTCGGCGCCAACTCCTACTATCATCAGATCACCGCCGCCCAGCTTCTGTCCCAGCCTGAGTATTCCGAGCTGGTCAAGGCCGCCATCCCCACCCTCAGTGAGGCCACCCTGGCCGGTGTGAATTTCACCTTCCTGGGCATCAACCTGGGCGCCATCCCGCCCTTTAACATCTTCGCCGCCACCTTCTGGTGCTGGCCCAACATCGGCCTGTTTCTGATGGCCCTGCTGTCCGCCGGCAACCAGGTAGTCACTATGTGGATTTCCCAGAAGATGAACGACTCCCTGGTCACAAACAAAGACGGCATCCAGGATCAGGAGACCGCCAAAAATTCCCAGACCGCCCAGACCAACAAGATCATGATGTACACCATGCCCCTGATGACGCTGTGGATCGGCTTCACCGTGCCCGCATCACTGTCGCTGTACTGGTTTGTGGGCGGCGTGGTGAGAACCGTTGAGGATGTGATTCTCAACAAGCGCTACCGCACCATCTACGATGCCGAGGATGCCCAGCGGCTGAAGCTGCGGATGGAGCAGGATCGGATTGAGGCCGAGAAGGAGCGCATCCGGGCAGAGCGCCGGGCCGCCAACCCCGAGGGCATCACCGAGAACACCAGCAAGAAGAAGCTGCAAAAGAAGCAGCGGGAGCAGGAGGAGGCCCAGCGGGCCGCCGCCACCCGGGAGTATGCCGCCCGGAAGGGCCTGCTGGAAGAGGAAGAAGAGGCCCCCGACTGCATGTCCGGCATCCCTGAGCGTCCCTACTGCAAGGGCCGGAATTTCGACCCCAACCGATACGCGCCCAAACAAACGGAGGAATAAACCATGGAAATGAAACACATTGTCACCGGCAAGACCATTGACGAGGCAAAGACCAATGCCGTTACGCAGCTGGGTCTGGATGCCGACAGCTTTTCCTATCAGGTGATTCAGCTGCCCAAGTCCGGCTTCCTGGGCTTCGGCGCCCAGCCCGCCAAAATTGAGGTGACCTATGAGGTTCCCGACCCCAAGCCCGAGGGGCCCAAGGTGGCTTTGTCCGCCGCCTCCCGCTCCAAGCCCAAGACTCCCAAGAAGCCCTTGCCCCCCAAGCAGGAGGCCCCTAAGGCAGAGTCTGTGGCAGAGGCCCCCCAGGCAGAGCCTGCGAAGCCCGCCGTAGCCAAAGCAGAGGATGCTCCCAAGGCCGAGCGGAAAGAGCGCCGGGAGAGAAAGCCCCAGCGGGAACCCAGGGAGCCGAAAGAACCAAAGGAGCCCAAGGTCTACGCTCCGGCAGAGCCCGGCAGTGTGGAGGAGAAGATCGAGCAGTTTCTGTCAGGTCTTTTGGAGCACATGGGCTCCAAGGCCGTGCCCCACTGCTGGAAGGAAGACGGAAATACATACCAGGTGGAGTTGGTGGGTGAAGATTTGGGCTACCTGATCGGCCGCCGGGGCGACACCCTGGACGCCATCCAGCACCTGGCCAACTACTCCATCAACCGCAATCTGGAAGGTCACGTCCGCATCAACGTGGATGCCGAGTGTTACCGGGAAAAGCGGGAGGAGAGCCTGCGCCGCTATGCCGTAAAGAAGGCCCAGCAGGTACTGAAAATGCGCCGCCGCACCACTCTGGAGCCTATGAATGCCTATGAGCGCCATGTGATTCACGCCGCCCTCCAAGATATGGAGAATATCACCACCCACTCCACCGGCGTGGAGCCCAACCGCTGCGTGGTCATCGAATACGTCCGATAATTTCCCAAAGAGCCGCCGCCAGGCGGCTCTTTTTAATTTGTCGCCAAGGGCGACACCACAACGCGCAAAACACATATCACCGGGGTGCCCGATTTCACCCGGCGTCAGCTGAATTTCACGCTTCGAAGCTTATTTCACAGCAATGGTATCAACCCTTGGGTTGGCGTCATTGCTCCACAGACACCATTTTTTATCAAACGGGACAGAAAGTTCTTGACATTCCCCCTGGTGGAAGGTTTATACTGTAGGAAGAAAGGTGGTATCCACCGTGAAAATCAATGAAGTCGAGGCTCTGGCGGGAATCACGAAAAAGAATATTCGCTTCTACGAAGAGCAGGGCCTGCTCACCCCCCGGCGGAATCCGGAGAACGGCTACCGGGACTACGGCGACGAGGAGGTGCAGGTGCTGCGCCGCATCAAGCTGCTGCGGAAGCTGGATGTTCCCATTGAGGAAATCCGCCTCATGCTCCAGGGCACCCACACCGTGGGGGATGGAATGCGGCGGCATTTAATCACTCTGGAACGGGCCCGGCGGAATCTGCATCAGTCCATGGCGCTGTGCCAGGAGCTGACCGCCCAGGATGCTCCGATTTCTCAATTGGATACCGAGGCACTGCTCTCCCGGATGGAAGCTCTGGAGGCCTCCGGCACCAGCTTCCAGGATGTGACCACTCAAGACATCCGCAGGCGCTACGTCGCCCCGATGGCGGTGGCGGCGGTGGTGGTCAGCGTTATGGCTGCCATCATCGGACTGATTCTTTGGGGCATTTCCATTGACCCGGCCCAGGCGCCTCCCATCTGGATTGTGGCAATCATCGTGAGCTTTTTCGCCGCCGTCGGCGTTGGAACCCTTGCCGCCCTGGCCCAGAGAATCCGGGAAATTCGGAAAGGAGAGATCGACGATGCAAAAAAATACTAAAGCGGATAAAAAACGGGACGCTCTGAAAGGGGCAATCCTCTATACCCTGCTCGGTGCCGCCAGCGCCGGCGTGCTGCTGTATCTGCGGTGGCGGTACAGCCTGGCAGGGGCTGCGGGCACATTGGTGCTCCTTGCGTCATTGCTGGATTTGGGACTGATCGTCCCTGTCTGGAAGGTATTCCAAGAAAGAATCAAAGAAATTGAAGGAGGAGAAGAAGATGCTGCTGCTCAATATTGACCACGTGCCCGGACGGGACATGGAGGCCATGGGCCTGGTGAAGGGGACGGTGGTGCAATCCAAAAACTTTGGCAAGGATTTCATGGCCGGAATGAAGACCCTGGTGGGAGGCGAAATCACCAGCTACACCGAAATGCTGGTGGAGGCCCGCCAGATCGCCACCAAGCGGATGGTGGACGAGGCCGAAGCCATGGGAGCCGACGCCATTGTGAACATCCGGTTCGGTTCCTCTGCGGTGATGCAGGGCGCCGCCGAGGTCATTGCCTACGGCACCGCCGTAAAGCTGAAATAATCCCGGGAGGCCAATATGGAAATTTCCAATCTGACCATCGGGGTCCTGGCTCTGAACGCCCTTCTGGGCCTGGCCCTGCCATTGGGACTGCTGTTTTACCTTCGCAAGAAGCTCCCCAGCCCCGTGATGCCCTTTTTCGCCGGGTGCCTCACCTTCTTTCTGGCGGTGATGGTGGTGGAAAGTATGTTCCACAGCCTGGTGCTCACCGGCCCCTTCGGCCAGAAAATCTGGGAGACTCCCTGGCTCTATGCCCTCTACGGCGGACTGGCAGCGGGGATTTTCGAGGAGACCGGGCGGCTGCTTGCCATGAAGCTGCTGAAAAAGAAATACCCCCAGCCTCAGACCGCTCTGATGTACGGCGCCGGGCACGGGGGAATTGAGGTGCTGCTGGTGATGGGCGTCACCATGGCCCAGAACCTGGTGTATGCCCTGATGGTCAACGCCGGGCAGACCCAGGCCATTCTGGCACCCCTCCCCCAGGCCCAGGCGGAGGTGCTCTCCAGCGGACTGGAAAGCCTGGCCACCACCCCGGCGGCCATGTTCCTGATCAGCCCCCTGGAGCGCATAATCGCCCTGGTGCTCCATATGTGCCTGTCCGTGCTGGTGTGGCGGGCAGTGACGGGAAAATTCTATCTGTATTTTGCCGCCATCGGCGTCCACGCCCTGGTGGATGCCGCCGCCGTCCTGCTCCAGCAGTACGGGATAAATGTGCTTCTCATCGAGCTGTGCCTGGTGGTCATCGACGCAGCCGTGGTGCTCCTGGCAAGGCGGGTGTACCGAGGCATGAAAACAGAATAAATGGAAGGCCGAACCCAGCTTGGGTTCGGCCCTTTTCTATTCCGCAAAAACTTTTTGGCCTATTTCCTGCACTTCCTCCTCGTCCAGCAGGTCGCAGTCCCGCCACAGGTGATACACAAGGGAGTCACGTTCAAAAAAGGTATGGTAAAAATGACGCTGCTCCTCCCAGTCGTCGCTGTTCCTCGTCAGCGTTACCTCTACAAATGGCTCTCCCTCGCCTCCGTGCATAGCGATAAACTCCACGTTATTCGTTTTGTGGAACTCATTTTGAAGATAACGCAGGATGTTTTTGAAATTTTTATCCTTCAAATCCTTTCGGCGAAGCTCCGTAAGCTCAAATCCTCCCACTGCTTCCCCGGTTTCCTCCCTTACAATGGAGCAGCTTTCCCCGGTCTCATTGGCAATGGCATATCCCTCCGGCAGCGGGAAGGAAACGTCAGCCTTTTGCGGGGCACTCTTTGCGCATCCCGCAAGCAGAATCGTCACGACAAGAATCAATGCCGCCCGCACCCATACAGCTCTCTTCATATGATTTCCTCCTTGATTTTTCCAGGTTTCCCCGGCAGGTGGGACTTCTATATGTCGATACTACATCACAAGTAGTTCTTTTTCAAGCGGGTTAATGGATTATTAAGAATCAGAGCCGCCCCCTCCCCTTGACAGTCCCCGGATGGGGCAGTAGAATGGGGTTACATAAATAAGGAGGATTTTCTATGAAACGTCTGCTCTGCCTATGCCTTGCGCTGGCCCTGGTCTGTACCCTGTTCCCGGCGGTGGGGGCAGAAGAGGGCGGCTTCCGCTTCACCCGGGAGAATTTCCCCAGGCTGGACGGCTCCACCTCCTTGGTTCCCCTGGGGCAGGGCATCGCCAGCGTGCTCCTGGGCGAATCCCGGGAGGATGCCGCTGACCTGATTTCCTTTAACCGCACCACCCAGTCCTTCCGGAACCTGTGCAATGGGGAGTGCGATCTGGTGATTGCCGCCGAACCCAAGGATGAGGTCTTCACGGAAATGGCCCAGGCAGCCTTCCCCTATGAAATGGAGCAGATCGCCACGGAGGCCCTGGTGTTCGTGGTGAATGAAAACAATCCCGTCAGCTCCCTGACCAGCGAGCAGGTTCGGGGCATTTACACCGGGGAAATCACCAACTGGAGCCAGGTGGGCGGGGAGGACGCCCCCATTGCCGCCTTCCAGCGCAACGCCACCGCCGGCAGCCAGGTAATGATGGAGAAGCTGGTGATGGCGGGAACTGCCATGATGGAGGCTCCCTCTGCCATGGTTCCCGGAGGGATGGGCGAGCTGATTGAATCCGTCCGCAGCTATGACAACTCCGCCAACGCCATCGGCTACACCGTGTTCTACTACGCCTCGGACATGCAGATGGCCCAAGGGCTGAAAATCCTGAAAATTGACGGCGTTACCCCCTGCTCCGAGGCCCTGCGCAGTGGGGTCTACCCTTTTCTCAACGGCTACTACGCCTGTATTTCCGCCCTGGCGCCCAAGAGCTCCCCCCAGCGCATCCTCTATGACTGGCTGGTCTCCCAGGCAGGACAGGATTTGCTGGCTCTGGAGGGATATGTCCCCCTGTATGGCGCCGGGGAGGCCCCCACTGCCGGGGGCGATGTGTTCACCGACTATGCCTGCTACGTTCCCAACGGCGGCACTCCCGCCAAATTCACCCCCTTCGACTGCCCCAAAGACCATTTAGAGCCCCGGGGGGACTATGGAAATATCTATCCCTATGCCGGCCCTCAGCTCTACTATTCTCTGGAGGACGGCTCCCAGGATTTCCAGTTTGGAAACCTCATGGGCTTTTATAACCACCAGGGGCAGCTGATCACCGATCCCGTCTACACCGACATCTACCGTTTTGACTTGGACGATGGGGACTATCTATGGCGGGTGTCCGATGAAGACAACCGCTGCGGCCTGGTGGCCAAGGACGGCAGTTTCGCCACGGAGCTTTGCTACGACAGCGTCTACCGTCTGGGAGAGTACATCTTTGCCTCCACAAACTACGAAGAGCAAACCTTCCAGCTTCTGAACCGGGAGCTGGAGCCAGTGGCCACCCAGGAGGACTATACCTTTGACGGAAAGCGGTTCATCCCCTACAGCTTCCAAAGCGGGCTGACCATATGCCTGTATGAGGACGAAAACTGGAATACAGAGTACATCCTTCTGGATAGGAACGGCAACATTCTCCTGCAAACCCGGGACACCGTCTTTGTGGACGAGAACGGTCTGATCCACGTCTATGATGACCAGTGGAACGGCTCCCTGTACGCTTTGGACATGACCCCCGTGGAGCTGCCAGAGGTGGGAGAAAGGCGGGACATTGAAAAGCTGGGGGGGCGGTTCTACCGGGTGCGTGGAGACGATGGGGACTACATCATCGATGCCGGGGGCTCCCTCTTCGAGTGGGACTATGGCGACGCCGATTCCACGGCGGATGACTGCTTCCAGGTGGTGCGGGACGGTCAGGCCAAGCTCTACGATGCGGGTGGCCGCCTGAAATATGCCGGTCTGAACCCGGATTGGATTTATGTGGGGGAGGATGTGTTTTTTGAAACCAGTGACGAGGGACTGACCCTCCACAAGCTGTCCGGGGACAAGGAGCTGTTTGTTCCCAATGGCAGCTATGCTTACGCCATGGGAGAGAGCTACCAGGTCGGCATCAGCGCCGATAATGCCTGGAGCACCCGGGTGGTGGACAAGGATTTCAATTTGCTGCCCCAGACCTTTGGGGAGCTGTACATTCTGAATGATTCGGTTTCCAATGAGCAGTACCTCCTGGCCTGTGATTCCTATGGGTTTGCCGGAGAGCAGCGGCTGCTGACCCTGGATGTCCAGACCCAGCTCTTCCGGGCAAACGGCAATCTGGGTCTCCAGGACGGCTATATCACCGTCTCCAACGACTGGGCCTTTACCTGCTTTGACGCTGACGGGAATGTGATTTTCTGCTATCCCTACTTCGGCATGGCTTCAGGCGATTAAAAAATCCCCGGCTCTCCGGGGATTGACAAAGACCCTTTTGTGGGCTATAATGAACATAGAAAAGGGCGCTGCGACAAGCGGTTTACCCTGTTTTGCGTTGGTTTACTTCAAAAAGAAACCGTCACTTGCCAGAGTGGCGGTTTCCGCTTTTTACAGTGATTGTAATGGTAAATTTACCAATATGTACAGTCAGTGTAATTGGCATGACCATCACCTCCCTTTTGGGTGGTGTGGTAAACCGCCTGCCGAATGTGTAGCGCCCTGGTCCTTCTTCCGAAGGGCCAAGGACAGTATCCCATACTTTCTGCAAAAAGTCAATCTTTTCCGCAAAATTCCCCGGCTTCCCGTGTTCTAATATGGTTAATAAGCATGTTGTTGACATATAACACAAGCCGCGATATAATCAAAAAAAGCAAAGCCTCAATATGTGTTTGCGGTGAAAAGGGGCGATTCCGATGTGGCATATAAAGTGCGAGTAACAAAGCGTTTTCGCAAAATCGTTTTATAAGAGACCTGAAATATAAAGGAGAGTGATTCGCTATCAAAGATCATTTCAGAGAATACCCATATAAAAAAGAATCTTTCATTCTCTTAATTATGAGCATTTCCCTTGCTGTTATGATTGTTCTGGTTTGTTCAACACTGTATCCATGGGTGGAGCGCCAGGTCAATACGCATTATTCTGGAAAAGGGTGGTCCTATTGGCTTTTCCAGTTGTTGTTACCATTTTTAGAGTATTTTTCCCTTGGAATCTCTTTGTTTTCCTTCATTTCTTTGTTCGGCGAGATTTACTTATTCAGCCCCTGGAAGCGAATTGCTTTTATGCTGGGAGTCGTATTTGCCCTTCCGAGTATCATGGTAATTCTTGATTCGCTGCTTGGATTATTGGCGGACGATTATACGGAACCGCTCACATATCTTTTATTTATTTCAACAACACGCTATAAACTGGTTCAATCTCTTTTGTTCCATGTTCTCCCTGCGATGTCGGGGATCCTTCTGCCCATAGGTTTGAACAGGAAATCTTCAATAGGAACCGCACCCAATGCCAATGAGTTCGGGAAAACATAGGCAAATAAAGCAAAACAGAGCAGTACCATTTAAGCGGTACTGCTCTGTGGCTGTTTACAGCATCACCAGCTCGTCGCCCCGGTAGTCCACGGTGACGGTCTGGCCGGGGGTGATGTCCCCCTTCAGGATGCGCTTGCTGAGCATGGTTTCCACGGTGTGCTGCACGTAGCGGCGCAGGGGCCGGGCGCCGAACTCGGGATTGTAGGCCGCATCCATGATGGCGTTCTTGGCGGCCTCTGTAACCTGGCAGACAATCTGCTGCTGGGCCAGGCGCTGATTCAGCTTGGCGATTTGCAGGTCGATGATCTTCGCCACATTCTCCCGGGTCAGGGGCTTGTAGAACACGATCTCATCCAGTCGGTTCAGGAACTCCGGGCGGAAGGACCGGCGAAGCAGCGTCTGAACCTGACTCCTGGCCTCCTCGCTGATATTGCCCTCCTGGTCGATGCCGCCCAGCAGGTACTCCGATCCCAGGTTGGAGGTGAGAATCAGGATGGTGTTCTTAAAGTCCACAGTGCGGCCCTGGGAATCGGTGATCCGGCCATCGTCCAGCACCTGCAGGAGGATGTTGAACACGTCGGGATGGGCCTTCTCCACCTCGTCAAACAGCACCACGCTGTAAGGCTTCCGGCGGACGGCCTCGGTCAGCTGGCCGCCCTCCTCGTAGCCCACATATCCGGGAGGCGCTCCGATCAGCCGGGAGACGGAGAACTTCTCCATATACTCGGACATATCGATTCGCACCATGTTGCTCTCATCGTCAAACAGTGCCTCCGCCAAAGCCTTGGCCAGCTCGGTCTTGCCCACGCCGGTGGGGCCCAGAAACAGGAAGGAGCCAATGGGCCGGTTGGGGTCCTGGATGCCTGCCCGGCTGCGCTGGATGGCCTCGGTGACGGCGGTGACGGCCTCCTCCTGGCCCACCACTCTCTTGTGCAGGGTGTCGTCCAATGTCAGCAGCTTCTCCCGCTCCCCCTGAACCAGCCGGGACACGGGGATGCCGGTCCACCGCTCCACGATTCTGGCAATTTCGTCCTCGGTGACCCGATCCCGGAGCAGATTGTCCTCCCGGGCGGCGTTCACCTTCTGCTCCTCCTCGGCCAGCTTCCGCTGGGCCTCGGGCAGGCGGCCGTATTTCAGTTCGGCGGCCTTCTCCAGGTCGTAATTCTGCTCGGCGGCTTCAATCTGGCGGTTCAAATCCTCGATGGTCTCCCGCAGCTGCTGAACCCGGCCGATGGCGTTCTTCTCGTTGTCCCACTGGGCCTTCATGGCGTTGAAGCTGTCCCGCTCCTCCGCCAGCTCCTTTTGCAGCCGGGCGAGATTCCCCTTGGAGAGCTCGTCGTCCTCCTTTTTCAGGGCGGCCTCCTCAATTTCCATCTGGATGATCTTCCGGGACACCTCATCCAGCTCCGTGGGCATGGAGTCCATCTCCGTGCGAATCTGGGCGCAGGCCTCATCCACCAGGTCGATGGCCTTGTCCGGCAGGAACCGGTCGGTGATATACCGGTGGGAAAGGGTTGCGGCGGCAATAATGGCGGGGTCGGTGATTTTGACGCCGTGGAATACCTCGTAGCGCTCCTTCAAGCCCCGGAGGATGGCAATGGTATCCTCCACTGTGGGCTCATCCACCTGCACCGGCTGGAACCGGCGGGCCAGAGCGGGGTCCTTTTCAATATAGGTCCGGTATTCGTCCAGGGTGGTGGCGCCAATGCAGTGGAGCTCGCCCCGGGCCAGCATGGGCTTTAAGAGATTGCCCGCATCCATGCTGCCCTCGGTTTTGCCCGCACCCACGATGGTGTGCAGCTCATCGATGAACAGCAGAATCCGGCCCTCGGACTGCTTCACCTCGTTTAACACGGCCTTCAGCCGCTCCTCAAATTCGCCCCGGTATTTGGCCCCGGCGATCAGGGCGCCCATGTCCAGGGCAAAGACGGACTTGTCCTGCAAGGCCTTGGGCACATCCTTTTTCACGATTCGCTGGGCCAGGCCCTCGGCAATGGCAGTTTTGCCCACGCCGGGCTCGCCGATGAGCACCGGGTTATTCTTGGTCTTCCGGGAGAGAATCCGGATGACATTTCGGATTTCCTCGTCCCGGCCGATCACCGGGTCCATCTTCTGTTCTCGGGCCCGCTTCACCAGGTCGGTGCCATACTTTTCCAGGGCGTCATAGGTGCCCTCCGGGCTGTCGGAGGTGACACGCTGGTTGCCCCGGACAGCCTGCAAGGCCTTCATGGCGGCGTCGGCGGTGATGCGGTAGGTGTTGAAGAGGTTCTTCACCCCGCCCTGGGCGGTGTCCAGCAGCCCCAGCAGCAGATGCTCCACGGAGATGAATTCATCCTTCATGTGCTCCGCCCGATCCTGGGCTGCAATCAAAGACTGGTTCAGCTCATTGCTGATATAGATTTTGTCCGCCTCCCGGGCGCCGGTAACGCCGGGCAGCTTCCGGAGCTCCGCCTGGGCGGCAGCTTGAAGGCTCTCCACGGTGATGTCCATTTTCCGCAGCAGCTGAGGCACCAGGCCTCCCTCCTGCTGAAGCAGGGCGATCAGCAGGTGAATCTGCTCCAATTGCTGGTGATTGTTGCGAATCGCCAAGTTCTGTGCGTTCTGAATGGCTTCCTGGGATTTCTGGGTCAAGTTCTGAAGATTCATAGCGATCCTTCCTTTCTGCTTTTAGCACTCTCATCGTGAGAGTGCTAATTCATTTGTCTTTACTATACCCCATTTCCGGAAAAAGTCAAGGGCCGTCACGAATTATTTACATTTACACGGCGGGGGAAAAATATAGCGAGGGACTGGACATTCGCAGGGGAAATATGATATAATTTAAAATGTAGTCGTTTGTCCGCAAACGAAGAAGAAATCGATAAGAAGGTGATATTTGGTGGATTATACCAAGTATGTGTTAAAGAGCAAGGAAGAGCTGGAAGCCCTGCTTGCGGGGAAGGACAACCTGTTTCTGGTTGCCTGCAACAAGTGCTTCAAGGAGTTCGACACCACCCAGGAGCCGGAGCTGGATGAGCTGGTGGCTATTGCCCAGGCCCAGGGCAAGCACATCACCGGCACCGCCAGGGTAGACTTCCTGTGCAACAAGGTGCAGACTGAGAAGAAGCTGAATGGCATCATTCCCGAGGGGACCGAGAATATGGTGGTCGTCTCCTGCGGCCTGGGCGTGCAGACCGTGGCGGACATGGAGCAGCTGCCCGTGTTCACCGGAACCAACTCCCTGAATTACATCGGCCATCATGGCATGGCCCTGACCCAGAAGACCTGCGGTGCCTGCGCCCAGTGCTATCTGAACGTCACCGGCGGCATCTGTCCCATTGTGGACTGCACCAAGGGCCTGGTCAACGGCCAGTGCGGCGGCGCCAAGAACGGTAAATGCGAAATCGACCCCAAGAAGGACTGCGCCTGGGAGAAGATTTACCAGCGCCTGGAAAAGCAGGGCAGAACCAAGGAATTCCTGGATCAGCCCATCCAGCTTCGGGATTACTCCGTCAATGATGTGGAATCCATCAAGACCTATGTGGCCCAGGCCCGGGCCAAGCGGTACGAGGGCTTCTACGGCGGCGTTCATCCCACTGAGAACAAGGAATTTACCGAGCATCTGGCTTTGCAGAAATTCCCCGAGCCCGATACCGTCATCCTGCCCCTGTCCATGCACATCGGCGCGCCGGCCACCCCTGTGGTTCAGCCCGGCGACTATGTGAAGGTGGGCCAGGTCATCGGCGAGCAGGCCGGGTTCATCAGTGCGCCCGTCCACTCCAGCGTCAGCGGCACCGTGGTGGCGGTGGAGCCCCACACCCATCCCAACAAGGGACCCGGCGTGCTCAGCGTGGTCATTCGCAACGACGGCAAGAATACCCTCCATGAATCCGTGGCGCCGAACAAGTCCCTGGAAGAGCTGACCCCCGACGAGATCGTGGAAATCGTCAAGAACAAGGGCATCGTTGGCATGGGCGGTGCTACCTTCCCCACCTACGTCAAGCTGAAGCCCGGCAAACCCATCGACGCTGTGCTGATCAACGGCTCCGAGTGCGAGCCCTACCTGACCGCCGACCATCGGGTGCTGCTGGAGTACGCCGACGAGATCGTGTACGGCCTGCGGGCCATGATGAAGGCCGTCAGCGCCCCAGAGGGCGTGATCCTCATTGAGGACAACAAGCCCGACGCCATCGCTCTGATGGAGGAAAAGGTGGCTCCCTACGACAACATCCGTGTCTGCGCCGCCAAAACCCAGTACCCCGAGGGCGCTGAGAAGATGCTCATCAAGAAGGTCATGGGCCGCCAGGTACCCAGCGGCAAGCTGCCCGCCGACGTGGGCTGCGTGGTGAGCAACGCCTCCACCGCCAAGGCCATCTCCGACGCCATCCAGAAGGGTATGCCCCTGGTGGACCGGGTGGTGTCCGTCACCGGCGAGTTCATTAAGAACCCCGGCAACTATGTGGTAAAGCTGGGCACCAGCGTCCAGGAAATCATCGACCACTGCGGCGGCGTCACTGGAGAGGACGTGGTGCTGAAAATGGGCGGCCCCATGATGGGCACTCCCATCGCCGATACCCATGTGCCCATCCTCAAGGGCTCCAACGGCATCATCGCCATTGCCGCCGACCACACCGAGCCCAAGGAGTGCATCAAGTGCGGCCGCTGTGTGGACGTGTGCCCCATGGAGCTGGCTCCTCTGGAAATCTACAAGCTGGGTGAGCTGGGCGACGCGGAAGGCCTGCTGAAGCTGAATGTGATGGACTGCTTCTCCTGCAAGTGCTGTGAGTACATCTGCTCGTCCAAAATTCCTCTGGTATCCAAGATCAACGCCGCCAAGGGCCTGGTCATGCCGCTGCTGAAAAAGAAGTAAGGGGGCTGAAAATATATGTTAATGTCGAAACTGAAATCCGAAGAAACCATTGCTTCCCTGGCTGACGGCAAAGTCTTCATCATCAACTGCCATGGCTGCAAGGAAATCGGCTTCCCTGAGGAGGAGGCAAAGGCGATCCAGAAGAAGCTGACGGAGCAGGGGAAGGTGGTTGGGATTCTCACCACCGACTATGTGTGCAACCCCGACGAGCTGGCCCTGCGCCTGCGTGCTCCCATGGCGAAAATCGCCGAGGCGGATGCGGTTCTGGTGTTCTCCTGCGGCGTGGGCGTGCAGACCATCTCCCAGGTGCTGGAGGAGAAACCGGTCTACGCCTGCTGCGACACCGTAGAGCTTCCCGGCTTCCAGGGCGTGACCCCTCTGGAATATGACTGCGGCCAGTGCGGAACCTGCTTTCTGAACCTCACCGGCGGCATCTGCCCCATCACCGCCTGCTCCAAGAGCCTGGTCAACGGCCCCTGCGGCGGCACCAAGAACGGCAAGTGCGAGGTCTGCCCCGACATGGAGTGCGGCTGGGAGCGGATCATCCAGCGCCTGAAGGCCCAGGGCCGCCTGGAGGTGCTGGATTTCCCCGTTCAGCTGCATGACTTCAACACCGACGAGGCCACCAAGGCCGCCAAAGAATCTGAATAAACTGAGGAGCGAATCAAATTATGAGAATTACTGAACTGTTCGATAACGGTGAGTTTGTGGTTTCCGCCGAAGTGGGCCCTCCCAAAGGAATTCATATTGACGGCATGGTGGAAGAGGCCAAGGAGCACCTGACCAAGGTGCACTTTGTCAACGTCACCGACAACCAGTCCTCCGTGATGCGGCTGGGGTCCCTGGCTACCTGCAAGGTGCTGAAGGATGCGGGCCTGAACCCCATCTTCCAGCTGACCTGCCGGGATCGGAACCGCATTGCTTTGGAGTCCGATCTGCTCAGCGCCGCCATGCTGGGCATTGACAACATCCTGTGCCTGACTGGCGACCACACCAAGCTGGGCGACCATCCCCAGGCCAAGCCCGTGTTCGACCTGGATTCCGTGTCTCTGCTGCACACCGCCTCCCTGCTGGAAACCGGTGTGGACCTGGGTGGAAACGCCCTGGTGGGCGAGCCCCCCAAGTTTGCCAAGGGCGCTGTTGTCTCCCCCTGCTCCGACTCCGTGGATGCCCAGCTGGTGAAGATGGAGCGCAAGGTCAAAGCCGGCGCCCAGTATTTCCAGACCCAGGCTGTGTTTGAGCCGGAGAAGTTCATCAAGTTCATGGAGCAGGCCAAGCAGTTTGGCAAGCCCGTCCAGGTGGGCATCATCATCCCCAAGTCCGCCGGTATGTGCAAGTTCATGAACAACAACGTGGCCGGTGTCCACATCCCCGACGAGCTGATCGCCGAGCTCCAGGCCGATAAGGAGAAGACCAAGGCCGGTATCACCGGCGTGGAGATCGCCGCCCGGATCATCCGGGAGTGCAAGCCCTACTGCCAGGGCGTGCACATCATGTCCCTGGGCTGGGAGTCCAAGATTCCCGCCCTGCTGGAACAGGCCGGTCTGTAAAAAGGAGCGCTGCCGCAAGGAAAATCCTTGCGGCAGCGTTTTTGTATACCTGAAACGGGGCGGCCTCCGGTGTCGGAGAATGCTTAATAATCTTGAGCGTTATAGAACCGTGCATTTTTCCCTGGGAAGCTTTTTCGTCAGCAGAGACCAAAGCTGGCCCGGGGAGGGAACAGCAATTTCTCCAATACCATGATGTCCACCCTCACCGGCGATCGGGCGGCGGTGGGCTACAACCTGCTCCACGGGGCTTTCGCCGTGGGAGCGGTGCTGTCCCCTCTGGCCCTGGTGGCCTGCACCTCCCGAAATGAAAACGGCTGGCGGGCCATGGCCATTGGAATTATGGTTCTCTGCGTAATCCAGGTAGTGGTCTATGCCAAAATGGCCCTGCCCGCAGAAAAAATCACCGGTTCCATTAAAACTGTAGATAAGAGCTTTTTAAAGAGCAAAAGCTTCTGGCTGGGCAGCGCCATCCTGTTTTTTTACATCTCTGTGGAGTATGCCATCTGCAACTGGCTGGTGACCTATTTCAAGGATTCCGGCTACCTTAGTGCCAGCGTGTCCCAGCTGATGACCAGCCTATTGTGGGTGGTCATGTTCATCGGACGGATGGGCGGCGCTTATTTGGTGGGCCGTGTGCCCAGGAAGACCCTGCTGGTGGCGGATGGAATCGGCCTGACGGCCTTTTTCCTACTGGTGTTCTTCAGCCGGAGCCAGGCGCCCATCTTCATCGGCATCATGGGCGTGGGGCTGTTTATGGCCACGATCTACACCACCGCCCTGGCCCTGGGCACCGAGAAGATTCGGGGCAATGACCTGGGCGTAAGCAATATGGTGCTCATTGGCAGCTTCGGCGGCATCATCACCCCGGCCCTGGTGGGCATGGTGGCGGAAAAGGCCGGCATCCACGCCGGAATGGGCGTGGTGGTCTGCGTCACCGTTCTGCTGCTCATCACGATTTTGTTCAGTGTATTCATGAAGGAGGAAAAGGAATGATCGAAAAAAATCAGCGTTGGGCCTACCATGATGATTCTCTGCCCCAGGACGGCGGCGAGGGTGTTACCCGCCGAATTTTGGCTTATACTGACGGCCTGATGTGCGTGGAGAATACCTTCCAGGAGGGAGCCGTGGGCAAGCTCCATAGCCACCCCCACACCCAGATTACCTATGTGGTCTCTGGGGAGTTCTCCTTCACCATTGACGGCCAGACCCATACCGTCCACCCGGGGGATACCCTGCTGAAAACCGATGGCGTGGTTCACGGCTGTTTGTGCACCAAGGCGGGAATCCTGCTGGATATTTTCACCCCCATGCGGGAGGACTTCCTGAAATAAGCTGAGTTTCCCCCGGCTTACGCCGGGGGACTCCTTTTGCAGCAAAAGCTTTATCGGGCGGAGTTCAGGGTTCACGGCCGCAGAGCATCCCCGTGCTGCATTGGGGTAAGCGCCCTGCGCTTCAAATTACAATTTTCATTCCCTAATTCTCAGCTATCTTTATATCTGCGCCTGCGGCCGGAAACCGCACAAGAATCCCCCAGATCCCAAAGGGGAAAATGTGGTATATTCATTAAATTTTCATGAAAGTCCAAGGAAAGGCTGGAAAAGCGGCTCTGGCTGTGCTATAATGCATTTAAGTATACCGTATGGAGAAAAAACATATGTTGGAACTACTATCCCCCGCCGGGTCCATGGAGGCCCTGCGTGCTGCCGTTCAGAACGGCGCCAATGCCGTATATCTGGGCATCGGCACCTTTAATGCCCGTCAGGGCGCCAAAAACTTTACCCTGGAAACCCTGGGAGAGGCACTGAAATACTGCCACGTCCGGGGCGTAGACGTCCACCTGACACTGAACACCCTGGTCACCGACCGGGAATTTAAGGCCGTCTCCACCCTCATTCGCCAAACCGCCGAGGCCGGGGTGGACGCCTTCATCGTCCAGGATCTGGGAGTGGCTCAACTTTGCCGCCAGATTGCCCCGGAGGTGCCGGTTCACGGCTCCACCCAGATGACCATCCACTCCCTGTCCGGGGTGCAGCTATGCGCCGCCCTGGGTATGAAGCGGGTGGTGCTGAGCCGGGAGCTGACCCGGGAGGAGATCCGCTATATCTGCGCTGCCTCCCCCATTGAAATTGAGGTATTCGTCCATGGCGCTCTGTGCATGTGCTATTCCGGCCAGTGCTACCTCTCCTCCATGATCGGCGGCCGCTCCGGGAACCGGGGCCGCTGTGCCCAGCCCTGCCGCCAGAGCTACGGCTACGGCCGCTGGGAGAGCAAATACCCCCTGAGCCTGAAGGACAACTGCCTGGTACACTATGTGAAGGAATTGGAGGCCATGGGCGTGACCTCCCTGAAGCTGGAGGGACGGATGAAGCGGCCTGAATATGTGGCCACCGTCACCGGAGTCTACCGCAAGGCCATCGACGAAGGCCAGGTAACCGAGCAGATGATGGAGCAGCTTTACACCTCCTTCAACCGCCAGGGCTTCACCAACGGCTACTATACCGGCCGGGTGAACCAGAAAATGTTCGGTACCCGCACCGACACCCGGGACGATCCCCAGTGGCTGCAGCTGGCCCGGCAGTCCTACGAATCCGGAGAGACTTCCCTGGTGGATATTCAGTTCCGCTGCGTCGTCACCGTGGATGGCTGCACCCTCACTGTCACAGATCCGGAGGGGCGGGTGTGCTCGGTGAACGGCCCCAGGCCGGAGCTGGCTCACAGCGTTCCCCTGTCCGGCCAGGTGCTCAGCGGATGGCTTTCCAAAACCGGTGGCACCCCCTACCGCTGCACCGAAATCCGCACCCACATTGACCCAGGCCTCACCGTCCCCGCCTCCGCCGTCAACGCCATGCGCCGGGAGCTCTTAAACCGGCTCACTGCCATCCGGGGCAGACAGGTTCAGCGCACCGTCCGCCCTCCCAAAAGCGTCCCCAATTACAAGGGCAACAACAAGCTCCCCGGCCTGACCATCCAGGTCACTACCCGGGAACAGCTCACCCCTACCCTGGTAAACACGGAGACTGCCATGCTCTATGTCCCAATCCATCTGCTCATCCAGGACCCAGCCCTGTGCCAGGCTCTGGCACAGCGGGGCCGGGTGGCCGCCGTGCTGCCCAGAATCGTCCATGACGGAGAACTGCCCAAGCTGAGAGCTGACATGGAGCAGGTGCGGAATCTGGGCATCAAGGACGTACTGGTGGGCAATTATGGTCTGGTGATTCCCGCCCGGGAGGCCGGTCTCCGACTCCACGGTGACTTTGGCCTGAATGTATTCAACTCCGCTGCCATGAATTATTTGCAGAAGATGGATTTTGCCTCCGCCTGCCTGAGCTTTGAGCTGACCCTGCCCCAGATTCGGGACATCAGCAAGGCCGTGCCCACGGAGATTTTTGCCTATGGCCGGCTGCCGCTGATGCTCACAGAGCACTGCCTGATCCGCAGCCGCACCGGCGAATGCACCTGCGGAGCTGTGCCCGTCAAGCTCACCGACCGCACCGGTGCGGAGTTCCCCATCATCCGGGACGGAAACACCTGCCGCAGCGTCCTGCTCAATGGCAAGAAGCTGAGCTGGTTGGACCGCCAGCAGGACTTGGCCCGGCTGGGCCTGTGGGCCATCCGGCTGTACTTCACCACGGAAAACAGCCGGGAGGTAGATCGGATCATTGGTGAGTACGTCACCCCCACAGCCTTTGACCCCGGCTTCTGCACCCGGGGACTGTATTTGAGAGGATTGGAATCATGAAGCAATTGATATTGGCCTCCGGCTCTCCCCGGCGCAGGGAACTGCTGGGCCTGTTTGGGATTCCCTTTGTCGTCCGGGCGGCGGACATCGACGAGACCATGGACCCCACCCAGTCCCCCGCCCACGAAGTGGCCCAGGTCAGCCGCCGCAAGGCCATGGCCGTGGAGCGTGGGCCGGAGGATGTGGTGGTTGCGGCAGATACCATCGTGGTCTGCCAGGGAAAGATTCTGGGTAAGCCCCACAGCCGGGAGGAAGCGGTTTCCATGCTCCGGCTGCTCTCCGGCCGGGAGCACCAGGTGATGACCGGCTGCACCGTTTTGTGGGAGGGGGGGCAGGAGACCTTCACTGAGGTAACCGCCCTGACCTTCCGTCCCCTGTCCGACGAGGAAATTCAGCGGTATGTGGACTCCGGCGAGCCCATGGACAAGGCCGGGGCCTACGGCATCCAGGGGGGCGCCGCCCTGTTCTGCCCCGGCATCCAGGGAGACTATTACAACGTCATGGGGCTCCCTGTCTGCCATCTGGGCACAGTGCTGGGGCCGATCATAGACCAGGAGGGACAAGATGAGGAATCTCTTTAATACAAAGCTGAAAATCATTGTAATCCTGGCGGTGTTGATTACTGCCGTGCTCTCCGTGATGTCGGGCCTGACCAACCGGAGCATCCCCGAGCTGGCGATTCAGGGCATCCTGGCTCCCTTCCGGGCGGCGGGCACGGCTCTGACCAAAACCGCCGAACGGTACTACAGCTATATGTTCCGCTACGAGGCCCTGGAAGCGGAAAACGAGGCTCTGAAGGCCAGCATTGCCCAGATGATGGACACAGCCCGTCAGTCCGACGCCACCATCCGTGAAAACGCCCGTCTGCGCAAAACCATTGGGCTGACGGAGATTCGTGAGAGCTACGACCTGGCCGACGCCTACATTATCGGATGGAGCTCCACCGACTGGTCCAACACCTTCACCATCAACCGGGGCAGTAACGTGGGCATTGAGCCCAACATGGTGGCCATTACCGAAAACGGCGAAGTGGTGGGCCTGGTCACTCAGGTGGGAACCAATTTCGCCGTGGTCAAAACAGTGCTGGACTCCACATTGGAAATTTCCGCCACCATCGCCACCTCCGGTTATAACGGCATGGTCAGCGGCGGCTATATCGACGGAAACGAAAAATACCTGCAAATGGACTACCTGCCCTCTTCCTCCATCATCCGCAACAACGACCAGGTGGTCACCTCCGGCTCCACCGTGTACCCCAGGGGTCTGATTCTGGGCTACGTGGTGGATGCAGGCTTCAAGGAAACCGGCGTGGCAAAATACGCCGTTTTGGAGCCTGCTGCGGAAATCAGCTCCCTGGAGCAGATTTTCATCCTGACAAATTTCCACACGGAATGAGGCTTATCCATGGCAAATGATCGCAAACCACGCCGGGCTGCACCCCGGAAACGCCGCCTTCCCCCAAAAAAGCAGAAAACCAAACGGGTCCGCCGTACCCTGGTTTCCGAGTTCAAGCCCGATGGCCCCCGGGTCAATCCCCTGAAGCCCCTGCGCTTTACCCACCTGCAATGGCTGCAAACCCTGCGCTGGCTGTGCTACGTCGGGGTGTGTGTGCTGTGCCTGGTGATTCAGGATACCATGATGAGCCGGGTCACCATCTTCGGCTCCACCACCGACCTAGCTGTGTCTGCCATGCTGCTGATCACCGTTATGGAGGGCAGCGAGGTTGGCAGCGTGTTCATCCTGATCGCATCCATCATCTATTATTTCTCCGGCTCGGCCCCCGGCCCTTACAGCGTAGGGCTGCTGACGGTTCTTGGCCTGGCCGCCACAGTGTTTCGCCAGGTGGTGTGGAACCGCAGCCGCAGTTCCATCGTGCTCTGCGCCGGGCTGGCAGCCATAGCCTATGAGTTTTCTCTTTATCTCGTGGGCCTGTTTCTGGGACTCACCGTCTGGTATCGGCTGCCCCGATTCCTGCTCACCGGCGTGCTTACCGTGGCGGCGATGATTCCCCTTTATTACTGCATCTATCGCATTGGTCAAATTGGAGGCTATACATGGAAAGAATGACCCGATTTCGGTCCTCTGTTCTGCTGGGTATTTTTGGCTTTGTGCTGTTCCTGTTCGCCACAAAGCTGTTCTCCCTGCAGATCATTGAGACGAAGGGTAATACCGACAACGCAACCACCTATTCCACCATCACCACCGTCCGCGCCGCTCGGGGAGACATTCTGGATCGGAACGGCAACGTCCTGGTGGGCAATCGGGCCAGCTATGACCTGGTGTTCAACCATTATGTCATCAAGTCCGCTGACGATCGTAACCAATACCTTTATAATCTTTTGAAAAAATGTGCGGAGCTGGGTGTCACCCACAACGACCACTTCCCCATCACCGCCACCCAGCCCTTCCAGTACACCCTGGACAGCTACAACGCCTCCTGGCAGCGTTACTATCAAAGCTTCATGGTGGACTGGGGCCTGGACCCGGACATCACCGCCCCGCTGCTGGTGGAGCGGATGCGGGAGCGCTATGATCTGCCCGAGGAATGGACGGACGAAGAGGCCCGGGGCGTCATTGGCCTGCGCTACGAATTTGACCTGCGGGGCGTGACCAACCTGCCCAACTATGTGTTCATCGAGGACGTTTCCAACGAGAACCTGTCCGCCATCCTGGAGCTGAACACCCCGGGATTGATGGTGGAATCCTCCACCGTCCGGGAATATCACACCACCTATGCGGCCCACATTCTGGGTTATATGGGCGGCATGGACGACGCCGACTGGAAAAAATACGAGGAGCAGGGCTACTCCATGGACGCCTACATCGGCCAGTCCGGCTTCGAGGAGGCCTTCGAAGAGTACCTCCACGGCATCGACGGCAGCCGGTTGGACGTGGTTTCCAAAGACGGCGCCATTGTCAGCCAGAAATATCTGGAGGGGAAGGAGCCCATCGCCGGAAACAACGTGGAAACCACCATCGACATCACCCTGCAAAAAATCGCCGAGGATTCCCTGGCCGAGGTCATGCACAATCTCACCGACCCGGAGATCAACACCTCCGAGGGCGAGAGCACCGGCCTGGACGCCCAGGGCGCCGCCGTCATCGTCATGAAGGTGAAAACCGGCGAAATTCTGGCCTGTGCCAGCTACCCCACCTATGATCTGGCCAACATCTCCAAGCCGGAGGTCTGGAACGCCATCATGGAGGACGAGCTGAAGCCCTTCTTCAACCGGGCCTTCGGTGCCAACTACGCCCCCGGCTCCACCTTCAAAATGTGCACCCTGGTGGCGGCCATGCAGAACGTCAACTCCAAGGGCGAGCGAATCCTGGACTATATGGAAACCATTCAGGACAAGGGCGCGTTTACAACGCTGGAAGGCTTCAGCCCCAAATGCCTGCTCTACTCCTCCGTTCAGGCCACCCACGGCACCATCGACGCCACCGACGCTTTGAAGGTCTCCTGCAACTACTTCTTCTACGAGCTGGGCTACCGAATGACCTGGGAGATGATGGACGAAGCCGCCAAGGGCTTCGGCCTGGGCGAGCCCACCGGCATCGAGCTGACCGAGAGCATCGGCTGGCGGGCCAATCCCACCAGTAAGGCCGCCTCCTACACAGGCCCCGACGCCGTGTGGAACGCCGGTGACCGTGTTCTCGCCGCCATCGGCCAGTCCGAAAATCGATACTCCCCCCTTCAGCTGTGTGTCTACGCCTGTACCCTGGCCAACCGGGGCACCCGCTATCGGGCCACCTTCCTGAACCGGGTGGCCTCCTCCGACTATCGGACCCTCATCAAGCAGAATGAGCCGGAGATTGTGAGCAAAATGGACATCTCCTATGACACCTATGAGATGTACATGACCGGAATGCGGAAGGTCATCACCGACATTAGCGGTACGGCCAACAAGTATTTTGGCGGTCGTGAAGACCCCAAGACCTTCCCCGTGGAAGTCTGCGCCAAGACCGGTACCGCTCAGCACTCCTCCGGTGGCTCCGACCACGCTGCCTTCATCTGCTTCGCCCCCAAGAATGACCCCGAAATCGCCGTGGCCATCTACGGCGAGAAGGCGGCCCACGGAAGCTGGCTGGCCCCTGTGGCCGAGGACATTCTGGAGGCCTACTTTGAAATGGAAGCCGCCAGCGACGTCTTCACCTACGAAAACAAGGTGGGCTGATTCTCTAAAAACGCAAAAGCTGGACTCTGCAAATAGAGTCCAGTTATTTGTTATATCGATGCTTTTGTCTCCCCACCAATGGGGTAATATCACGAACCAAAGACCTTCCCCTACAGAATGCCCTAAACTGGCAGCTTTACTCCCGAAAAGTACATCCCCGGCTTGCGCCGGGGATGTTCACTTTCGATGATTTTACCCCTCTTGGGCTCTTCTCTTCATCAGCTCCCGCATACGGGTAGCGTGATCCAGCTCCCGCTTGCGGATGCGCAGGCTCTTGGGGGTGCACTCCAGCAGCTCGTCGTCCGCCAGAAATTCCAGGCACTGCTCCAGGGACAGGTTCCGGGGAGGAGACAGGCGGATGGCTTCGTCAGAACCGGCGGCCCGCATATTGGTCAGCTGCTTGCGTTTGCAGACGTTGACGGTCATATCCTCATTCCGGCTGCAAACGCCGATAACCATGCCTGCATAGACCGGAGTGCCCGGTGCGATGAACAGCGCTCCCCGTTCCTGGGCAGCGCCCAGGCCATAGGCCACGGCTTCGCCGCTTTCAAAGGCGATGAGGGAACCGGTGAGGCGTCGCTCAATCTCGCCCTTCATGGGGGCGTAGGAATCCAGCACCGAGGACATGATTCCCTCGCCCCGGGTATCGGTGAGGAACTCATTCCGGTAGCCGAACAGGCCCCGGGAGGGAACCAGAAATTCCAGGCGGTAGCGGCTGCCCATGGGGGTCATGCTCAGCAGGTCGCCCTTCCGGCGGCCCATCTTCTCAATCACGGAGCCCATGCACTCCTCGGGCACGTCGGCCACCATCCGCTCGATGGGCTCGCAGGTCTTCCCATCAATCTCCCTGGTCAGCACCCGGGGGGTGGACACGGAGAACTCATAGCCCTCCCGGCGCATGGTCTCCATCAGAATGGACAGATGCATTTCACCCCGTCCAGCCACATTGAAGGCATCGGTACCCTGCTCGGTGACGTGGAGGGACACGTCCTTCAGCAGCTCCCGCTCCAGCCGATCCCGCAGATTCCGGGAGGTGACATACTTGCCCTCCTTGCCTGCAAAGGGGGAATCGTTGACGGAGAAGGTCATTTCAATGGTGGGATCGCTGATCTTCACAAAGGGCAGAGGTTCCACGGCTTCAGGCGCACAGAGGGTGCGGCCGATGGTGATGTCCGCCATACCGGAGAGAGCCACAATCTCACCGGCCTTGGCCTCCTGGATGGCCGTTTTGCCCAGGCCGTCGAACTCGTACAGCGCCACTACCTTCCCCTTGGTCTTGATCTGGGGGTCATGATAGTCGCAGATGGTAACCTCCTGGTTGACTTTGATGGTGCCCCGCTCCACCCGGCCCACGGCGATCCGGCCCACATACTCGTTATAGTCAATGGAGGAAACCAGCAGCTGCAAGGGGGCGTTCTCGTCGCCCTGGGGAGCGTCGATATAGTTAACGATGGTCTCGAACAGGGGGGTCAGATCGGCGCCCTGCTCGTCGGGGCCGTAGGAGGCGGTACCCTGGCGGCCGGAGCAGAAGATGGTAGGGCTGTTGAATTGCTCATCAGTGGCGTTCAGGTCCAGCAGCAGCTCCAGCACCTCGTCCATCACCTCATGAACCCGGGCATCGGGCTTGTCCACCTTGTTCACGGCCACGATGACCTTGTGGCCCAACTCCAGGGCCTTTTGCAGCACGAAGCGGGTCTGGGGCATGGGGCCCTCGGCGGCATCCACCAGCAGAATGACGCCGTTGACCATTTTCAGGATTCGTTCCACCTCGCCGCCGAAGTCGGCGTGGCCCGGAGTATCCACAATGTTGATTTTATAGTCCTTGTAGCGGACGGAGGTGTTCTTGGCCAGAATGGTGATGCCACGCTCCCGCTCCAAGTCGCCGGAATCCATCACCCGTTCCACAGTGGTCTGATTTTCCCGATAAATACCGCCCTGTTTCAGCATTTCGTCCACCAGGGTGGTCTTGCCGTGGTCAACGTGGGCGATAATGGCAATGTTTCTGATTTTATCCTGAGATGCCATAAATTGCGCTCCTTCTTCAATGGATTATCTTACTCTCAACTATCAAATATAGCACATTGCCAAAAGAAAAGCAATATTTTTGTGAAATATTGCCGTAAATTTTTGACGGCTGTTTTATCTCCTTTTCTCCTCCCTTATATGGCTGACGGCAAAGGATGCAGCTGCCAATACGAGAAGGATCAAGATGGAAAGCATGTCCCATACATCAAAGGCAGGCTCCCCTGTCATTTTTGATAGTATCACATTGACGACAACCACAAATGGAATGGCCGTTAAAAAGGTTATTCCAAATGCAGCCCTTCTTCTTGTTTTTCCAATACAAATAAAAACCGCCGTAATAATCCACAGGAAAGCAATAGAAACCGCTGCCGTAACCGCACCAACAGAAAAGACTTCCCTTACTTTTATGATGCTGCTCAGCAGGAACAAATATGGAATCACAAAAATGCTGAACGATAGGAAGCTTCCGATGATTCCCCTCTTCCCCAGTATGATGCCTGGAAAAGAGATGACCCATGCAAACACAATGGAGCTCACCGGAATCAGCGACCATGTTAATTTTCCCGATATTGCAATGTCGCAAATCAGACATACTACGATTCCCGATAAAAGGGCTGCTGAAAACAGGAAGAATGCCATTCCCTTCCTTTCCACGTTTTTCTCTCCCTTTCTTTTCAAGGCGATCAGATTTTCATTCGCCTTCTTTTCATAATTTTCAGCGTCAATTTTCTCACCGCTCAGCAGCTCATTTACTGTGATTTCCAATATTTTACAAAGCTCCAGCATGATGGAGGAATCGGGCATACATTTACCCGTCTCCCATTTGGAGACAGCTCTGTCTGTGAGATTCAGTTTGTCTGCCAACTGTGATTGCGTCAGTTTTTTCTCTTTCCGGCATTGGGCAATAAAGCGCCCAATTTCTGTCTGTGTCATTCTTTTTCCTCCCTTCGCTTTGAAGGATACTCCTGATTCCCCGTTTTTTCCAGGAACCACCGGTAGGGTTGGGAAGATTCCACCATTGGTTGGGAAGGGTGCAGGGCTTTCCTACCCCGGAGAACTAAGTGCTTTCCCCTTTCCGGTCATCTTTTTGGGAGATATGGCAGCCGCAAGAGCACCCGTCACCAGTAGGTAATGCCTTCCCAATCAAAATAAAAAATTTTAATTGGGAAATAATACGAAAACGCCAGGGAGGATGGCAGATTTGCCATCCTCCCATCATTTAACCACCAATTTTGAAGATGCCCGCAGCCTCCAGGATAATCAGGACGACCACAATCCCCAATGCCCCCAGGGCCAGATACAAAATCGTATTCACCTGCTTCAAGTTCACGGGGAGCTTGCCATAGAGGTTCTTTTTCTTGGCGTCCATGGCGGCAGAAAATGCATCCAGCTCTTTCTCACGCCGATCCAGTTCCTGCTCCCGCTGCCGCAGGGCCTCTTCTCTTTCCGAAATATCCGACATTACTTCTTCGCCAGGTACTTCCGGATGTCCAGAGCAACGGCAATGACAATGACCAGACCCTGAACGATGTAGTTATAGTAGGGGTTGACGCTGAGGAACTGGAGAATGATCTTCAGCAGCTCAAACACCAGCACGCCCACCAGAATGCCGGGGACAGTGCCGATGCCGCCGGTGGTGGAGACGCCGCCGATGGTACAGCCCGCAATGGCCTCCAGCTCATAGCCGGTGCCCATGCTGGCGGAGGAGCCGCCGGACTTGGCAGCCAGCAGATAACCGGCGATGGCATACATGATGCCAGCGGTGATATAAATGGAAATCGTGGTCTTGGCGGTGTTCACACCGGAGACCTCTGCCGCCACCTCGTTGCCGCCAATGGCGTACATGTATTTGCCGTGCCGGGTCTTGTTGTAGATAAACCAGAACAGCAGTCCGAAGGCCAGGGCCACAAATGCCAGATAGGGAATGTGGAATCCCCGGACATTGCCGATTCTACCGGTAATCAGCCGGGTGTAGATCTTCTGGAAGCCGCCGATGGGCTGGGCGTCCGTGAGCACCAGGGCAATGCCGTAGATGATGGTCTGGGTGCCCAGAGTGGCGATGAAGGGGGGAACCTTCAGCTTTGCAATAATCAGACCATTGACCAAACCAACCACGAAACCGATGACCACAACAATGAGCAGCACCAGGAAGATGTTCATTTCGGGAACGCTCTTCCACAGCCGGCCGGTGTAGTCCGCCCGCTGGCAGAGGATGCCGGACAGGCAGGCAGCCAGACCCACCTGACGGCCTGCGGACAGGTCAGTACCCTTGGTAATCAGGCAGCCGGAGACGCCCAGAGCGATCAGGAAGCGAACCGCCGTATTGCTCAAAAGGTTGGCCAGGTTGGCCCAGGAGAAGAAATTATCAACCAGACAGCCCACCACTATGGCCGCAATAATCAGCAGCACCGCAATGGGATTGCCCTTTACCAGGCTCCATGCCCCAGCCACAAAACGATTATCTCTCAATCTGTTTTCTTTCAATTCAATATCATTCATTTTGTTTTCCTCCCCTTGCTCACTCAAACTGTGTGGCCAAGGCCATAATGTTTTCCTGGGTTGCGTCCTCGCCGTTCACGAAGCCCGTCACCCGGCCGTCGCACATGACCATGATCCGGTCGGACATACCAATCAGCTCGCCCATTTCGGAGCTGATCATGATGATGCTCTTGCCCGCCTTTGCCAGGTCAGCGATGATGCAGTAAATCTCGTATTTCGCTCCCACATCAATGCCCCGGGTGGGTTCATCCAGAATCAGCACATCCGGATTATTGGCCAGCCAGCGGCCGATCAGAACCTTCTGCTGGTTGCCGCCGGAGAGGGACTTGATAAGTGTTTTGGAGGAAGGAGTTTTGATGTTCATGACCTTCACATTATCCTGCACCAGCTGCTCCACCTTCTTTTTATTGATGGAGATTCCAAAGTCCAGATACTTTTTCAGGGAGGCAATGGAGATGTTGTCAGCCACACTGAGCACACCCATAATGCCGCTGCCCCGGCGATCCTCGGTGAGCAGGGCAATTCCGTTGTCGATGGCATCCTTGGGACGATTGATGATCATTTCCTTTCCCCTGTAGAAAATGCTGCCCTTGCTGTGGGATCGGATGCCGAAGAGGCCTTCCATCAGTTCTGTCCGCTGGGCGCCTACCAGGCCGCCCACGCCAAGGATTTCGCCCTTGCGCAGGGAGAAGGAGACATTGCGGAAGCTCTTGGGGTTGATGGAGGTGAAATCTTGAACCTTCAGGACCTCTTCCCCGGGAACATTTGCTCTGGGGGGATAGAGGTTTTTCAGCTCCCGGCCCACCATCTGGGTGATAATCATATCGGTGGTCAGTTCTTTGGCAGGCCAGGTGCCAATATACTGGCCGTCACGCATGATGGTGACCTCGTCGCCAATGCGGAGAATCTCATCCATCTTATGGGAGATATACACAATGGCCACGTTTTCCGCCTTCAGATCCTCAATGATGCGGAACAGCGCATCCACCTCATTTTGGGTCAGAGAGGAGGTGGGCTCATCCAGGATCAGCACCCGGCAGTTGGCGGAAACTGCCTTGGCAATCTCCACAGACTGCATCTGAGAGACGCTGAGCTCCCCTACCTTCTGTTTGGGGTCGAACTTCATGCGGACTTTTTTCAGCAGCTCCGCTGTATCGGCGTACATCTTGTCGTGATCGATCATGGGGATGATGCCGAAAAGCTTCTTCATGGGATACCGGCCCAGGAAGATATTCTCGCCCACAGTACGGGCAGGAATGGGCTGAAGTTCCTGGTGCACCATTGCGATTCCCTTATGCAGCGCATCCATGGGATCGCTGATGGTAACCGGTTGTCCATCGATTTTAATCTGGCCCTCATCCATTTTATAAATGCCAAACATACACTTCATCAGGGTGGATTTTCCTGCGCCGTTTTCTCCCATCAGCGCGTGAACCTTGCCTGGATGAAGCCTAAGCTCAGCATGATCCAATGCTTTTACGCCTGGAAATGACTTGCATACCCCGGTCATTTCCAGTACAAATTCGGACATGCGACGAACCTCCTTCTGTGATCCTGAGTTTAAAAGAAAGACGGGTGGGCCATCAGACCCACCCGCTTCATCATTCGATTATGAGTCCTTTACAATGGAAGATTAGTAGTTAGCCTCAGCGTAGGCCTTATCAACCTTCACGTAGTCAACCCAGTAGTAGTTGTCGATCTGCTCGCCATTCAGGGCCATGACGGCAACGTCAACAGCCTTGTGGGACTGGCCGATGTGGTCGTTCAGGACGGTACCGGTCATTTCGCCAGCCTTAATCAGCTGAACAGCCTCTTCCAGAGCGTCAACACCCAGGACGTAGATGTCTTCGCCGACAATACGGCCAGCGGCCTCGATGGCAGCCACAGCGCCCAGAGCCATGCCGTCATTGTTGCAGAACACGACTTCCACGTCGTAGCCGTTGGCGGTCAGGGCATTGGCGGTGAGCTCCTGGCCCTTGGACTGCTGCCAGTTGCCGACCTGATCATCCAGGCACTTGACTTCGTAGCCAGCGTCGGTCAAAGCCTTGATGGAGAACTCGGTACGATACTGGGCATCGATGTTTTCGGGGTCGCCCTCGATCATGATGTAGCTGATGACGCCGTCGCCATTGATGTCGCCATGGTTGTCCAGAGCGGCAACGATTTCGCCCTGGAAGGTGCCGGACTGACGAGCGTCAGCGCCGACGTAGCAGACGGTAGGATTGTCCAGGATGCCCTCATAGGCCTCATCCAGGGTCTTGCCGTCGGCATCATAGGCCAGAGGCTCACGGTTAATCAGAACCAGGGGGATACCGGCATCGACGACCATATCGATCACGGCATCAGCGGAGGAGGTCTGAACCAGGTTCAGGATGATGACATCCATGCCCTGGGTGATGAAGTTCTGAACCTGGTTGGTCTGCTCGGCCATGTCGTTCTTGCCGTCAGCCATGGTGATTTCATACTTCACAGTATCGGTTTCCAGGGTCTTGAAGTAGTCAATGATCTCGTTGCGGTACAGGGTCATGAAGTTGTCGTCAAAGGTGTAGATGGAGCAGCCGACCTTGTAGGTCTTGACTTCCTCGGCGGAAGCCATACAGGCCAAACCCATTACCATTGCAACGACCAGCAGCATAGCGAGGATTTTCTTCATAGGGAATACACTCCTTATCATTTGGTATGAGGCGTCTGCCCCACCCTTTTCACGTCGGATGATTGCCTGAATCCGGCAAAATCATCCTCTGCTGCCATTTATTGTAACACGATTGTTTTTCATTGTCTACAGCAAAACGCTCATTTCCCCATTGTCATTGCGCCAATTTTTTGTGCAGTTTTTTGGCAATTATTTCCTCTTGACATTGTAAAGAGTACTTTTGTTTTTATGGAGGGACGCTAATATCCGTTTATCAGTCTTTCTGGCGGGGAAGCCGTTTGAGGAGCCACTTCTCCAGCAGCTCTTTTTTCGCCACTTTCTTCTTCAACCCTCCCTGCTCTCTCAGCATCTCCAGAATCCTTCTCTGGACGGGAAGCCGCTCTCTTTTGGGATAGAGCCTTGCAAAGCGTTCCGCCAGAGCCCCAGCCGCCTGCTTCTCCAACAGGGGGATCAGCTCCATGGCGTGCTGCTGGGCGGCGTAGGCAAACCAGTAGGTTCCGCTCTCCCGGTGCCGGAATGGGTATTCCAGAATGAAATCCACTCCCTGGGCCACCTCCCGGGGCTCAGGCTGGCCATCCCTGAATTCCCGGGCCCAGCCGCCCAGCTTTTCATAAAAAGCTTGATTGCAGGCGTCCTTCCTGGGGTCGTCCCCCATGCCGAAGGCTCCGGAGAGCAAGCCTGCCCCCTTCTCCGCTTCTTCCAGTTTTTCCTCATACTCCTGGTAAATCTCTTCCAGCTGCTGTAAATCTGCCATGGGTCATCCCTCCTGTAGGATATATTCCACGCCTCCACCTAGAGGCTCCGTTTTTTTACAGATTAACACAATTCCTTCAAGCTCACTCAAAACGTCCCCTATGCTTTCACACAGGGGACGTTGGGATGTATGGAGTGTACTCTTATCCGGCAGTAGCTTCGGTGGCAGGCTCCTCAATGGGCACCAGGTGCAGCATCTGGACAGGAATCCAGCCCTTCCCGGTTTCGTCATGGAAATCAATGGTGAAGCTGGCCTTGTTACCGGTGGTTTCTACCTTTAACTCCGTCTCGTTTCCATCAGCATCCAGCAGCATCAGCTGATAGCCCTCCAGCAGCTCGGCGGGGACGGTGAACTTGCAGATGCCGTAGTACTGCGCCAGTCTGGCATCGTACTCAAAGCCCACGCAGATAATCTTCTCGCCGTTCTCCAGTTCGCCGTAGCGCAGTACCAAATCTCCCTCGGGAGTCCAGGCAGTGACAGGAGTGGGCTTTGCCTCCTCCACCAGCTCCAGGCGGCCGCCATCACTGAGCTGGCCGCACACCGGACAGACGGTATAGTCCTCCGCCTCCTCCGCATCGGCAGGAATGAGCTTGAAGTCCCAGTCAACGCAGGCGGTGGTCTTGGTATAGGTGCAGCCCCAGCGCTTGCAGGGAGCGCTGTTCTGGTGCCGGCCGGCAGGCTGCCACTCAGCATACCAGTGAGAGAGGGGCTTTACCTTATCGGTAATCACCTGGATGCCGCATACCTTGCAGGTGTAAATGGTATATCCCTCACGGGAGCAAGTGGGGCTGACGACCTTTCCGTCGTCAAAAATGTGGCTTGCGGGGACGACCTTCTGCTCCACCAGAATCTGTCCGCAGACAGAGCAATGGCTGCCCTCAGTCAGGCCGGTCTTGGTGCAGCTAGGAGCAACCGGCGGATCAATGACCACCGTGTGGCTTGCAGGGACAACCTCCTGCTCCACCAGGACTTCACCGCAGACAGAGCAGTGCTTGCCCTCGGTCAGGCCGGTATCGGTGCAGGTGGGAGCAACAGCTTTGTCAACGACCTCAGTGTGTCCATTGGCGGGGATCTCCTCCTGGGCAACCAGAACCTTGTCACAGACGGAGCAGTGCTTACCTGCGGTCTTGCCTGCCTCGGTGCAGGTGGCGGGGACAGCCTCGTCAACAGCCTCGGTATGACCCTTGGCGGAAATGACAGCCTCTTCCTCCTTCAGTTCCTTGGTGCCCTCTTTGTCCTCGAACAGCTTCTTGCAGGCGTTGCAGCGCCAATACTCGATATTGCCCTCTTCTTCGCAGGTGGCCTCAACAGCTTCGACCTTCTTTAGGCTGTGGCCCAGAGCGGAAACCTCCGTCTGTTCCTCCAACACTTCGTTGCAAACGGAGCAGTGCTTACCAAAGGTCTTACCCGACTCCGTGCAAGTGGCAATGATACCGGCATCAACGACTTCGGTGTGGCCCTTGGCAGGAATCGTTTCCAGCCCCTCAAGGACTTGGCCGCAGTCCTCGCAGCGCTTGCCCGCAGTCTTCCCCGGCACGGTACAGGTAGCCTCAACGGCGGCAACATTAACGACATTTTCATGCTTGCACGCAGGTGCTTCTGCGGCAAAAGCCGTCACAGCCAAGACGCTCACCAGAAACACAGTCACGAAAAGGGTCATTGCAACCCGTGACAATACATTTCCTTTCATATGATTTTCCTCCTTAATTTTTCCAGAATCATCTGGCAGAATGGATCCCCCTCATCTCTCGGCAGAAGCCGGGCCGGTGGGTTTTTCCTTTGTATATGTTACCATCATTGGTAGTTATTTTCAAGTGGTTTAAGTGATTATTAATAATTTTGATGCTTTTCGGGCAGTACTCACTGACAATTCCCATTCAGACAGTCTGGGATCCCTCCCCCATTGGCCCGGTAACTCTTTTCAGTTTACTTGGGGCCATACGGATAGCAAGAATCCCCCCTGCGCAGGTGCAGGGGGGAATGAAATCAGGATGCCAATTACACCAGTTCGATGACTGCCATTTCAGCAGCATCACCGCGGCGTTCGCCAAGGCGGGTCACTCTGGTGTAGCCGCCGTTACGGTCAGCGTACTTGGGAGCGATCTCCTTGAACAGCTTGTTGGCCACATCCTCTTTGGTGATGAAAGACAGAGCTCTGCGGTAAGCAGCCAGATTGCCCTTCTTGCCAAGGGTAATCATCTTCTCCACAACGGGCTGCACTTCCTTGGCACGATAGAAAGTGGTTTCCATCTTGCCATTGGCCAGCAGGTCGGTAACCTGCTGACGCAGCAGGGCTTTTCTCTGAGCGCTGGTCTTACCCAGCTTACGAGTGCCGAACATGAACGTTTCCTCCTTCTACAAAAGGTTAGTTGTTGCTGCCAGTTTCTTCGCTGGCCAGGGACAGCCCCATCATTTCCAGCTTCTTCTGAACTTCGTCCAGAGACTTTTTGCCCATATTGCGCACCCGCATCATATCCTCGCCGGTCTTGTTAATCAGGTCGGCCACGGTGTTGATATTGGCACGTTTCAGGCAATTGAAGCTGCGGACGGACAAATCCAGCTCATCGATGGTCATGGACAGCTTCGCATCCGGCCGATCGGCCACCTTCTCCACCACAGTGGAACTGGTTGCCACGGCATCGGACAGATTGGTGAACACTGTCAGATGATCGCTGAGAATCTTTGCCCCCAGGGACACGGCGTCCTTGGCGGAGATGGTGGAATCCGTCCAAACCTCCAGGGTCAGCTTATCATAGTCGGTCTTATCGCCGACACGGGTGGGCTCCACCGTGTAATTCACCTTGGTAACAGGGGAATAGATAGAGTCAATGGGAATCACGCCGATCACAGTCTGAGGCGTCTTGTTTCGGTCAGAGGAAACATAGCCCCTTCCCTGGGACAGGGTGATCTCCATATTGAAAGTGGCATCCTCCCCCAGAGTGCAGATATGCAGCTCCGGATTCAGGATTTCAACCTCGGCATCGGCCTTGATGTCACCGGCCTTGACCTCGCAGGGGCCAACAGCATCGATGTGAACCGTTTTGACACCGCTGCAGTGCAGCTTCGGTGTGATCCGCTTGACATTCAGCACAATTTCTGTCACATCCTCGGTGACACCGGGGATGGTGGAGAACTCGTGCTGTACGCCCTGAATCTTCACAGAGGTGGCGGCATAGCCGGGCAGGCTGGACAGCAGAATTCTGCGCAGGGAGTTGCCCAGGGTCATGCCGTAACCCCGCTCCAGAGGCTCCACGACGTACTTGCCGTAGGAGATGTTCTCTGTGGAATCAAAGCAGCTGATGCGAGGCTTTTCAATTTCTACCATGAATCAAAACCCTCCTTAATAGAGTGGGGAGCGTACTCCCCACGAAGCATGTTTGCGGACAGACAGGGGGGAGATCATTACTTGGAGTACAACTCGACGATGAGGTGCACAGCAATATCGAAGTCGATATCAGCCTTGGTGGGCATAGCAATAACCTTGCCCTGGAGGGTGTTCTTATCACGATCCAGCCACTTGGGGGCAGCAACAAAAGTGTCGTCTTCCTTCAGCTTCTTGAAGAAGTTGTTGGAAACGCTCTTTTCACACACGGCAACAACGTCATTGACCTTCACCAGGTAGCTGGGAATGTTAACACGCTTGCCATTAACGGTGAAGTGACCATGGTTCACCAGCTGACGGGCCTGACGGCGGGAGTTGGCAAAACCCAGACGGTACACCACATTGTCCAGTCTGCGCTCCACAAAGGTCAGCAGCTCCTCACCGGTGTTGCCTTCCATGCGGGAGGCCTTGTCGTAGTAGTTGCGGAACTGCTTTTCCTGGATACCGTAGACAAACTTGACCTTCTGCTTCTCAGTCAGCTGAGTTGCATACTCAGACTTCTTCGCTCTTCTCTGGCCGCCGGGATTCTTATTGGAAGTCTTAGAATAACCCATTGCGGCAGGAGAAACGCCCAGCGTTCTGCAACGCTTCAGCACGGGCTGCATATTCTTAGCCATAACGCAAAATTCCTCCTATAGCGTAATCAGACACGACGTCTCTTGGGGGGACGGCAGCCATTGTGGGCAATGGGGGTCACGTCCTTAATCATAACGACTTCCAGGCCGGCAGTCTGCAAGGCGCGGATGGCGGCCTCACGTCCCTGGCCGGGGCCCTTCACATAAACCTCGACGGTCTTCAGGCCGTATTCCATAGCAGCCTTTGCGGCAGTCTCGGCAGCGGTCTGAGCGGCGTAGGGGGTGGATTTCCGGGAGCCACGGAAGCCCAGTCCGCCGGAGGAAGCCCAGCTCAGAGCATTTCCTTCCAGATCGGTGATGGTCACCATGGTGTTGTTGAAGGAGGAGCGGATATGTGCCGCACCTTTCTCAACCACTTTGCGCTCACGACGGCGCTTGACAACTTTCTTAGCAGCTTTAGCAGCCATTGTACATATCCCTCCTTACTTCTTCTTGTTAGCGATGGTCTTCTTGGGACCCTTGCGGGTACGGGCGTTGGTCTTGGTCCGCTGGCCGTGGACGGGCAGGCCACGGCGATGGCGCAGGCCGCGATAGCAGCCGATCTCAGACAGCCGCTTGATGTTCATCGCAGTCTCACGGCGCAGGTCGCCTTCGATGAGATAGTGATGCTCGATGGCCTCACGCAGCTGGGCCTCCTGCTCGTCGGTCAGGTCCTTGACCCGGGTATCGGGGTCGATGCCAGTGGTCTTCAGGACTTCTGCCGCCCGGGTGGGGCCGATGCCGTAGATATAGGTCAGAGCCACTTCGATCCGCTTGTCGCGGGGAAGATCAATACCAGAAATACGTGCCATAAGTTTCTCAGCACCTCCTATTAGCCTTGTCTCTGCTTATGCTTGGGGTTTTCGCAAATTACCATTACGCGACCCTTGCGCTTGATGATTTTGCACTTTTCGCACATGGGTTTAACGGACGGTCTTACCTTCATACTGTTTAACCTCCATATGAGAAATCAATTCTCTAGTTTTACTTGCTTCTCCAGGTGATCCGGCCCTGGGTCAGATCATACGGAGACATTTGAACGGTTACCTTGTCACCGGGCAAGATCTTAATGAAGTTCATTCGGAGCCTGCCGGAAATGTGTGCCAGAATGCTGTGGCCATTGCCGATGTCAACCTTGAACATTGCATTCGGCAGTGCATCAGTAACGATGCCCTCAAGTTCAATTACGTCGTCTTTCGCAGCCAAATCATTAACCTCCTAGGTCATTTGCATGCATTCCCCGGCTCAGAAAAGCCAGGTCTCTTCGTAATTCGCCGTTGAGCACTTTGTCGCCGGAAAGAAGCTTTGCGGCAACTCTGGTCTCAGATCGAAGTACTTTCTCTACGTGCTTTGCTTTCTTCCGCTTGGGGCTTTCCAGGGTTCTGTTTTTTCCGTTGGTCAGCAGGAGGAAATCACCCTCGACGCCAACCACATAAAACAGCTGGCCCTGATCCCGGCCCTGGACGGAAATCACCACATCAGAAATTTGTATATCCGGTTTCTCTGGGTCCATAGATCAAAGTCCTTCGGTGACGGTGAGTATTTCCGGCTCGCCGTCGGTGATGAGTACAGTATTTTCATAGTGGGCGGAGAGCTTGCCGTCGGCAGTCACCGCAGTCCAGCCGTCACCCAGAACCTGAACGTCGCTAACGCCCTGATTCACCATTGGCTCGATGCAGATGGTCATGCCTGGCAGAAGCCTGGGGCCCCGGCCGGGTTTGCCGAAGTTCGGCACTTCCGGCTCCTCATGCATCTCCGCACCAATGCCGTGACCTACATAAGCGCGGACGACTGAAAAACCGTTAGACTCCACATACGCTTGTACTGCATGGGAGATGTCGGACACCCGGTTTCCATATTTGGCAAAGCGGAGACCCTCAAAGAAGCTCTGCTTTGTTACGTCGATCAGTTTCCGGGCTTCGGCGCTGATCTCGCCGCAGGCAAAGGTGGCACAACAATCTCCATGATAGCCCCCCCAGCCGGCAACAATATCAACGGTGACGATGTCCCCTTCCTTCAGGGCATAGCCGTCAGGAATGCCGTGGACAACCCGATTGTTCACCGAGATACAGGCGGTAGCGGGGTAGCCGTAGTAGCCCAAGCAGGAGGGAATCGCCCCCTGGCTGACGATATAATCGTGTACGGCCTTGTCGATTTGCTTGGTGGTCACGCCGGGCTTTACCATTTCCCCTGCCAAGGCACGGGCTGCCGCGGTAATTTTGCAAGCCCGGCGCATACTCTCAAGCTCTCGCTCATTTTTGATTGGGATCATGCCTTCGCCCCTATTGCAGCGAGGATGTCCTCGTTGGCTTTTTCAATGCTCTGGCTTCCGTTGACCTCCACCAGGCGGCCCAGCTTGCCGTAGAAGTCTTTCAGGACCTCCGTGGTAGCGTGGTAGACCTCCAGGCGCTTGCGGACGGTCTCGGGAGCGTCATCCTTGCGGGTGATCAGCTCGCCGCCGCAGCTGTCGCAGATGCCAGTGACTTTGGGAGGATTGGCGGTGATGTGATAGCTGGCGCCGCACTTGCCGCAGACTCTGCGGCCCGTCATCCGGCCCTCGATTTCACTGTCCTCCACCTCAATGGAAACCACATGGTCGATTTTCACGCCCTTGTCCTCCAGGGCCTGGGCCTGGGCCAGCGTGCGGGGCACGCCGTCCAGGATGAAGCCCTTGGCACAGTCGGGCTTGGCCACCCGGTCGGCGACGATACCGAGAATCAGCTCGTCAGGGACCAGATTGCCAGCGTCCATGTATTCCTTTGCTTTTCTGCCCAGCTCAGTGCCATTTGCAATGGCCTCGCGGAGCATGTTCCCGGTAGAAATGGCGGGGATAGAGAGCTTGTGAACAAGCAGCTCAGCTTGGGTCCCCTTTCCGGCGCCGGGTGCGCCCAGTAGAATGAGATTCATCCTGCCATACCTCCGATTAGTCCAGGAAGCCCTTGTAGTGACGCATCAGCATCTGAGCCTCCAGCGCCTTCACCGTCTCCAGGGCCACGCCCACAACGATGATGACGGAGGTGCCGCCGATGGCCAGGCTGTTAAACCCGGACATGAGGTCGCCGGCAATGATGGGCAGCATAGCGACGATGCCCAGATACACGGCGCCAAACACCACGATCTTATTGATCACCTTCTGGATGAACTGGGCGGTGGGCTTGCCGGGACGGAAGCCGGGAATGAAGCCGCCGTTCTTCATCAGGTTGTTGGAAATCTCCATGGGATCGTACTGAATGGTGGAGTAGAACCAGCTGAAGAAGAAAATCATCAGGAAGTAGCACACAGCGTAGAATGCGCTGTTGTTGCTCCACAGATTTTTGTAGGCCCAGCCGCTGTTGGTGCCGGTGAAGGCGCAGATGGTAGCGGGCAGGGAGCAGATGGACTGGGCGAAGATCACGGGCATCACACCGGACATGCTCACCTTGATGGGCAGGTTGGTGTTCTGGCCGCCGTAGACCTTACGGCCCACCACACGCTTGGCGTACTGGATGGGGATACGGCGCTCGGCGTCATTAATGAACACAATGAACACGATCAGAGCGGCCATGCCCACCACAACGATGATAATCTGCCACCAAGCCATCTTGAACAGGTTGAAGACCATGCTGGGAAGACCCGAAACGATGTTGGCAAACAGGATCATGGAGATGCCGTTGCCAATGCCAAACTCAGTGATCTGCTCGCCCAGCCACATGACCAGAGCGGAGCCGGCGGTAAAGGCCAGGACAATCACCAGAGCGGAGGCAAAGCCGGGCTCTTCAATGATGGTCAGGCCGGAGGAGCTGTAGTTCTTGAGCATCATGTAATATGCCCAGCCCATCAGCAGTCCCAGGCCCACGGTGGTGTAGCGGGTAATCATGGAAATCTTCTTCTTGCCCTCTTCGCCTTCCTCCTTGGCAAGCCTTTCCAGAGCCGGGATGGCAATGGTCAGCAACTGGATGATGATGGAGGCGTTGATATAGGGCTGGATGCCCAGGGCAAATACGGTAGCCCGGGAGAAGGCACTGCCGGACATGGCGTTGTACAGGCCCAGAATGGTGTTGGACAGGGTCTGATCGAAGTAGGTCTTCAGGGTGACCACATCGATGCCAGGCACGGGAATCACATTGCCCACCCGGTAGATCAGGAGGATGAACAGCGTGAAGATGATTTTTTTGCGCAGTTCAGGAATTTTCCAAGCGTTCCGGAGTGTCTGAAGCACTTAGATCACCTCGGCCTTTCCGCCCGCCTGCTCAATTTTTTCCTTGGCAGACTCCGAGAAAGCCGCAGCCTTGACAGTAAGCTTTTTAGTCAGTTCGCCGGTGCCCAGAACCTTCAAGCCATTGGGGCAGGTAGAGACGATACCGGCCTCGATGATTGCGGCGGCATCCACCACGGCGCCGTCCTCAAAGCAGTCCAGCAGAGCTACATTCACTGCGGTGAGAGGCTTGGCGAAAATGTTATTGAAGCCGCGCTTGGGGATGCGGCGGGCCAGAGGCATCTGGCCGCCTTCAAAGCCAACACGGACCTTGCCGCCGGAACGGGCCTTCTGGCCCTTGTGACCACGGCCGCCGGTCTTGCCGTTGCCGGAACCGGTACCACGGCCCTTGCGCTTGCCCACCTGAGTGGAGCCTGCGACAGGAGAGAGTTCATGGAGCTTCATTCTTCTTCTCCTCCTTATTAGACTTCTTCAACCTTCAGCAGATAGCCGATCTTGGCGATCTTGCCCCGGGTCTGGGTGTTGTCGGGCTGGATGCTGACCTGGCCGATCTTGCGAAGGCCCAGGGAGGCAGCGGTAGCGATGTGCTTTTCCAGGCGACCGTTCAGGCTCTTAACAAGCGTAATTTTCAAGTTTGCCATGTTAATTGCCCTCCTTACACAATTTCTTCCACGCTCTTGCCCCGGATCGCAGCAACCTGCTCGGGAGAACGGAGGCTGGTCAGGCCGGACATAGTGGCCTTGACTACGTTCTGCGGGTTGTTGGAGCGCAGGCACTTGGCGCAGATGTTCTTGATGCCCACCGCTTCCATGACAGCACGGACAGCGCCGCCGGCGATGACGCCGGTGCCTTCGGGAGCGGGCTTCAGCATAACCGTACCGGCGCCGAAGATACCGATGACATCATGGGGAATGGTGTTTCCGGCCAGGGAAACCTTGACCATGTTCTTCTTGGCGTCGGCAATGCCCTTCAGGATGGCCTCGGAAACCTCGGCGGCCTTGCCCAGGCCATAGCCCACGGTACCCTTGCCGTCACCCACAACCACCAGAGCGGAGAACTTCATGACACGGCCGCCCTTAACGGTCTTGCTGACACGGTTCAGGTAAACGACCTTCTCAATGAGCTCGGAAGCTTCATTGTTAGGAGTCTTATTGTAAGCCATTTCTTTTCCTCCTCTACCTTAGAACTGAAGTCCGCCTTCGCGGGCGCCATCAGCCAGAGCAGCGACACGGCCATGGTACACATAACCGCCACGGTCGAAAACGACCTGCTCGATGCCCTTTGCCTTCGCACGCTCGGCCAGGACGGAGCCCACCTTCTTGGCGGCTTCGCAGTTGCCGGTGGCGCCTTCAAATTCCTTCTCCAGCGTATTGGCGGAAACCAGAGTTACGCCATTGACGTCATCGATGATCTGGGCGTAGATGTTCGCATTGCTGCGGAACACGTTCAGACGGGGACGCTCAGGAGTGCCGGAGACCTTGCCACGAACACGGACATGCCGCTTCAGGCGCATTGCTTTCTTGTTGATCTTGCTAACCATTTCGGCACACCTCCATTACTTCTTGCCACCGGTCTTACCAACCTTGCGGCGGATGACCTCGGTGGTATACTTGATGCCCTTGCCCTTGTAGGGTTCGGGGGGACGCTTGCCACGGACTTCGGCGGCGAACTGGCCAACGACCTGCTTGTCGATGCCGTGGATGATGATCTTGTTGGGGCTGGGAACCTCAATGGTGATACCGGGGATCTCGTCCACGAAGACCTCGTGGGAGTAGCCCAGACGCATAACCAGCTGATTGCCCTTCTTCTCGGCACGGTAGCCGACACCGTTGACATCCAGCTCCTTGGTGTAGCCCTTCTCAACGCCCTCTACCATGTTGTGCAGCAGGGTGCGGGTCAGGCCATGGAGAGACTTGTGCAGGTGCTCCTCATCGGGGCGGTCAACGGTCAGGACATTGCCCTCAACCTTCAGAATCATGTCGGGATGGAAGGTGTAGCTCAGGGTGCCCTTGGGGCCCTTCACGGTAACGGCATTGCCTTCGGCAATATCCACCGTGACGTTTGCCGGAATGATAACCGGCTTCTTACCAATTCTAGACATTTCCGAATCCTCCTTACCAAACAAAGGCCAGCACTTCGCCGCCGATGTGGTTTTCGCGGGCCTTCTTGTCGGTCATGACGCCCTTGGAAGTGGAGACGATGGCAATACCCAGGCCCTTAAGAACCTTAGGCAGCTCCTCAGCGCCGGCGTAAATTCTCAGACCGGGCTTAGACACACGACGCAGGCCGGAGATAACGGACTGCTTCTTGGCCAGGTACTTGAGGGTGATGTGAATGGTGCCCTGGTTGCCGTTGTCCACAATGTTGAAGGCCTTGATATAACCCTCGTCCAGCAGAATCTGGGCGATGGCCTTCTTCAGGTTGGAGGCGGGGACATCCACGGTTTCGTGCTTGGCAGAATTCGCATTCCGGATACGGGTCAGCATATCTGCTACGGGATCGGTGATTTGCATGTTAATATCCTCCTTTAAGAAGTTACGGGCTTAACCCGTGAAGATACGGGGGTATCCGGGGAATGCGAAGCTCACTTCGTTCGCAGTGAATAGAGAATAGTGAATAGTGAATAACGATTGTATTCCCTTCGGGAATGATTTAGATCCCATCATTCTTCAATATTCATTCGGCGCAGCCGCGCTTCCATCTTCCCAGGACTTCCCGAATCTTTTTTACATTTCGATACTCGACCTTACCAGCTGGCCTTGCGGACGCCGGGAATCTGGCCCTTGTAGGCCAGCTCACGGAAGCAGATACGGCACACGCCGTAGTCACGCAGGTAAGCATGAGGTCTGCCGCAGATCTTGCAGCGGTTGTAGCGGCGGCTGGAGAACTTGGGCTCAGCCTGCTGCTTCAGGATCATAGACTTTTTGGCCATATTGTAATCCTCCTAAATCAAGCAGTGAAGGGAGCGCCGAGCTGGCTGAGCAGCTCTTTGGCTTCCTCGTCGTTGGTGGCGGTGGTGCAGATGCAAATATCCATACCACGAATCTTGTCCACCTTGTCGTACTCGATTTCGGGGAAGATCAGCTGTTCCTTCAAGCCGAAGGCGTAGTTGCCACGGCCGTCAAAGGAGTTGGGGCTGATGCCGCGGAAGTCACGAACACGGGGCAGCGCCACGCTGAACAGACGATCCAGGAACTCATACATCTTGTCTCCCCGGAGGGTGACCTTCACGCCAACGGTTTCGCCCTCACGGACCTTGAAGTTAGCCACGGACTTGCGGGCCTTGCAGGTCACAGGCTTCTGGCCGGTGATGGCGGCGATGTCCTTGCAGATGGCTTCGATTTCCTTGGCATTGTTCTTGCTCTCGCCGCAGCCGACGTTCACAATCACCTTGTCCAGCTTGGGAATCTGCATCACGCTCTTGTAGCCGAACTTCTTGTTCAGAGCAGGAGCGATCTCAGCAACATATCTTTCTTTCAGTCTGTTTGCCATGATAAATCTCTCCTCTCTCAGATTTCGGCGCCGCACTTGCGGCAGATGCGAGTCTTCTTATCGCCCTCGACCTTGTAGCCGATGCGAACGCCCTTGTTGCACTTGGCGCAGAACAGAGCGACCTTGCAGGAGCGGATGGGGGTCTCACGCTTGACGATGCCACCCTGCTCGCCCTGGCGGCGGGGCTTGGTGTGGCAGGTAGCCACATTGACCTTCTCCACGATCACTTTGTTTTCACGGGGCATTGCCACCAGGACCTTGCCCTTGACGCCCTTGTCCTTGCCGGACAGGACGATAACGGTATCATTTTTCTTAATGTTCATTCCTTCGGTTCCCCCTTAAATGACTTCGGGAGCCAGAGACAGGATTTTCATAAAGTCCTTCTCACGCAGCTCACGCGCCACCGGTCCAAAGATACGGGTACCCTTGGGGTTCTTGTCTTCCTTGATGATCACAGCGGCGTTCTCATCAAAGCGGACATAGCTGCCGTCCTCACGGCGGACGCCCCGCTTGGTACGGACGATCACGGCCTTCACGACCTCGCCCTTTTTCACCGTGCCGCCGGGAGCAGCCTTGCGGACGGAGGCAACAATCACATCACCGATGTTGCCGAACTTCCGCTTGGAGCCGCCCAGGACCCGGATGCAGTGAATTTCCTTGGCGCCGGTATTGTCGGCAACCTTCAGATAGCTTTCCTGCTGAATCATATACGCCGACCTCCTTACTTCGCCTTTTCAATAATTCTGATGAGTCTCCATCTCTTGTCCTTGGACAGGGGACGGGTCTCCATGACCTCAACGGTATCGCCGATGCCGCACTCGTTTTTCTCGTCGTGGGCCTTCAGCTTGTAGGTCCGCTTCATGGTCTTCTTGTACAGAGGATGCTGCACGCTATCCTCGATCGCAACCACAATGGTCTTGTCCATCTTATCGGAGACAACCTGACCAATTCTGGTTTTGCGGAAAGCTCTGGTATTTTCAGTCATAATCGCTTACCTCCTCAGACGTTGGTCTCTTTCTCACGAATAATGGTTTTGATGCGGGCAATGTCCTTCTTAACGGCGTTCAGACGCATGGGATTGTCCAGCTGATTGGTGGCATGCTGCATTCTCAGCATGAACAGGTCCTTCTTCAGCTCGTCCAGCTTCTTAGCCAGCTCTTCGGCGGACAGATTCTTGAGTTCCTTTGCCTTCATCATTATTCACCACCAATCTCAGTTTCGACTTCCTTGGTGACGATGCGAGTCTTGATGGGCAGCTTGTGCTGAGCCAGACGCAGAGCCTCACGGGCCACGTCCTCGGTCACACCGCCGATCTCGAACATCACCTTCTGATTCTTAACCACGGCCACCCAGCCTTCGGGAGCGCCTTTACCGGAACCCATACGGGTGCCCAGGCCCTTCTTGGAGTAAGGCTTGTCGGGGAAAATCTTGATCCAGACCTTGCCGCCACGCTTGGTGTAACGAGTCATGGCGATACGGGCTGCTTCGATCTGGTTGCCGGTGATCCAGCCGGGCTCCAGGGCCTGGATGCCGTACTCACCGTAGGAAACCTTATTGCCGCGGGAGGCAGCGCCGGTCATACGGCCACGCTGAACCTTGCGGTACTTTACTCTTTTAGGCAGCAGCATTAGCGGTTACCTCCTTCTCTGCGGTAATTGGGACGATCACCGCTGCGGCGCTCACGGCGCTCGCCGTTGCCACGACGATCACCGTTGCCGCGGCGCTCCCGGCGCTCACGGGGAGCGGGTTCGGGGGCAGCGGCACGCAGGGTGGTATTCAGCACCTCGCCCTTGTAAATCCACACCTTCACGCCGATGCGGCCGTAGGTGGTGGCAGCCTCCGCAAAGCCGTACTCGATGTCGGCACGGATGGTCTGAAGGGGAATGGTGCCCTCGTGATAGCTCTCGGAGCGGGCGATTTCAGCGCCGCCCAGACGGCCGCCGCAGGTGACCTTGATGCCCTTGGCGCCCAGGCGGGTGGCCTGCTGCATGGCCTTCTTCATGGCCCGGCGGAAGGAGATACGCTTCTCCAGCTGCTGAGCGATGTTCTCGGCTACCAGCTGAGCGTTCAGGTCGGGGGAGCGAACCTCAACGATGTTCAGGTTGACGCTCTTGCCCAGGCGGCCTTCCACGTCCTTGCGCAGGTTCTCGATCTCAGCGCCGGCCTTGCCGATGACCACACCGGGGCGGGAGCAGTGGATGTTGATCTTAACCTTGCCGTTGGAGCGCTCGATCTCGATCTTGGCGATGCCAGCGGCGTAGAGCTTGTTTTTCAGATACTTACGGATGTTGTAGTCTTCGACGATCAGGTCACCGACCTTCTCCTCGCGGGCGTACCAGTGGGAATCCCAGTCCTTGATGACGCCAACCCGCAGTCCATGGGGATTAACTTTCTGTCCCATAGCTACCTCCTGATTAAGCCTTCTCGCTCACACCGATGGTGATGTGAGTGGTTCTCTTATTGATCCGAACGAAACCACGGCGGGATGCGATGCGGCCACGCTTCAGAATGGGGCCGGGATTTGCAACAACGGTGGAAACGTACAGGTTCTCAGCATTCATTTCGTGATTGTGCTCGGCGTTTGCAACGGCGCTCTTCAGCAGCTTGGCCATGGGCTCACAGGCAGCCTTGGAGGTGTTGCTCAGGTACGCGGCAGCGGTCTTCACGTCCTGGCCCCGGATCATGTCGCAAACCAGCTTCACCTTGCGGGGGGACATGCGGACGTACTTAACATGTGCAAATGCTTCCATTTTCGTACCTCCTTACTTGGAATTTGCGGTCTTGCTGCCAGAGTGACCCCGGAAGGTTCTGGTAGGAACGAACTCGCCCAGCTTGTGACCAACCATATCCTCGGTGATATAGACGGGAACGTGCTTGCGGCCGTCGTGGACAGCGATGGTGTGACCGACAAAGGAGGGGAAAATGGTGGAGGCCCGAGACCAGGTCTTCAGAACCTTCTTTTCACCGGCCTTATTCAGCTCCTCAATGCGCTTATACAGCTCGGGAGCTACGAAAGGGCCCTTCTTGATACTTCTGCTCATTTCATTTCCTCCTTACTTGCTGTTTCTGCGCTTGACAATGAACTTGTTGGTGCGGTTCTTTGTCTTACGAGTCTTATAGCCCATAGCAGGCTTGCCCCAGGGAGTGACAGGGCCGGGACGGCCAACAGGCGCACGGCCCTCGCCGCCGCCGTGGGGGTGGTCGTTGGGGTTCATGACAGAGCCGCGGACAGTGGGACGGATGCCCATGTGGCGCTTCCGGCCAGCCTTGCCGATGTGGATGTTTTCATGATCCAGGTTGCCAACCTGTCCGATGCAGGCGGTGCAGTTCATCCGGACGTAGCGCACCTCGCCGGAGGGCAGACGAACCTGAGCCAGCTCGCCCTCCTTGGCCATCAGCTGTGCGGCGCCGCCGGCGGCACGAACCAGCTGAGCGCCGTGGCCGGGCTGGAGCTCCACATTGTGGATCACTGTACCAACAGGGATGTTGGCGATGGGCAGGCAGTTGCCGGGCTTGATGTCGGCAGCGGCAGAGGAGACCACCTGGTCGCCCACGTTCAGGCCGTAGGGGGCCAGAATGTAGCTCAGGGTCTTGTCCTCATACTGGATCAGAGCGATGAAAGCAGAGCGGTTGGGATCGTACTCAATGCGCTGCACAGTAGCGGGCATATCCAGCTTCTGGCGCTTGAAGTCGATGATACGGTACTTGCGCTTGTTTCCGCCGCCCTTATGGCGGACGGTGATGTGACCGTAGGAGTTGCGACCAGCATTCTTCTTGAGGGTCTCAACCAGGCTACGCTCAGGTTTTGCCTTCTTATCCACACCGTCGAAAGCGGAAACAGTCATGTTTCTGCGGGCCGGGGTGTAAGGCTTGAAAGTTTTAATAGCCATTTGCGTTTCTCTCCTTTATTGAGATTGGTTTAGACCATACCCTCGAAGAACTCGATGGTCTTGGAGTCGGCAGTCAGGGTAACGATTGCCTTCTTGTACTCGGGGCGCTTGCCCATGGGATAAGCGCCGGTGCGCTTGGCCTTGCCCTGCATCCGGACGGTGTTGACCTTGGCCACCTTCACACCGAAGATGGCTTCCACAGCGGCCTTGATCTCGGTCTTGTTGGAGTCAACGTCCACCATGAAGACGTACTTCTTATCAGCCACAGCCTCCATGGACTGCTCGGTGATGACAGGTCTTCTGATAATATCGTAAATGTTCTTCATTATGCGAATACCTCCACGATCTTAGCCAGGGAAGCCTGATCCACGACCAGCTTGTCGGCGTGCAGCACGTCGTAAACATTCAGCAGGTTCGCGAAGGTGACTTCGCAGCCGGCGATGTTGCGGCCGGACTTCACAACATTTTGATCCACCTCAGCGGTGACCACCAGGGTCTTGGTGGTGCAGCCCACGGCGTTCAGGAATGCGGCGAACTCCTTGGTCTTGGGAGCGGCCATCTTGATGGCGTCGATGACCACCACGGCCTGCTCGGCGGCCTTGGCGCTCAGGACGCTCTTCAGCGCCAGGCGCTTGGCCTTCTTGTTCATGGCGAAGCTATAGTCCCGGGGCTTGGGGGCGAACACAATGCCGCCATGGGTCCACTGGGGAGCCCGGGTGCTGCCCTGACGAGCCCGGCCGGTGCCCTTCTGACGCCAGGGCTTGCGGCCGCCGCCGGAAACCTCGGCACGGGTCAGAGCGCTCTGAGTGCCCTGGCGCTTGTTGGCCAGGTGATTCTTGACTGCCTCGTGAACAACGGCAGCGTTGGGCTCAACACCGAACACAGCTTCGGGCAGTTCGATCTCGCCAACCTGCTTGCCAGCCATATTGTAAACTTTCGTAAGCATGATTTAAGATCTCCTTTCCTTAGCCTCTTGCGGAAGCCTTCTGGGGATTTCTGCCGGAAGCCTTCTGCGGGTTCTTGCTGATGCCGGTCTCGACGTTCTTGACCTTGATGTTCTTCACGGTGTTGCGCAGATACACCAGACCGCCCTTGGGGCCGGGGATGGCGCCGCGAACAACGATCATGTTCAGCTCTGCGTCCACCTTCACCACGTCCAGGTTCTCGATGGTGACCTGCTCGCAGCCCATCTGGCCTGCGCCGATCTTACCCGGGAAGATGCGGGACTGGTGGGAGGATGCGCCCATGGAGCCTGCGTGACGGTGGACAGGGCCGCCGCCGTGGGTCATGGGGGTGCGGCCTGCGCCGTGGCGCTTCACAACGCCCTGGTAGCCATGGCCCTTGGTGATGCCGGTCACGTCGATCTTGTCTCCGGCCGCGAAGGTGTCAGCCTTGATTTCGTCGCCCACGTTCATGTCAGCGGCGCCGTCCAGCTTAAACTCCTTCAGGTACTTCTTGGGGGCGACGCCAGCCTTCTTCAGGTGGCCTGCCTCCGGCTTGGACAGCTTGGACTCCTTGACATCGCCAAAGCCCAGCTGGACGGCCACGTAGCCGTCGGTCTCAACGGTCTTCTTCTGAGTGACAACGCAGGGGCCTGCTTCCACAACGGTAACAGGGATCACCTTGCCGCTCTCATCGAAGATCTGGGTCATGCCCACTTTTTTGCCGATGATTGCTTTCTGCATGTTTTGGTTTCTCCTTTAATTAGGTTATTGGTTGGCTTTCGCATTGGGTTCGGAAGCCAACATGACCCGTCCGCCCGATGCCAGACAGTGCGGGCAGCGGTAATTCCGAAGAATTACAGCTTTATCTCTATCTCAACGCCAGCGGGAAGATCCAGGCTCATCAGGGCCTCGATGGTCTTCTGGTTGGGGTTGAGGATATCGATCAGTCTCTTGTGGGTTCTGCGCTCGAACTGCTCACGGCTGTCCTTGTACTTGTGGACGGCCCGAAGGATGGTGACGACCTCCTTCTTGGTGGGCAGAGGGATGGGGCCGGAAACCTGGGCGCCGTTGCGCTTGGCGGTCTCCACGATCTTCGCGGCGCTGGAGTCGATCAGCTGGTGATCGTAAGCCTTCAGCCGAATGCGGATCATTTGCTGGTTTGCCATAGTTTGTTTTTCCTCCTTGATGTGACGTACTCAGTGTGAGATGGCTGGGTACGGTCGAGCACTTCTGTCCGCGCCTCCGTGCGTATCATTCCAGGGCATGAAAATTGGCCGACAAGCGCCGACCATTCCTTCCTGCCCGGCGATATACGCCAGCGCAAAAGAAGCGTTCAGCCGCCCGATGACCGGACATACTCCGCAGAAGTTACCGCCTTTTGGGCGCAATCTCCTGCATCATCGCATTGCGTATGGCAGAGCTTCCCCCGCACACGCAGGGATATGATACCACCGTCCCACGCAAATGTCAAGGATTTTTTCAGAATATTTTACAAAGTTTTCTCTCAAAATTCAGTCATAATAGCGATTTTTCATGGTGGACAGCTGTCCGCTTATCATGGGCAGTCCTCAAGTTATCCTCCCGCTGCGACGAATTTGCAAAACTTTTACCCATCCAGTGTTGATTTTTTCGCCTATACAATATATATTATGTGCATGCCGTCTCTGCCCGGCGACCTGGCAGAATGATGATTGGATGGCCAATTTATGAATTGCTCCGTTGGTTGCTGTGGTGCAGGAGCACCCAAGGCTCCCTTGTGTAAAAGGAACTGTCAGCCGAACAGGCTGACTGAGGGATTGTACAGCAGGCACTAAGATGTCGGTGCAATCCGATGTGGAAAGGTACGCTCCAATTCTCAACCCTTTTTCACATAACAGGGAGCACTGAAACAATGGGATTGCGGTAAATGAACATTTCCAGTATTCGCCCCACATGGTACAAATATAGGGCATTTTGCTGCACAGTCCCTCAGTCAGCTCCGCTGCCAGCTCCCCTTACACAGGGGAGCCTTCGCTCAGAAGCCATTGCCCCCCACCATTCAACGCACCGCCAAACATCAATTTGCCAAGCAGCCGGCATTCCTAATTCCTAACTCCTAATTCCTAACTCCTAATTCCTAACTCCTAATTCCTAACTCCTAATTCCTAACTCCTAATTCCCCAAAGGAGGTTTTGCCATGACCAGCTCCCTGCTTTCCCGTTTTCGCCAGGAAAAAGAACGGCTGACCACCATTTTCCTCGCCGTCTTTGCCCTTGGGCTCATCGTCCACGGCTACGGGCTGCTGAACTTCACCATCAACCACGATTCCATGAACGAATTCTGGATTTGCCAGGAAATGGGCTATTATTCCGGCACTGCCGCCCAATGGAAAATCGCCCTGGGCCGTTTTGTTGCCCCCCTGTACCAGTTCCTCTTCCGGGGGCAGACCGTGGCGCCCTGGTTCGGCGGGATGCTGGCCCTTTTTTGGGCTGCCCTGGCCGTCTGGGGGGTGGCCTGTCTTTTTGACATCCGGCAGCGCTGGCTGTTGATTTTTACCTGCGGTATTTTCACCGTCAACCTCTCCTTCGTCGCCCTTGCGGCCAGCTTTCTGCACGATCTGGACTCCTACCTGTTTGCGGCGCTGGCGGCGGTGGCGGGAAGCCTGTGCTGGAGGCGGGGCGGCTGGCAGCAGCTGCTGGCCATCCCGCTGCTCGTGATCGTCCTGGGCATTTACCAGAGCATGATCTCTGTATACATCAGCCTGGTGATTTTTGCCTCCATGCTGGCTCTGGCGGACAAGGCTGACGCCAAGACGGTTTTTCTGGACGGGCTTCGTGCCATCGGGCTCATGGCGGCGGCGGGGGTTCTGTACCTGGTCTTCTTCAAAATTGCCTGCGCCCTGTCCGGTGTGGCTCCGACCCAGCAGGAGAATGGCCTGGCGGTTATGCTGGACGACAGTGTCAGTATCCCCTCGCTGCTGCTCGCCACCATCACCAGCTGGCTGGAGCTGTTTGTGACCCAGGCCCCCAGAATCAACGCCCTGTTCAATGCCCTTATGTTCCTTGCCGCCCTGCCCCTTCTTTGGAGCCAATTCAAACCCCTTTCCAAAGGAAATAAGGTTCTGTTTGTCATTCTGCTTCTGTTGCTGCCCTTTGGCATGAACATCTCCGCCTTTCTAAGCAACGGAAGGGTTCATCTGCTCATGTTCTACGCCGCCTGGCTGATGTATCTGCTGCTCCTGCTGCTGTGCCGCCGGAGCGGAAAGCCGGGGATAACTCTCTTCTGCTGTCTGATGATCGGGCTGGTTCTGTTCTCCAGCGCCCGGTTTGCCAACCAGCTCTACGTTCGCAAGGATCAGGAGCGCCAGGCCACATTGTCCCTGATGACCCGGGCCTGCGACCGGATTGAGCAAATCCCCGGCTATGTCCCCGGCCAGAGTGAGGTGGCAATTCTGGGAACACCGGATTTCCAAATGCGCCCCGAATACGCCGACACCTATGAAATTGTGGGCTCCATCTTCACCAGCCCCATCACCACCGAGGACTTCTACGCCAGCTATTTCTCCGTCGTGCTCCAGTCCCCCATCCGTCTGTGCGATGCTCAGCGCCGGGAGGCGCTGGCCCAGCAAGCAGCGGATCTTCCCGCCTTTCCGGCGCAGGACTGCGTCGCCTGGATCGACGGCACCCTGGTGCTGAAGCTCTCCTCGACACAGCAGCGATAGATATTGCCCTCAGCAACCCGGCAAATTGTAATTTGAAGCGCAGGGCGCTTCACCCCAATTCGCACGGGGATAATCTGTCATTACCGCATAAGCTTCGCCCGGTAACGTTTTTTGAGCAGAACGTTGTGTGGTGGAAGGGAATGGCTTCTGAGGGAGGCCCCTCTGTGTAAGGGGGGCTGTCAGCGAAGCTGACTGGGGGACTGTACAGCAGGCACTAAAATGCTCTTAAAGTCCAATGTGGAAAGGTATTTCCTTTTCGCCCAAACCAATGCGAATTCGTAACATTTTACTGCACAGTCCCTCAGTCACGGCTTACAACCTGCCAGGAAAGCTGCGGCTTTTCCCGGTGGCGGCTCTGACAGTCCACTTACGCTGTCATTCACTACCGCCACTGCGCTTCGCTTACCCCTTACACTTCGGGAGCCTTTGCTCAGAAGCCTTTACCTGATTCCATTCAACGACGTGCCGCAAAAGCGTTACCGGGCGGGTTAGGAAAAAAACGACATCAGGCCAGCCCCAGGCGAAATTGGCTGCGGACCCTGCCCGCCAAACACCAATTTGCCGAGCAATTCATCACTCCTAATTCCTAATTCCTAACTCCTAATTACATCTTATATCCCATATCTTATATTACATATCTTAAATTTGGAGGTCCTTATGAAACGAATTTTCTGTCTGATTCTGTCCGCCCTGCTGGCACTGTCCCTCTGCCCCGTAGGATTTGCCGAGTCCCAGGTGGACGCCCCGCACTGCGTCGATCTGACTCTGGAGTGCAATCCCTCCACCGGCTATGCCTGGCAGGCGGTTTCCTCTGACGAGGAAATTGCCTATGTTCAAGACTTGGGCATTACCGCTCAGGAGGAGGACGAGGCCCTGGTGGGCGCCGGCGCCACCGCCGCCTTCCGCATCCGGGGCGCAGCCGCCGGAGAGGCGGAGGTCACCTTCTCCTATGCCCGCTCCTGGGAAGAGGGGACGTCCCTGTCCTTCACCGTGCCGGTCATGGTGGACACGGGGCTGAATGTGCTCACCGGCTCGGAAATCTCTCTGCCCCGGGAGGACGGCGCCCAGTGGGCATTTGAAACCCTGATTGGCAGGGAGCCGGAAAGCGCCTTGCTGGAAGTGACCGATCAGGGTGAGAATGTCTTTTCCCTTCGCCCCCTGGCCCTGGGAGCGGAAACTGTCAAGTTCACCCGGTTCTCCGGAGGGGAGCCGCTCCCCGGCGTCTTTCTCTACCGGGTGGAGTGTGCCGGAGATTCCCTCCGGGTATATGAGATCGAATATCGTACCAGCGACCAGCCCTCCTTCGCCCCCGCCGTTTCCTTCACCACCACGGATTTTGAGGGGAACACCGTGACGGAGCAGATTTTCGCCGGGCACAGCCTGACCATTCTGAACTTCTGGGAGCCCTGGTGCGGCCCCTGCGTGGCGGAGCTGCCCTTTTTGCAGCAGCTGAGCCAGGAATATGCCGACCGGGGCGTTCAGGTCGTCGGTGTGTTTTCCACCCCCGACGCCGACGAGGATGTACGGCTGGTGCTGGAGCGCAGGGGCGTGACCTATCCCATTTTGCGCTATGTCCAGGAATTTGATTCGATGCAAACCGGCTACGTCCCCACCACCGTGGTTCTGGACGGCACCGGAGCAATCGTCTACGGCCCTACCGCCGGAGCGCTGAACTACGCCGGCTGGTGTGCCCTGGTGGAGGAGCTGCTATGAAACGGAATCTTCCCGCCTGGCTGACCCTGCTGGCCGCCCTGGCCCTCATCGGGGTGGGGCTCTTCCAGGGTCAGCATACCCAGGTGCTCTACAAGGCAATTCGAGTCTGTATGGAGTGTGTTGGCATTGGATAAAAAACGTTTCGGCATTCTGGCCGCCGCCTCCCTGATTCAGAACGCCCATTGGAGGGGCTTTTTCACCGGAAAAATCTACCAGGGCCCCATTAAGAATGTGTGCGTCCCTGGTCTGAACTGCTATTCCTGCCCCGGAGCGGTGGGCTCGTGCCCCATCGGCTCTTTGCAGGGGTTCCTCTCCGGCCTGAAATTTCGGTTTCCCTATTACGTGGTGGGCCTGCTGCTGTTTTTTGGGGCTCTGCTGGGCCGGGCAGTGTGTGGTCTGCTGTGTCCCTTTGGCTTTTTGCAGGAGCTGCTGCATCTGATTCCCGGCCTCCCCAAGAAAAACCGGTTTCCCGGGGATAAGTGGCTTCGTTATCTCAAATATGCCGTCCTGATTCTGCTGGTCATTGTCCTGCCCCTGACCTATGCCCTGACCCCCTTCTTCTGTAAATACCTCTGCCCTTCCGGCACGGTGGCGGGCATCCTGCTTGCCGCCCGGGACAGCATGGTTCGCGCCCAGCTGGGAGGCATCTTCCTGTGGAAGCTGTGGATTCTGCTGGTGATTGTGATTGGGAGCCTCGTGGTCTGGCGCCCCTTCTGCAAGTACCTGTGCCCCCTGGGGGCCATCTACGGCCTGTTCAACAAATTTGCGCTGTACCGCATGGATTTGGACACGGACAGCTGTATCCACTGCGGCAAATGCGCCCGGGCCTGCCGGATGTGCCTGGATCCCAGCAAAACCCCCAACAGCCCCGAGTGCATCCGCTGCGGCGACTGCGTCCAGGCCTGTCCCGCCCAGGCGTTGACGCTGGGCTTTAAGCACCAGGAGGGAAAAAAGCAAGCCAGAGAAAGCAGCGCTTCTGCCGATTCATGAGAAGAAAGGTTAGTTGACGGCCAATGTCATTAAGTCAAAAGCTGGACTTTACATTTCTATGAAGTCCAGCTTTTCTTAACTTAATGAACAACATCACTCGGGAGAGCAGAATTTTAGTATTATTACTCGAATCCAATATCCAGCTTTCCGGCATGGGATGCGTCAGTGCTTATTGAAAATACAATTTTCAGTCGTTTTCGGTGTAATTGATATAATCAAAAAATACGGATTCAGACAGGATCATCAAGTCCTGCCCTTTCAGGATCAGTGCTTCGGCCTTCTTCTGCTTAGAGCTTTTCCCGTCCTTAATGGATACGCAATAGTCATTATTCCCCAAAATCAGGAAATTTGTCTTCTTTGTCACACTGTCCCCGCAGATTCCGCCAATGTTAACGACCGCCTGCATGGCATCCTTACGGGTGATGCTCAATACCCCCGTAAACACACAGGCCTTTCCAAACAACGGATTGTCCGGCTGCTCCAGCCCTTTTTCAGCGGTTACGTCTGCCGCCTTTATGGTGTGATGGGCATAACCTCCCTTTTTCTCAGTATGAAAAACATACCCGGTTTCTTTCAGCTTCTGAAAGACGTCGTTGGTGGTGATGCAATCGATCTCTGCCCGATGTTCCCCTTTCCGCACAACCCCTAGCGCCTCAGCCACATTGGAAAGGCTATGTCCAGGAAGGTCGGGCAGAATGCGCCGGGCAAGGCGCATCGTGTCAATAACATCATTCCGAAAGGGTTTGCCACAGAAACGCTCCGAGGCGTCATAGATGAAATTTACATCAAAATGGACGTTATGCCCCACCACAATGTCATCCCCAATGAAATCCAGGTATCCCGGAAGTACCTGAGGGATGAAGGGTGCAGTCAGCAGCTGCTGGTTTGTAATTCCAGTTAGCTTTTCAATGAAATCATCAATATCATGGGTTGGTCTGACCAGGGTAACGTAGGAATCAACCACCTCCCCGCCACGAATTCGCAATGCTGCCAGTTCAATGATTTCATCCCATCTTGGATCGTAGCCCGTTGTCTCGATGTCAATTACAGTATAGTTATCCGGGAATGCTAAAAGGCTTTCTCCTTTTTCTGGCCGTGTGTACGATTTTGTGGACATTGCAGTTCTCCCCTTTTTTCTGATTGTAGCATTTGAGAATTTATTTTGCAACATAAATTTTCTTAACAACGTTGACCCGGGAAAGTAAAATGATTTTATCCAAGGAAGAGGCAGGATCGCCGCTATGTCTTTTATTGTAGTAGGGAACGAATCTCCTCCGCAATTTCCTCCGGGCTCTTGCCCGAGGTGTCGATTTTGATGGTATCCAACTGCTGATAGAGGGGAATGCGGCCGAGGCTTCTCTCCATCACATCCGCACTGCGCACACCGGCCTCTATATCCTTTTCCAGCCGCCGGGTCAGCTCCTCCCGGGAGCCGGTGAGTGAAATCGTAAAAATACGGGCATGCTCCAGATTCAGCCGGGAAAGGATTTCGTCGATAATGGGCTGCTGGTGCATGACCCAGCAGAAAATAATATTTTCATACGCCCCGCACTTGAGGAAGCTGTTCAGCAGAAAACAGATATTTCCCATCACCATTTTCTTGGTTTCTTCGGTGACAACAAACGGTTCTGCGTCCCAGCACCAGTCCCCGTCCAAAAAGACGCTGTTCGGCAGCTTGTGCTTTAAGCACCCGCTCACGGTGCTTTTTCCGATGCCCATGGTTCCGCCAATGAGGAATAAATTTTTCATGGTGTTTTCTCCAAATTCGAGTCCCTTCTGATGTATCAAAATCGGGCCGACCCATATGGGGCTCTCCATGATGAGTATGCTTCGGTTTGATCCCCACCCCTGCGGGGTGTGTCTCAAACCAAAGGGGACTCTCCCACGGACTAAGAAAGTGTCCACCGGACACTTTCTTGCCCGGGCTTTGCCCGGGCCGGCCTTTCGAGTCCCTTCTGATGAATCAAAATTGGGCCATCCCAAATGGGATGGCCCAATTTTGGTACGCCAGAAGGGACTCGAACCCCCAACCCTCGGAACCGGAATCCGATGCTCTATCCATTGAGCCACTGGCGCATTTCTCACAACTCAGATATTATAGCAGTTAAAATTCCATTTGTAAAGAGGTCGTTGAAAAATATTTTGTACATGCAAGGAAAAGCCCAGCGCGAAACCGCATATCTGAGCGGTTCGCGCTGGGTGGAGAAGAGAATTGGCGGCGGAAATAGAAACTATCAAAAACTACCCTGCCGCCACCTTGCGGTTTTACTCAACCACGATGGTTTTGGTCAGGCCACATACACTGATCTCATGGGTACCCGCATCCAGCGTCAGCTCAATGGTGATTACACGGAACTGACCGGCGTCCAGCGCCACAAACTTGCTGGCCAGCAGCTGATCGCCTTCGTATACCTCAGCCATGAAGGAGCCGTCATCGCCGTTGTTCTGTGCAATGAAGCTAATGGGGAAAGCCACGCCAGCTTTCTGCACAGCTTCGACCGCACGGGTCACTGTGCGCATACTGCCACGATACTCTTCCTCGAAGGTCTGCACGGCCTTGGGCAGAACCAGGGTGTTAATGTCAAAGTCGGGCTGTGCGCCGTAGGTCATGCCAAAGTTGGTGGTATAGAGCACGTCGCCCAGGTTGTTGGGCACCAGCAGATCGGGCTGGTTGCGGATGGCTGCCGCCAGGTACAGGCGCATTTCGTCACTCACGCCGATGTCCAGCTGCAAATCACCCCAGGAGAGCAGATACTCATCGCTATTGCGGCCAATCTCGTAAACCAGGCTGCCCTGGGGCACCCGCTGACCAAAGAGCATATCCGCCGTCACGTTGGGGAAGGTGTAGTGATAAAACTGCGGCAGTGCAGTGCCATGGTCAGGCAGGCTGTTGTAGGTCTGCATCAGGATGGCCGCGCAGGCGCTCGCCTCACGCTCGGTAGGCTCCACGCTGACGCCTCTGCGGCCATTGGTGCCTTCCAGCACCAGAACAATGGGCTTTCCAGCGGCCTTTGCATCCTCAATGACATACTCCCAGGTTTCGTCCAGTGCGGTCATATGAGCTACAACCACATCGGCTGTCTCAAAGGAATCCACAATTTCAGTCTTTGCGCCGATGGCGACAATATCCTTATCCAGCACTTCCCCGGAGTTGCTGGTCAGGTATACCTTTGTTCCGGCAGCCAGAGGCAGGGTATTGTTGTCGTTCTTGAGCAGCACAGCGGACTTCTCCATCAGTTCCTCGTCCCAAGCGTTCATCTGCTCGGTACGGGCACGGACAACATCCTCAACGCTGTTCAGTTCAAAGTGCTCGGCTTTGTATTCCTCGCTGGCAAAGAGCGCTTCCAGCTCGGCGTAATCGTTGAAGGGATCCTCGAACAGTCCCAGGCGGAACTTGTTCTTCATGGCACGACCGATGGCAGCGTCCACAATGGAAACATCCATCTTACCGGCTTCGATTTCTGCCTTGAGGACATCAGGCCAGAAGAGGCAGTCGAAGCTGCCGGAGGTATAATAGCTGCTGGTATCGGTGCCATGCTCAATGCGGAACACGCCAAACTGATCGATGCCGCATTCCATCATAAAGGTGTACTTTTCGCCCAGAGTCATGTCGCCAACCTTGCGGCCATCACTGGCGTAGGATTCATCATAAGCATTCATGTTCAGGGGCCAGTCAGTGCAGATCACGCCCTCGAAGCCCAGCTCGTTGCGCAGATAGCCAAGGGTAATGCCGTCGAAGTAGATCGGGTTGTCCTCAATGCCGTAACCGGCGTTGAGCATGATGGTAGAGGTCTTGCCTTCCTGCACGGCGGCCTTCCAAGGCACCATGTAGTTTTCCCACAGCTTCGCATCGGAACGGGCATCGGCAAAGCTGTTACGACCGCCACGGGCGATATAGTGCTTGGTCATGGCGTGCAGACCGTTCTCCTCGTAAGCCAGGGTCTCAGGCACGATCATGTCGGAGATATAGTTAACTTCATCGCCGTACCAGGAACCAATTTCCACGCCGTAGCTGTGGAAGATGGTGGTGTAGCCCATGGCAGCCATTTCCTTGGAATACTGGGCAACCATGTTGTAGAGCAGCTCAGGATCATGGGCCACACCGAAGGCATAGTAGGGCATGTTGACCATGGAGCCAAAGGTGTTGTAGGGGCGGTCAGTCTCAAAGGAGATGGGGATGCCCAGTGTTGCACTTTCGCCGATGCTCTGAATGGCATTCAGCGTATCCAACTGCTCCTTGGGAGTGCCGGTGGAGCTGTAAGAATAGTGGGTAACATGATTCTTGTTGATTTCCCACCACATGGGGCGATAGGTAATGTTATCGCTGAGGGTGATGTGATCCTCCTGTCCATACAGCCATTCGTCCTGCATGGGGTAGATGGGAGAGAATGCACCGCCTGTAAAGTCGTTGGCCAGATTGCCCAGCTTTACATCCAGGTCCATCTGGGAGACCAGGTCGTTCACACGTGGCTCAGGCGGGGCTGCTCGCCGTTGGCTTCCACGTAGTAGAAGCCGGATGCGCTTTCTTTGATTGCGGACTCCTCGGCAAAAGCCGTGACGCCGATGCTGCTAACCAGCATGACGAGAGCCAGCAACAACGCAATTCTCTTCATTTGTTTCTTCATTTAAATGTCTCCCTTCTATTTTTTGCGAATCTATCGTTCATCCGCAAGAAAAGAGTAACATCTAATAGATGCAGAAGCAATAGAAAATCAAAAACAAATGTTATAAAAATTAGGCACTATGTTTATTGTATGTCCTTAGAAATCCATATTTCATAATGGCGCTGGACGGCAGATTCTTCCCGTGCACCATAAAGATACGCAACTAAGACACGGATATTCTGCCACGGACGCATTGCCCGCACCTTATCCGCCAGCAAATACAGCTCCTGCGTCGTCAGACCACGCTGGCCAAGCCATGGAAATGTACAATGAAATTTAAGTCCATTGGCAAATTGCAGATGTTCAGCCTTTTCCAGCATCGGCAGGGACAAGCGAATGGCCACATCCTGTTTGATGCAATACCCGGAACAGGAAGTAATTGATCCTGTTTCATTTATCTGGTAATAGTCCATTTTGCGCACCAGCGGGATTGCGTCAAACCATTGCGATAACATATCCCGCTCTTCTGTCGAGCGACCGAAGAGCGATTTCATCGGCAAAAAATACACATTTGGAAAGTCTGCACTTTGTGGCTGATTCGTGTTTAGAGCAGCCTCTTGCAGCCGCTGCTCGTATTGGCGCAGCATATCCACGCTGGACTGAAGATAACGAATCTGCTGTTCCATCTGAATAATTTTTCCATCCATAATCTCAGATAACATTTTAGGTACAAACGGTGTTTCATTGATGAAATGGTCTTTAATCGTCTGCAAATCCAGTCCCAACTGCTGAAGGGACTTGATGCGCAGCAGCATACGCATTTCTTCAATGGAGAATTTGCGCCGCCCGCCCGAGGTGCGTGCGGGATGGATCAGCCCCAGGCTTTCGTAATACCGCACACTGTTGGGCGACAGGCGAAACAAGCGGCACACATCGGAAATATCATAGAACATGGCTACACTTCCTATCCGGCCAAAGACAGCAGCGGCTGTATGTCCGGCTGTATTTTACAAAGCAAGTATAGCGCGAAATGCGCCCGGCCGCAAGAACCGAAGTGCCCCTCGCACAGCAAATGCGCACCGGGATGGTGGGAAATCGTTACCCAGGCGCTGAGTTAAATCCGATAAACACAGGAGAATTTGGGGGATTCCCTTGCCATTTGTTTTCTTTCGGTTTAGAATGGCATGGTAATTTATGCTCACATTGTAAAAGAACGGGAGGGAACGTGCCGTGATTAACATTTTGGTGGCCGATGATGACAAAAACACCCGGCTTCTGATGAAGGCGATTTTGGAGGCGGAGCATTATCATGTATTCACCGCAGCAGATGGGCAGCAGGCCTTGCAGATGCTGGACCGGGAACACATCGATCTGGTGGTGCTGGACATCATGATGCCCAATATGGACGGCTATGAATTCACCGCCACGCTGCGGGAGAATAACAACACCCTGCCCATTCTCATGGTTTCCGCCAAGCATCTGCCGGAGGACAAGCACCGGGGCTTCCTGGTAGGCACCGACGATTACATCACAAAGCCCATCGACGAGGAGGAAATGCTGCTGCGAATCAAGGCACTGCTGCGGCGGGCCAAAATCGTCAACGACCGGCGGATTGTCATCGGAGATGTGGTGCTGGACTACGACTCCTTCACCGTCTCCCGGCCGGGGCAGGTGCAGGAGCTGCCCCAGAAGGAATTTCTGCTGCTGTACAAGCTGCTGTCCTACCCCGGCAAAATCTTCACCCGGATTCAGCTCATGGACGAGATATGGGGCATGGACTGTGAAACCGGCTGGGAAACCGTGACGGTTCACGTAGGGCGGCTGCGCAAGCGCTTTGAGGGCTGGGAGGAGTTCAGCGTGGAGTCCGTCCGGGGACTGGGCTATAAGGCGGTGAGGAAGGAATGAAGCATCGGAAACGAGGGTTTTCCCTGACAGTTTTGTTCGCTCTGCTGACCTTTGGCATTCTGGCAGCCTCGGTGGCAGTGGCCACAGCACTGAGCTATGTGCTTACCTTACTTGGCATCCTGCCCATCCAGAACGATTGGTTTCCGGAGAGCTCACAGCTGCTGGTATCCATGTCCGCCATCAGCGTGATCGTGGGCACGGGACTGTCCATGCTGGCGGTGCGGATCCCCCTGCGGCCCATCAACTGGCTCATCGACCAGATGAACCGGCTGGCGGATGGGGATTTCCAGGCCCGGGTTCATTTCAAAAAGCCCATTTCCCTGATTCCATCCTTTTTGCAGGTGGAGGAGAGCTTCAACAAAATGGCCCAGGAGCTGGGGGACACCGAGATGCTTCGCCGGGACTTCGTGAACAATTTTTCCCACGAATTCAAGACCCCCATTGTCTCCATCGCCGGATTTGCCAAGCTTCTCCAGCGGGCGGATTTGGACGAGGTGCAGCGGAGGGAATACATCGACGCCATCGTGGAGGAGTCCACACGGCTTTCCGCCATGGCGACCAATGTCTTAAAGCTGACCAAGGTGGAAAACCAGACCATTCTCACCGGCGTTACAGAATATAATCTCTCCGAACAGCTGCGGGGGGCGGCGCTGCTGCTGGAAAACGACTGGAGTGCCAAGCACATCGAGCTGGATATGGAGTTCCCGGAGGTGGGTATCCGGGCCAATGAGTCGCTGATGAAGGAGGTCTTCATCAATCTGCTCCACAATGCGGTGAAGTTCTCCCCGGAATATGGCCCTGTCCAGGTGCGCATCATTCGGGAGCAGGATGCCGTTCAAGTGACAATTACCAACAGCGGCTATATTCCGGAGTCGGATTTGAAGCGTATTTTTCAGAAATTTTATCAGGTGGACCAGTCCCATGGCTCCACCGGCAACGGCGTGGGCCTGGCCATTGTGAAGAAGATCGTGGAGCTGCACCACGGCACTGTGGAGGCCCAGAGCAAGGGCGGAGCGGTAATTTTTACCGTGAATCTACCCCAGGAGGAGGGGGCAAAATGACAAGGGCACTGTTTTTTGGCGTTTGCGGGTATCTGTCGGGCAGCATGCTGTTTGCCTTTGTGTGGGCCCGGCTGCTGGGGAAGGAAATTCTGGCGAAAAGCAAGGATGAAAATCCCGGCGCCACCAACGCCTTCCGGTACGGCGGCTTTCTGTGCGGAGCGGGAACATTGGCGGGAGATCTGCTCAAGGGCTTTCTCCCGGTGTGGCTTTTTCTGAATGGGCCGGACAGGGGCAGTTCTCCCACCCTGGCTCTGGCGTTGATAATTGCGGCGCCGGTAGTGGGGCACGCCTTCTCTGTGTACCACAATTTCCGGGGCGGCAAGGGCATTGCGGTGACCTTCGGCGTGCTGCTGGGGCTGCTGCCCTGCTGGCAGCCTTTTGCCGTTTTTGCAGGGGCATTCATCTTTTTCTCCCTGGTGATAAAGGTCACGCCCCATTTTCAGCGAACAATTTTCTCCTATCTGGCGGCGCTGGTCTGTCTGATTCTGGGCGCTCAGCCCAGGGAGATGGTACTGGGCTTTTTCCTGATCTGCTGCGTGGTGGGTCTTCGGCTGCACATGAGCAAGGAGCCCCGGGAGGCCATGCAGATACAATTGCTATAAAGAGAGGAATTATTTTGGAAATCCTGATTTTATCCTGTGGCACCGGCGGCGGGCACAATTCAGCCGCTCAGGCGGTGCAGGAGGAATTGCTGCGCCGGGGTCATGGGGCCACGCTGCTGAATCCTTTCGACCTTTGCGGTGGGAAGATTGCCCGGCGGGTGGACAACACCTACATCAACCTGGCCCAAACCTCTCCCCGGGGGTTTGGAGCCGTCTATGCGCTGGGCAACGCCTACCGGCGTCTGCCCTGGCGTTCCCCGGTATATTACGCCAACGGTTATGCCGCCGACGCCCTGGGGGCATATCTGGACGCCCATCCGGTGGACGCCATTGTCACCACCCACGTATTCCCGGCGGAAATGCTCACCTATCTGCGCAACCACGGCAGAAAGGCGCCGAAAACCGTCTTTATCGCCACGGACTATACCTGCATTCCCTTCACCGAGGAGTGCGACTGCGACATCTTCGTCATCCCCTCCCCCATGCTCACCGGGGAATTTGTGTCCCGGGGCATCCCCCAGGAGAAGCTTTTCCCCCTGGGCATCCCCGTCCGGAGGGCCTTCCGGGAGGGCATCACCCGGGAGGATGCCCGGCAGGCGCTGGGCCTGTCCGCGGATAGGCGGTATCTGCTGCTGTCCGGCGGCAGCATCGGCGGCGGCAAGCTGGAAAAGGCCGTGGAGCTGCTGTACCGGGCCACCCGGGAGACCGGGGAGCAGCTGATCGTCATCTGCGGCAGCAACGCTTCCCTGTGGAAGCATCTGGAGGGCCGCTACGGCGGCAGGGTGGAGCTGCTGGGGAAGACGAACCGGATGGCGGAATATCTGCGCGCCTGCGACCTGTATTTCACCAAGCCCGGCGGGCTTTCCACCACCGAGGCGGCGGTGATGGAGGTTCCTCTGGCCCTGCTGCCCCCCATTCCCGGCTGCGAAACCCTCAACCGGAGGTTCTTCACCCGGATGGGGCTGGCGGTGGAGGCCCAGCAGGCCGAATTGGAGAACATCCTCGCCCTGCTGTCGTGCCCGGAGAAGATCGAGCACATGCGCGCCTGCCAGCGCTCCGTCATCCCCAAGGACGCCGCCCAGAGAATCTGCGATCTGCTGGGTGCCCAATCGTAATTCCGCGGGACGAACCAAAGCCCTCCCCTTTGGGCAATGACGTCAACTTAGGACCCGTAGGGGCGGCCGGAACAGGCGGCAAAAAATATAAAAAATGGTATTGCAAAACCGGTATCACCGTGGTATAGTGACCATGTAAACTTCGTGGCGTATCAAAGAGAGGAGCGCAGCAAAAATGGAGGTTTCTCCCATGAACAATGTGGTTTTTTATCAGTGCTATGACTATAACAGCCAGTGGTTTCTGGTGGAGATGGTGCTGCAAGTTCCCTCCTCGAAGATCGCCTGGGGCGGTTTCGCCGTGCCACAGGAGGGCGTCCGGAAATCAGACTGGCAGTGCCCCTACATGGAGCAGTACCTGAATGCCGACGGCACAGAGAAGCTGTGCGAAGCCTACGAGGAGCCGGAGGAGCCGGTAAATCCCTCCCGTGTGGCCTTTTTCCTCTACAAGGTGGCAGCGGACCGGCTGCACACGCCCTATGGGGACTTTCCGCTGACGAATGCCGGGGAGCTGCCTGCCCGGCTGCAGGAGATCATCGAATTTGAATGACAAATTTCCGGAAACAGGCGGCAAAAAATATAAAAAATGGTATTGCAAAACCGGTATCACCGTGGTATAATGACAGCGTAAGCTTAGTGGAGTATCAAAGAGAGGGGTTCATCCCCTCTCTTTCTTATTGACGAAAGGAAGTTTTCATGAAAATCACAGATCAGGTGGCAGCCTTTGCCCAGCCCATTGTGGAGGAGCACGGGTGCAGCCTTTGGGATGTGGAATACCTGCGGGAGGGCTCCGACTATATCCTCCGCCTGTACATCGACAAAGAGGGCGGCGTGGACATCAGCGACTGCGAGGCCATCTCCCGGGCGGTGGACCCCATTCTGGACGAAAAGGACCCCATCCCCGGCAGCTATCAGTTTGAGGTCTGCTCAGCAGGGCTGGAGCGGGCCCTGAAACGGCCCCAGGATTTCGAGCGTTTCCTGGGCAGCCCCGTTACGGTCAAGCTCTACCGCCCCCATAACGGCTTGAAGGAGATTCCCGGAATTCTCCGGGGGTACGAGGACGGCCGGGTCACCGTGGAAGCGGGAAAGGAAACCATCACATTTGAAAAATCCCAGGTCGCCCTGGTGCGGCTTCGGGTGGAATTCTGACAGGAGGACAGACCATGGCAAGAAATACCAGAGCCAAAAAGCAGGCCGAGGCACCCAAGGTGGACATCGGCGCAGAGATTTTTGCGAGTTTGCGGGACCTGGAGAAGCTCAAGGGCATCCCCGTGGACTATATGGTGGAGCGGCTGAAACAGGCCCTCACCAACGCCTACCGCAAGGACCGGGAGGATCACCGGGACGTTCCCGCCGACAATGTGGTGGTGAGCCTGGATGAGAAGGGTCTGAACATGTTCCAGGTGAAGACCGCCGTGGAAGAGCTGGAGGACATCGCTCTGGAAATCCACATCGACGCCGCCCGGAACTATAACCCCGACGCCCAGGTGGGCGACTCCATCTACATTCCCGTGGACATTGCCAAGTTCGGCCGTATCGCCGCTCAGACCGCCAAGCAGGTGGTCATCCAGGGCATCCGGGAAGCCGAGCGGGGCGTGATGTTCGAGAGCTACTCCAACAAGGCCCAGGAGCTGCTCACCGGCACCGTGCTGCGCATCGCCCCCACCACCGGAGACATCATTGTAAAGGTGGGCCAGGGCGCCGATGCCTCCGAGGCGCTGCTTCCCGCCTCCGAGCAGATTCCCGGTGAAACCTTCCAGGAGGGGGACATTGTCCGGGTCTACGTCATGGAGGTCCGCAAGCCCAACCGTGGGCCCCTGGTTCACGTGTCCCGGACCCATCCCAACCTGATTCGCCGTCTGTTCGAGCTGGAAACCCCGGAAATCGCCGACGGCCAGGTGGAAATCCGCAACATCGCCCGAGAAGCCGGTTCCCGCTCCAAGATGGCCGTCCGGGCCACCATGGAAGGAATTGATCCCGTAGGCGCCTGCGTCGGCCCTCGGGGCGGACGGGTAGGCGCCGTTGTGGAGGAGCTCCACGGCGAGAAGATCGAAATCGTGGTTTGGAGCGAGGATCCCTGCCAGTATGTAAAGGCCGCCCTCAGCCCCGCCGATGTCATCAGCGTCTCCCTGATTCCCGGCCAGAAGGCTTGCAGCGTAATTGTCCCCGACGATCAGCTGAGCCTTGCCATTGGCAAGGAGGGCCAGAACGCCCGTCTGGCTGCCCGGCTCACCGGCTATAAGATCGACATCAAGCCCGCCTCCCAGGCAGTGCCTCAGGAAGCGCCTGCGGAGGAAGAAACGGAAAATTAGGAATTAAGAGTTAGGAATTAGGAATTAAATAAGCGTATTTTGGCAGCATTATGAACACATGTCACTGCGATTCATATTGAAGGTTAATCTTTTCGCTGATGCTTGGAAATGAGGACCATTCCTCATTCCTAATTCCTCATTCCTAATTCTCAACAAAGGGAGGGTTTACAGATGCAAAAGAAAATCCCTCAGCGTCAGTGCATGGGCTGCCGGGAGCGAAAGGCCAAGCGGGAGCTGATCCGGGTGGTGCGGGGCACCGACGGGACAGTGAACCTGGACTTTGGCGGCAAGGCCCCGGGGCGGGGCGCATACATCTGCCCCAATTCCGAGTGCCTGAAAAAAGCCCTGCGCTCCAAGGCTTTGGACCGGAGCCTGGAGGTGACCATCCCCCAGGAGGTCATCGACCGGCTGGAAAAGGAGATGGAGCGCAATGGAAGCTAAGGCCCTGAATTATCTGTCCCTGGCCCGGAAGGCAGGACTGGCGGAGCTGGGCGAAGAGCCGGTGGGAGATGCGTCCCGTGCAGGCAAGGCCTATGTGATTGCCGTGGCCCAGGATGCCTCGGATCACACCTGGCGGCGGGCCAAGGCCTACGCCGCCGGGACGGAGCAGCAGTGTGTGCGTCTGCCCTTTACCAAAGAGGAACTGGGGCAGGCGGTGGGCCGGGAGAGTCTGGCCATTGCCGCCGTCACCGATGCCCCCCTGGCCCTGGCCCTGGTGCAGAGCCTGCCGGAGCCGATCAAATATCAGTCCGCCATTGACGTGCTGGCCCAGAAATCCCAGAAGCTGAAAAAGCGCCAGCAGGAAGCCAAAGCCCATTTGAGAAATGTTCGCAAAGGGAAAAAGTAAGCCCGTCCACTGCCCTGTGGAGGAGAATATCATCCCCTCGCCTAAGATGCAGCGTGTTGCGAGAGGATCATATTCTCCCCTACAGCGGATGCGGCTGAAGAATTGAAGTTATGTAAGGATGTCCAGCCCCCCTTTGGGGGATTCGGACTGTGTGTATTATGGAGGTGCGTATAGTATATGAGTATGGTGAAGTATCGCTTAAAGGAAGTCGCTTCCGATTTGGGAATCACCCCCAAGGAAGTGGCGGAGATCATCTCCCGGTTTTTTGAGAAGCCCAAGTCCAATAGCCAGATTCTCACCGACGAGGAGCTGAACGTGGTTTTCGACTGCGTCACCCAGTCCCATCAGATTGATTCTTTGGAGCAGGTCTTTGCCGCGGGGCCCAAGGAAGCCCCCAAGCCCACCGCCCCCAAAGCCAAGGAGGCAAAAGATGGCAAAGAGGCCAGGCAGGACGCTCCCAAAACTGCCCCGGAGGCCAAACAAACCCAGCAGCCGGCCCAAAAGCCCAAGGAGCCGGAACGCAAGCGGGAGCGCCGGGTGGTGGATACCTCCGCCGTCCAGGTGAACGCCAACCGCTTTGCCGACGTGGACAACCTGGTCTCCGAGCGTGTGCAGAATTACCAGGGCGGTAAGCAGCGCATCGGCGGCAAGAAGGGCCAGCAGCAGAACAAGAAGGATAACAAGTATAAGGGCAGCAAGTCCCGCAACGAGGAGCAGGAGAAGCTCCGCCGCCTGCAAATGGAGGTGGCCCGGAAGGCTCCCGTCACCGTGAAGATTCCCGAGGAGATCACCGTGGGCGAGCTGGCCTCCCGGATGAAGAAGACCGCCGGCGAGGTCATCAAGCTGCTCCTGAAGAACGGCGTCATGGCCGCCATCAACCAGACCATCGACTTTGACACCGCCGAATATGTGGCCACGGAAATGGGCTGCAAGGTGGAGAAGGAAGTCACAGTCACCATCGAGGAGCGGATCATCGACGACCATCAGGACACCGCCGAGGAGCTGCTGACCCGGGCCCCCGTGGTGGTGGTCATGGGCCATGTCGACCACGGCAAGACCTCATTGCTGGACGCCATCCGGAAGACCTCTGTCACCGCCGGAGAAGCCGGCGGCATCACCCAGCATATCGGCGCCTACACTGTGGATGTGGGCGGCAATATGGTCACCTTCCTGGATACCCCCGGCCACGCCGCCTTTACCTCCATGCGGGCCCGGGGCGCCATGTGCACCGACATTGCCATTCTGGTGGTGGCTGCGGACGACGGCATCATGCCCCAGACCGTGGAGTCCATCAACCATGCCAAGGCCGCCGGCGTACCCATCATCGTGGCCATCAACAAAATGGATAAGCCCACCGCCAACCCGGAGAAGATCAAGGAGCAGCTGACCAAGTATGACCTGATTCCCGAGGAATGGGGCGGCGACACCGTGATCTGCCCCATCTCCGCCAAGACCGGCATGGGGCTGGAAGACCTGCTGGAAATGGTCATCGTCAGCGCCGAGGTGCTGGAACTGAAGGCCAACCCCAACCGCCGGGGCAAGGGCACCGTCATCGAAGCCCGGCTGGATAAGAGCCGGGGCCCCATCGCCACCCTGCTGGTGCAGAACGGCACACTGAACCAGGGCGACATCATCATCGCCGGTACCTCCGTGGGCCGTGTCCGGGTGATGACCAACGACAAGGGCCGCACCGTAAAGACCGCCGGCCCCTCTGTGCCCGTGGAGATCACCGGCCTGGCCGAGGTCCCCACCCCCGGCGATGAATTCAACGTGGTCACCGACGAGCGGATGGCCCGGGAACTGGTGGAGCAGCGCAAGCAGGCTCAGAAGGACGCCCAGGCCAAGCTGATGCAGAAGGTCACGCTGGATAACCTCTTTGCACGGATGCAGGAGGGCGAGATGAAGGAGCTGCCTCTGATCGTCAAAGCGGATGTACAAGGCTCCGCCGAGGCCGTGAAGACCAGTCTGGAAAAGCTGACCAACGAAGAAGTCCGGGTTCGGGTCATCCACACCGGCGTGGGCGCCATCAACGAGTCCGATATTCTGCTGGCCTCCACCGCAGGAGCCATTATTGTGGGCTTTAACGTCCGTCCCGATGCTGCCGCCCAGGCCTCCGGTCAGCGTGCCAATGTGGACATGCGGTTCTACCGGGTGATTTACGATGCCATCGACGAGATCGAGGCTGCCATGAAGGGCATGCTGGCTCCCAAGTATGAGGAGGCCGTCATCGGCCACGCCGAGGTTCGTATGACCTATAAGGTCAGCGCCGTGGGAACCATCGCCGGCTGCATGGTAAAGGACGGCAAGGTCACCCGGGACTCCCAGGTTCGTATTCTCCGGGACAGCATCGTCATTCACGAGGGCGAGATCGGCTCTCTGCAGCGCTTTAAGGACGCCGTCAAGGAGGTCACCGCCGGTTACGAATGCGGTATGAGCGTGGCCAAGTTCAACGACATCCGGGAGGGCGACATCTTCGAGTGCTTCGTCATGCAGGAGATCAAAAGATAAGCGGGCAGGGCCCGCAGCCAATTCGCACTGGGTCGGCGGCAATCGTTTTTGCCCTAACCCGCCCGGTGACGATTTTGCGCACTGGATGACGAAGTATGAAGTGGTCACAGAAGAACTTTTCGGAGGACAATATGGCATCAAACCGAATCAACCGAATCAATGAAGAAATTTTGAAAGAATTATCTGCCCTTCTGCGCACAGTGAAGGACCCTCGGGTGCAGGACACCATGATCTCCATCACCCGGGTGGAAACCACCCCCGACCTGCGTTATACCAAGGTATACGTCAGCTTCCTCCAGGAGGAACGGGTGAAAGACGCCATGGCCGGACTGAAATCCGCCGCAGGGTTCCTGCGGCGGGAGCTGGGGCGCCGTTTGCAGCTTCGCTATGCCCCGGAAATCGTATGGAGTCTGGATGACAGTATCACCTACGGCGCAAAAATGCTGAAACTCATCAACTCTCTGGAGGTCGGACATGAAGACTCTGACGAGAACTGAGACAGCGGATTTTCTGGCCGCCCACGACCACTATATCATCCTCACCCACAACCGCCCCGACGGCGACACCATTGGCTCCTCTGCGGCCCTGTGCCGGGGCCTACGGAGCTTGGGCAAAACCGCCCATGTGCTGGAAAATCGGGGGGTAACCCCCCGTTACCAGAAGTTCCACCAGGGGCTGACCGTGAATACCGTAGACCCCGCCGACTGCGTGGTCAGCGTGGACGTGGCCTCCCCGGAGATTCTCCACCCAGACTTCCAATTTCTGCTGGGTCGGGTGGCTCTGCGCATCGACCACCACTGCAATGCCACCAGCTTCGCCGATTTCGAGCTAGTGGACCCGGACAGCGCCAGCTGCGCCGAAATCATCTATGATGTATTGTTGGAGCTGGGCTGCAAGCTGAACCGGGAAATGGCCGAGGCCATCTACGTAGGCGCCTCCACCGATACCGGCTGCTTCCGCTTCTCCAACACCACCGCCCATACCTTCACCACCGCTGCCGCCTGTGCCCAGGCGGGAGCACGAATCTATGAGCTGAACACCGAGCTCTTTGAGACCAACACCCTGGCACGGCTGAAAATGCAGGCCTGGATGGTGGAAAATCTGAAAATGCTCCGGGGCGGCACCATGGCCATCTGCGCCATTCCCCGCCAGGTGGAAAAGGAAGAGGGCGTCACCGGAGACGATATGGACAACATCTCCAACTTCCCCCGAACCGTAGCCGGTGTGCAGGTTGCCGCCACGCTGCGGGAGACCGAGGGCGGGGATGTGCGGCTCTCCGTCCGGGCCGTGCCGGGCTATGATGCCACCCGGGTCGCCGCCCCCTTCGGCGGCGGCGGCCATAAGGGCGCAGCGGGAGGCACCATTAAAATGCCTCTGGCCCAGGCCGCCCAGGCCGTGGAGCGTGTCTTGCTGGAGCTGACGCCATGAATGGCATCGTCATTGTGGACAAGCCCTCCGGCTGGACCAGTCAGGATGTCACCGCCCGTTTGAGAAGGGTCTTCGGCACCCGGCGCATCGGCCACGGCGGCACCCTGGATCCCATGGCCACCGGCGTGCTCCCGGTGTTCGTGGGCAGAGCCACCCGAGGCGTGGAATTTTTTGAGCATGCGGAAAAGGGCTACGAGGCCCTTTTGATCCCCGGCCTAACCACCGACACTGAGGACGTCACCGGCAATGTGCTCTCCCGGCAGCAGGTTCTCCTCACGCAGCAGCAGCTGGAAGCGGTACTCCCCCGGTTTCGGGGAGAAATTATGCAGATTCCCCCTATGTATTCCGCCTTGAAGGTAAACGGCCAGAAGCTCTGCGACCTGGCAAGGTGTGGCAAGGAAATCCCCCGCCAGCCCCGGCCCGTCACCATCCATGAGCTGAAATTGCTGGGCTTTGAGGAGGGGAATCCCGTCCTCCGGGTTCGATGCTCCAAGGGGACCTACATCCGTACCCTCTGCAAGGATATTGGGCAGGCCCTGGGCTGCGGCGGCTGCATGGGCTATCTTCGCCGGGTTCAGGCGGGGGAATACACGCTGTCCGACGCCGTACCCCTGCAAACCCTGCTGGAAGCGGCCCATCCGGAGGAATATCTCCGTCCGGTGGACTCCATGTTCCGCAGTCTCCCCTCCGTTACCCTTACCCCCAACCAGGAAAAACGCTGCCGCAACGGCAACGCCTTCTCCGTGCCCCATGCTCCGGGCCGCTACCGTGCCTACAGCCAGAGCGGAGAATTTCTCATGCTGGCCCAGGTCAGCGGAGGAACCATGACCACGGTGAAGAGCTTTTTTGAACCGGAATAAAAAACATGGAAAAAACGATTTACGCATTGGGCTTCTTTGACGGTGTCCATCTGGGGCACCGGGCCCTGCTCAGCCAGTGCCGCCGTCTTGCTTCGGAGCACCACTGTCGGGCCGGAGCCGTGACTTTCGGCACCCACCCGGATCAGCTGGTGCTCGGCCAGGCGCCGGTGCTCATCAACACCCCCGCCGACCGGGAGCGGCTGCTGCTGGAGGATATGGACCGGGTGATTACCCTGCCCTTTGACGAAAAAATGCACACAACCCCCTGGGAGGATTTTTTGGAATTTCTCCGCCGGGATTACGGTGCGGCTGGCTTTGTCTGCGGAGATGATTTCCGCTTTGGCAGCCACGGCGCCGGAAATGGAAAGCTGCTGGGGGCATATTGCCGCCGGGAGGGCCTACCCTGTGTCCTGGTGCCAGAGCAGAGCCTTCACGGCACCAGGGTATCCTCCACCTACATCCGCACCCTGCTGGAAGGGGGGCAGATGGAGGAGGCGGTGGCCTTCCTGGGGCATCCCCACATTTTCACCGGCACGGTCATTCACGGCCATCAATTGGGCCGCACCCTGGGAATTCCCACTGCCAACCTGCCGCTGCCTTCCGGACTGGCCGTGCCAAAATTCGGAGTCTACGCTTGCCTGGTGGAGCTGGACGGCCGCCGCTACAGCGCCGTCACCAACATCGGCACCCGTCCCACAGTGCAGGGCCAGGGCATCACTGTGGAGCCCTGGATTTTGGGCTATGACGCAGACCTCTACGGTCGGGAGATCACCCTGGAATTCTACAAATTTCTCCGTCCGGAACGGAAATTCCCCTCACTGCAGGCGTTGCAGCAGGAAATCCGCCGCAACAGGGATCAGACAGTCTGTTATTTTCAAGACCGTTTAAACTGATTAACACAAATATCCTATGTATCAATCTCATATTCATCATATTTACCCCAGCAAGGAGGGATCGCCATGGCCATGAGCCCCGAGGATATGGAAAAACGCCGTCAGCGGCGGCAGACACAGCAGAAAAAGCAGCGTGCCCAGCAGCGCAGGCTCCGCCTTGGCCTGGCGGCAGCCGTGGTGGTTCTGGCTCTGTGCACCGCAGCCATCTATTATTTTGCGGACAAGGCGTCCCAGGATACCCCCAGCCTGACCGCCGCCACCATACCCACCGTGGAAGCAACCCTTCCCCAAACCACCCCCACTGAGGAGGTAAGACCCGGGCGGGAGCCCACCACCACCATTCACATCCGAGCCGCCGGCGACCTGAACATCACCGATTCCGTGGTGGATGCCGGTCTGGCCGCCAACGGCTTCGACTTCACCCGGGCCTTCCAGGATGTGGCCAGCACCCTGTCGGGAGCGGATTTGACCGTGTTGAATTTGGAGGGCAATGTCTGCGGTGAGCCATATGGCACCGCCACCGCTTCCGCCCCCAACAAACTGCTCACCGCTCTGCGCAGCGCCGGTGTAGACCTGATTCAGATGGCCAACTCCTACTCCATTAACAATGGTCTCATCGGCTTAAACTCCACCCTTCAGTCCATTCGGGCCGCCGGGCTGGAGCCGGTGGGCGCCTATTCCAGCCCCACAGAATTCAAGCGCTCCAAGGGCTATACCATCTGCGAAATACAGGGCCTTCGGGTGGCCTTTGTGGCCTTCACCAAGGGCGTGGGCGGCATGGGTATGCCCGCAGGCAACGAAGACTGCGTGAACCTCCTGTACCAGGACTACGACTCCACCTACAGGAAGGTGGACACCGAGGGCATCACCCAGATTCTGAACAGTGTGAAATCCGAAAAGCCGGACTTCACCGTGGCCCTGCTCCACTGGGGCAGTGAAAACAACGACACCATCAGCTCCTCCCAGGAGACCATTGTAAGGCTGCTGCAAAAGAACGGGGTGGGCCTGATTCTGGGCACCCATCCCCATCTGGTACAGAAGATCGACTACAACGAAGTTGCGGGCACCCTGGTCGCCTATTCCCTGGGGGATTTCTTCGGTGACGCCGCCCGGAGCGGCACCAATTACTCCATCATCCTGGACGTGGAAATCACCCGGGACAACCATAAGGGCACCACCCGGGTCACAGGCTACAGCTACACCCCCATCTACACCGTCACAAAGGCCCAGAGCGCCGACGGCTTCCAGCGGGTGGTTCGCATCGAACAGGCCATGCAGGCCTATGATGGAAACTTTGTGGACAAGATCACCAAGGCCTGCTATGACGACATGGCCTATTCCCTCACAAGAATTGCCGACCGCACCAGCGGCAAGGGCTAAGCGGTGATTGGAGACCTCCGGGCCTCCAATCAATCGGTACCCCCCGGTTGGGGATTTATTTTCATCATTGGAGATAGAACATGAGGATTTTATTCGACAGCAAAAAGCCGGAATTCAAGTCCCCCTTCGGCACTCTGATCCCCGGCCAAGTCTGCAGCCTGCACCTGCATATTCCCTCCGCCGTGGTTGCCCACCGGGTGGAAATCGTTTTGTGCTATGAAAACGGCTCCCCCGCCCGGTATCTGGATATGCACCGCCGGGAACAGCGGGGCGCTTACGATATTTTTGAGGGGGAATTCTCACTCTTCGCCCCGGGTCTGTATTTTTATTATTTCCAAATACACCACGAGAGCGGTATGTTCCGCCTGTTCAAGGAGGGCGACGACGCCAACATGGAGGCCGGCGATCTGTGGCAGGTCAGCTGCATTCCCGCCGACTTCACCACCCCGGACTGGGCCAAGGGCGCCATCATCTATCAGATTTTCCCCGACCGGTTCTGCCGCAGCGGTAAGGTGGACCTAACCGGCAAGCTGGAGCCCTACACGCTCCACAGCTACTGGTACGAGGACGTGGACTGGGCTCCGGATGAAAACGGCGTCATCCAGAACAACGACTTTTTCGGAGGAAATTTCCGGGGCATCACCGAAAAAATGGACTATATCGCCAGCCTGGGCGTGACCATTCTCTATCTGAACCCCATCAGCAAAAGCTTCTCCAATCACCGCTACGACACCGGCGACTACAAGACTCCCGACCCCATGCTGGGCACCGAGGCAGACTTTCGGGCCATGTGTGACGCTGCCCACGCCCGGGGCATCAGGGTGATTCTGGACGGGGTGTACTCCCACACCGGCTCCAACAGCCTGTATTTCGACCGGAACCGCACCTTTGGAGGCAGCGGTGCCTTCTGCACCCGGGAGTCCCCCTATTACAACTGGTACACCTTCTATGAGTGGCCCATGAACTATCACTCCTGGTGGAGCTTCGATACTCTGCCCACCGTGAATAAAATGCACCCGGACTTCATCAAATATATCATCACCGATGAAGACAGTGTGATCGCCCACTGGATGAAGCTGGGGGCCGATGGCTACCGGCTGGACGTGGCCGACGAACTCCCCGACGAGTTTATCCGCATGATTCACGACCGGATTCGCTCCATCAACCCCCAGGCCCTGCTGCTGGGAGAGGTGTGGGAGGATGCCTCCAACAAAACGGCCTACGACCGGCGCCGCCGCTACTTTGTGGGCGGAGAGCTGGACAGCGTGATGAATTATCCCTTCCGCAACGCCATTCTGGACTTCATGCGGGGCAGGGACAGCGGCCAGGGGCTGAAAAACACGGTGATGTCCATTGTGGAAAATTACCCGCCCCAGGTGGTGGCCTGCAACATGAACCTGCTGGGCACCCACGACACCCCCCGGATTCTCACCGCCCTGGTGGACGATTTCGACGGCAGCCGGGAGGAAAAGTCCCGCCGCCGCCTGTCCCGAAACCAGTTGGAGGTGGCCCGGGACCGACTGATGATGGCCTCCTTCCTGCAATACACCCTCCCCGGCTCCCCCAGCATCTACTATGCCGACGAGACCTGCATGGAGGGCTACAAGGACCCCTTCAACCGCCGCCCCTTCCCCTGGGGCCGGGAGGATGAGGAAATTCTCAGCCATTACCGGTGCCTGGGCAAGCTGAGAGCGCAGCAGGAGGCCCTGCGGCTGGGCGACATTCAGTTCTTTGTCGCCGGAGACAAGCACCTGGGCTACTCCAGGAGCTGGAAGGGCAAGACCATCAAGATTTATGTCAACCGAAGCGGCGACCCCTGGGACATTACCGCAGGCCGGGTGATTTTTGGCAAGAACATCCAGACAGTGGCCCCGGATTGGCTGACCCTGGCGCCCAGAGGCTACTGCGCCGTAGAGGAATAATTATATGGAAGAGGAAAAAATCATCTGCGGCTACTGCCGCCAGCTGGATCAGAGCCGAATGGTCACCATCGAATTCGAGAGCGGCCAGCTCACCGACTGCGACTGCTGCTACGGCAGCTGCATTTATGAGCCAAATTGCACTGTGGCCCAGCAGATCGCCCAGGCGGCGGGCAATTCCCGCTGATCATTCGCATGGGGCTGGTAAGTAAGCGCTTTTGCCCTGACCCGCCCGGTAACGTTTTGCGTCGAAAAATGCTTCTACGGCGGAGGTGCAAAACAAACTGCAAAATACCGATCTGCTCTGATAAACCTGTTAGAGCCTCTCTTAAAAAAAATGATTGCAAAACAATCAAAAATCCTGTATGATAATGGCACAAGTCCGTCGCTTTGATGGATTGGAAGGAGTATGGTAGAAAATGATCCTGGAAATATTGAAGGCGGTGCTTTTTGGCATCGTGGAGGGCATCACCGAATGGCTGCCCGTTTCCTCCACTGGGCATCTGATTCTGCTGAATGAATTTGTAAACCTGAATGTCTCCTCTGAATTCCAGAGCATGTTCGATGTGGTGATTCAGCTGGGTGCCATTCTGGCCGTGTGCGCCCTATTCTTTCGGAAGCTGAATCCCTTTGACCGGGATAAGAACGAACTCCAGAAAAAGCAGACCTGGAGCCTGTGGTTCAAGGTCATTGCCGCCATCATCCCCTCCGGCCTGGTGGGTGTGCTCTTCGACGACTGGATGGACGAACACCTGCACAACGCTGTGGTTGTCTCCATCGCCCTGATCGTCTATGGTGTGGCTTTCATCCTGGTGGAGCGTAAGAATGAGGGCAAGGAGCCAAAAGTTCACGATGTCCATGAGATCGGTATCATGACCGCCATGATTATCGGCGTTTCCCAGTGCTTGAGCCTGATTCCCGGCACCTCACGCTCCGGCTCCACCATTCTGGGGGGTATCCTGGTGGGTGTCAGCCGGGGTGCGGCGGCGGAGTTCAGCTTCTTTATGGCCATTCCCACCATGCTGGGGGCCAGCGCCATTAAGCTGCTGAAATTCTTCCTGTCCGGGGTGGCCTTCACCGCCATGGATCTGCTGATCCTGCTGGTAGGCTGCACTGTGTCCTACATCGTGAGCCTCCTGGTCATCAAGGGACTGATGTCCTATGTCCGCAGGCATTCCTTCTCCGCCTTCGGCATGTACCGGATCGTCCTGGGCATCGCCGTACTGGCCTATTTCCTATTGCTGAAATAATGAAAACATAGATAATGAGGAGGCAAAACCATGGATTTCAAAGAGTACATCATTGAAAATGACTATCTCCGGGTCACCGTCACCACCTGGGGCGCCCAGGTGAAAAGCGTGGTTCGCAAGAGCGACGGCGTGGAGCACATCTGGCAGGCGGATTCCAGCGTCTGGGGCTACCACGCTCCCATCCTCTTCCCCCACACCGGCAAGGTGGTGGATGGCACCATCCACGCCAAGGGAGAGGACTACCCCTCCAACCAGCATGGCTTCGCCAGGCTTATGGAGCATGACCTGGTGAGTCAGACCGCCACAAAGCTGGTGCTGGAGCTGCGCAGCAACCCCCAGACCCGGGCCCATTTCCCCTATGAGTTCCGCCTTGTCTCCACCTTCTCCCTGGAGGGAGACACCCTGCACCACACCCTCACTGTGGAAAACACCGACGCTGATATTCTCCCCTTTGGCATCGGCTTCCATCCCGCCTTCGCCATTCCCTTCGACCCCATTCACCAGGCCACGGACTACGAGCTTCGCTTTGACCGGATGGAGTCTCCCCTGTGCCTGAGTTGCCAGCCCAACGGCCTGTTCCGGGGCAAATGCTACTTTCTGGGTACCAACATCGACTGCATTCCCATTGACGACAAGCTCTTCGCTCTGGACAGCCACTGCATGACGAACCTGCGCTCCAAGACCCTGGGCATCTATGAGAAGGACACCGGCCGGGCCGTGATCTGCGACATCGGCGACTTCCCCTACACCCTGATTTGGAGCAAGCCCGGGATGCCCAGATTCCTGTGCATCGAGCCCTGGCACAGCCTGCCCAGCCTGGAGAAGGGCAGCACCGATTGGCTCCAGAAGCCCGCCGCCGCCATCCTGGCCCCCGGCGAAACCTGGAGCACCACCCTGAAAACCCGCTTCGTCCGATAAATTTTTGCGCCGCCTGAGGAAATCCCCCAGGCGGCGGTTTGTATATTGGCGTTCAGCTAAGGGAGGGATTGGACAGCAGGCTCCAAAAGGACGGTACAGCCCAATGCAGGGAGGTGCGCCCCCCAATGTTTTGGATTATCCCATTTCGCCCAACATATCTGTCCCGCAACTGCCTGCTGCCCAATCCCCCCTGCCCCCCTTTACACAAGGGGGGCATGACTTCTAAAACCGGTTCCTGGTTCCATTCAACGGAACACTCAAAAACCGTTGTCTGGCGGGAGGCTAATAGCCTCCCCTACGGGCGCTTAACTCCTAATTCCTAATCCCTAATTCCTAACTATCTTGTATCTTATATCCTATATCTCATACGTTGAATCTCATCCAGCAGGCATCCAGCCACGGCGTCCTTGCCCATCAGGGGCAGCTCCTGAATTCCATCCCGAGTGATGATGGTGACCACATTGGTCTCCACCCCAAAGCCCGCGCCTTGGGTTTTCAGATTGTTGGCCACGATCATGTCCAGGTTCTTGGCGGTCAGCTTCCTCCGGCTGTTTTCCACCATGTTCTCCGTCTCCATGGAGAAGCCGCAGACGAACAGCCCCTCATGCCGGTGCTCGCTGACCCAGGCCAGAATGTCCCCGGTGCGCTCCAAAGGAATGGACAGCTCCCCGTCCTTCTTCTTTATTTTCTCCTCTGCCACCGTGGCCGGGCGGTAATCCGCCACAGCGGCGGCCTTGATGAGGATGTCCGTCCCGGGCAGAGCGGCCTGCACCGCCTCCAGCATGTCCTGGGCGGTGGTGATCTTCACCAGCTTCACCCCGGCGGGGGGCTTCAAATCCACCGGCCCGGAAACAAGGGTCACCTCCGCCCCCCGGAGCACGGCCTCCCGGGCGATGGCATAGCCCATCTTCCCGGAGGAATGATTGGTCAGGAACCGCACCGGATCCAGACTCTCCTGGGTGGGCCCGGCGGTGACGGTGATGTGGAGGCCCGCCATGTCCTTTTCCCGGGCCAGCTCCCGAACCACCGCCTCCACCAGTTCCTCCGGCTCCGGCAGCTTGCCGCTGCCCACATCCTTGCAGGCCAGCATTCCCACGGCGGGCTGGATGATGCCAAAGCCGAACCGCTCCAATGTTCTGATGTTCTCCTGGGTGATGGGATTTTCCAGCATGGCGGTGTTCATAGCCGGAGCCACCAGCTTCCTGCATTTCGCCGCCAGCGCCGTAGTGGTCAGCATATCATCCGCCAGCCCATGGGAGAGCTTGGCAATCACATTGGCCGTGGCCGGGGCGATGAGCATCAAATCCGCCGCCTTGGCCAGGGAAACGTGGGCCACATCGTACTGGAAATTCCGGTCAAAGGTATCCACAATGCACCGGTGATTGGTCAGCACCTCAAAGGTCAGAGGGGTGATGAACTCCGTAGCGTTTTTCGTCATGATGACATGAACCTCCGCCCCGGTCTTGCGCAGGGCGCTGGCCACATTTGCCATCTTATAGGCGGCAATTCCCCCAGTGATCCCCAAAACCACCGTTTTTCCCAAAAGCTTTTCCATTTTTTCATCCGCCTTTCACGATCACCGTTATTTTCACCGAAAGTATAGCAGATTTTTTGTGCATTTGCAAGAAAAGTATTTGCTTTTCTGCGCACTTTGGGGTTATAATAGCGACATTGCAGACGGATAAAAAAGGAAGCTCTGATGAAATATGATTATTGTTATCGACATCGGCAACAGCACGGCGGTACTGGCCGGGATTGAGGAGGATCAGGTGGTGTTCACCGGCGAGGTGGAGACCAACCGGAGCTGGGGTACTGAGGAATACACCCGGCTGCTGCGGCCGATTTTACAGGGGCGGCAGTGCCGGGGGGCCATTCTCTCCAGCGTGGTGCCCCAGATTACCCAGGCCATGCTGGAAGCCGTGGAAAATATTCTGGGGGTGACCCCCATGCTGGTGGGGCCGGAGACGAAAACCGGCCTGACCATGGGCGTCCCCTTCCCGGAGCAGGTGGGCCGGGATCGGCTGGTGGACGCCGCCTGGGCAGCGGAGCATTTCCCCCTCCCCGCCGTCACTGCGGATTTGGGCACCGCCACCACGTTGAACCTGGTGCTCCCGGGGAAGGTCTTCGCCGGAGGCATGATCTGCGCCGGTCTGCAGACCAGTCTGAACGCTCTGCATCAGCGGGCGGCCCAGCTGCCTCAGCTGGAGGTTCGGCATCCGGAGCATCTGGTGGGGAAAACCACGGAGGAATGTATGCTCTCCGGCTCCGTCATCGGCACCGCCGCCATGCTGGACGGCCTTGTCACCTCCATTGAGGAAGACCTGGGCACCCCCGTCACCCTGCTGCTCACCGGCGGCGGCGGAAAATACGTCACTGGGTTTCTGCGCCACCGGCACGTCTTTGACCCCCAGATGACCCGCAAGGGCCTGGCCCTGCTCTATCGGCTGAACCGGGCGCAATAGGAGGCGCTTTATGGTTCGGGAAATTACTGAAAGCGAATTGGACAGCCTGCTGGCGCTGTATTTATATCTGCACGAAGACGCCATCCCGGAGAAAAATCAGCATCTGCGCCGCGCCTGGGAGCAAATTCTCCATGACGAGAATCATCACATTCTTGTCAATGAGATTGACGGCAAAATCGTAGCCTCCTGTGTCTGCGTCATCATCCCCAATTTAACAAGGAATGTCAGGCCCTACGCCTTCGTAGAAAATGTGGTCACCCACCCAGATTACCGGGGAAGGGGCTGCGCCACAGCGTGCCTGAATTACGCAAGAGAAATCGCACGAAAAGAGAATTGCTACAAAATGATGCTGCTCACCGGTTCCAAGGAAGAGGCAACCCTTCGCTTTTACAAAAAAGCGGGATACAACAGCATCGACAAAACCGCTTTCATTCAATGGCTTGAATAAAAATCACTCCTGCTCCGGCTGCTGGAACAGCTCCGAAATCGGGGCAAACCGGTAGCCCTGCTCCTCCCATTTGGCAAGGAGTTCGTCCAGAATGGCGGCGTTGGTTTTGCTGGTGGAGTGGAGCAGCACCACCGCTCCCGGGTGGGTTCGGGGCAGGAGCTTATTGAAGGCCGTCTGGGCAGTGGGCTGGTCGTCATTTTTCCAGTCCACATAGGCCAGACTCCAAAACACCGTCCGATACCCCAGCTCCTTGGCCTGGCGCAGATTTTCCTCGCTGTAAATTCCCTGGGGGGGCCGGTAGTATTTGGCCATGGGCTGTCCCACGGTCTGCTGATAAAGCTGCTCCAAATCCCCCAATTCCTTCTGAAAGGCGGCGGGGTCGGAGATTTTGCTCATGTCATAGTGGTGCATGGTGTGGTTGCCCACGGTATGCCCCTCCTCCACCATCCGGCGCACCAGGTCGGCGTTTTTTTCAATGTAGTTACCCACCAGGAAGAATGCGGCGGGGACGTTGTGCTTTTTCAGCACATCCAGAATCTGGGCCGTGCAGCCGTTTTCGTAGCCTGCGTCAAAGGTGAGATACAGCACCTTCTCGGATGTGTTGCCCAGATAGGCCGCATCGTACTTTTGCAGCTGATCCACCCCCGCATTGCCGATGGGTGCGGCGCCGGACTCCCGGAAGCTCAATCCCCAGGAGCCGGTTTCCAGCACCGTGCCCTGAATCACGCCGATGGCCGCCGCCAATGCCAGTGCCAGTGCAAAAATTAAGATGACCCAGTCCCGTTTTCCCATAAAAAATCCCCCTTTTGTCCAAAGCTCTTCTCTAAACTATGTTCCTGGAATCGGGAATATGTTTACGCTTTGGCAAATGGGGGATAATCCTTTTGAGGTGAATAACGTGATTTTATCCTATTTTCGCACCTTGATTCTCTATCTGATGCTGATTTTGGTGGTTCGGCTCATGGGCAAGCGGCAAATCGGAGAAATGGAACCGGCGGAATTCGTGGTGACCATGCTGGTAGCCAATCTGGCCGCCATCCCCATGCAGGACGGGGGCATTCCGTTGTTTTCCGGCCTGATTCCCATCCTTACGGTGCTGGGGCTGGAGTTGGTGCTGTCCTGGGGCACCCTGCAAAGCCTTTGGTTCCGGCGGGTGCTGTGCGGGAAACCGGTGATTCTCATCGAAAACGGCCGAATTTTGCAGCATCAGCTCCGCCAGACCCGGATCACCCTGGACGAGCTCATGGGCCACCTGCGGCAGAAGGATATACTCAATCCCCTGGATGTGCAGTTTGCCATTCTCGAAACCAACGGCACCCTGTCCGTCTTTCCCTATCCGGAGCATACTCCCCCTACTGCCAAGGACGCAGGGGTGGCGGTGAAGGCCGCCCATCTGCCTGTGACCATCATTGAAGATGGGGTGCTGCTGCGGGAAAACCTGTCCCTCTCCGGCAAGGACGATGCCTGGGTGGCAAGCACCCTCAAGCAGCACGACGCCAAAGTGGAAGACACCTTTCTGCTGGCACTGATGGGGCAGCAGGTGCTCTACGTAGGAATGGAGGGGCGGTCATGAATCGTTTTCGGATTGGCGCACTGCTGCTGGCCGTGCTGCTGGGGCTGTGCGTTTGGGCCCAGCTGCGGATGAACGCCATTCAAACGCCCATTGCCCAGCAAATCGCTCAGGCGGAGTCCATGGCCGCCGAACAGAATTGGGCCCAGGCCACAGGCATGGTGAACAGGGCCCAGAGTGACTGGGAGGAAAACCACACCTTTGTGGCTTCTCTGGCAGACCATCAGCCCCTGGAGGAGATCGAGAGCCTCTTCGCCATGCTGGAGGCCTACGGCGATGAGCAGGACGAGACAGAATTCCGGGCCGCCTGCAAGGATTTGGCTCGCCGCATCCTGGCGGTAAAACAGGCCCATGAACTCACTTTTGGGAGCCTGTTCTGACCATGCAAAAAAACAGCCTGCCGCAACTGCGACAGGCTGCTTCCTCATGGTGACCCGTACGGGAATCGAACCCATGTTACCGCCGTGAAAGGGCGGTGTCTTAACCGCTTGACCAACGGGCCTGGTAGCGGCAATCTGATTCGAACAGATGACATACCGGGTATGAACCGGCTACTCTACCAACTGAGTTATGCCGCCATGTGTGGTCAAATGATCTCGGCACCGCCGAAATCAGCTTCCTTATTATATCCAGAGGCAAGGAGTTTGTCAAGCTTTTTTTTGATTTTTTCGGAAATTTGGAGAAACCTTCGGAATGGGTGAAGACGGAAGCCACCGTCCTCCCTGCGCTGCCAGCCCGCTGCGATAAACCAGGCGATCAAATTCGTGCCATGCAAAGGTGTGATACCAAAAGGGACGCCCTGCGGCGCCCCTTTTGGTCTGTTTATTTCAAATTATTGGTCTCCAGGAAATGCAGCAGCGGGACGGTAACCGCAGTGGCAATAACACAGCAGATTACGGCTTCACCCAAGCCCTGAGCCCCCACCATGGCAAAAACCAGCGAGATGGGATTCGCAGCACCCAGTGCAGCGGCCTTGCTCTGGATATACTCCGTATTGTAAAACAGCAGCATCATGAAGCCCATGTAGAAGAAGGTGTTCAGCAGCGGAGCGGCCAGGGCCCCAATGCCGCAGCAGAGCTTCCTGTGTTTGGGCAGCAGCTTCTTCACACCCAGATAGACAAGGCCGCAGCACAGGCCGCACAGAATCCGGCCGATGACTGACTGAACGAAATATCCCACCGGGCTGAGGTTCATCAGGGCAATCCCCAGGGCGCTTTTCCCCTGGACAGCGTTAATGAAGCTGGTGGCTCCGAAAATCGCACCCAGCAATGCGCCGGCGGCGGGCCCCAGGAGCATTGCGCCGATGGCCACAGGAATGGTCAGCAGACTGGCGTTGATGGGCCCAAGGGGAAGCATCCCCAGGGGCGTGCTGGCCATAACCAGCTCCAGCGCAACCAAGAGCGCCAACTGGGTCAGGGTGTGGACGTTCACGCCGTGTTTTTTCATATTCAATTCCTCCTGCTGTCGTTCTATTGATAGATACGACGCATTTTTATTTTGCCGCCCCCGGATCCGTTTTCGCCGCTGCCGTTTCCGAAAAATACAGTGCGGCCCCATCACCGGGGTTAACCTGATTATTATAGCATACTTTTTTCTTTTTTCAACCTTGACTTCTGCCTGAAGAGGATTTAGTATACAAGATATAAGAAATATACAGCATAAGGAGATTCCCTATGAAAAATGCAAAAATCATTTTGGACAAGGACTTTGTCATCGGCAAGGTGGACAAGCGGCTCTACGGCTCCTTCATTGAGCACCTGGGCCGGGCAGTATACGGCGGCATCTACGAGCCGGAGCATCCGGAAGCAGACGAGCAGGGCTTCCGGAAGGATGTTATTTCCCTGGTGAAGGAGCTGGGCGTCCCTCTGGTGCGCTACCCGGGCGGAAACTTTGTCTCCGGCTTTAACTGGGAGGACAGCGTGGGGCCCCGGGAGAGCCGGCCCAAGCGGCTGGATTTGGCCTGGTTCACCACGGAGACCAACGAGGTTGGGATGCACGAATTCGCTGACTGGGCCAAGGCCGCAGGCAGCGAGGTGATGTACGCCATCAACCTGGGCACCCGGGGGCCGGAGAACGCCCGGGACGTGGTGGAATACGCCAACCACCCCGGCGGCAGCAAATTCTCCGACATGCGCATTGCCAATGGGAAAACCGAGCCTCTGGGCATCAAGCTGTGGTGCCTGGGCAACGAAATGGACGGCCCCTGGCAGATCTGCCACAAGACCGCCCGGGAATACGGCCGAACCGCCAACGAAGCCGCCAAGCTGATGAAGTGGGTGGACCCCACCATTGAAACCGTGGCCTGCGGCTCCTCTTCCTCTGAAATGGACACCTTCGGCGACTGGGAATTTGAGATGCTGGACGAATGCTATGAGAACATCGACTACGTTTCCCTCCACCGCTACTACGGCAACCCCACCGGAGACACCCCGGGCTTCCTGGCCAGGGCCCTGGATATGGACGGCTTCATCAAAACCGTGGCCTCCATCTGCGACAGTGTGAAGGGCAAAAAGCACTCCAAGCACACCGTCAACCTGTCCTTCGACGAGTGGAACGTGTGGTACCACTCCGGCGAGCAGGACAAGGAGGTTTGGAAGCAGGGCAAATGGGGCCGGGCACTGCCCCTGCTGGAGGATATTTACAATTTCGAGGACGCCCTGCTGGTGGGCTCCATGCTCATCACATTGCTTCGCAACGCCGACCGGGTGAAAATCGCCTGTCTGGCCCAACTGGTGAATGTGATTGCCCCCATCATGACGAAAAACGGCGGCGGCTGCTGGGCCCAGACCATCTTCTACCCCTTCATGCACGCCTCCCGCTACGGCCGGGGTACTGCGCTGAACGCCCTGGTCAGCGGCCCCACCTATGCCTGCCAGGATTACGATCAGGTTCCCTACATCGATGCCATGGCGACCCTGGAAGAGGACGGCTCCGTCAGCGTCTTCTGCGTCAACCGGGACATGGAGGAGGACTTTGATTTGGAGATCGACCTGCGCTCCTTTGGCGAGCTTTCCATCAAGGAGCACATCGTCCTCCACCACGACGATGTGAAGGCAATCAACACCGAGGAAAATCCCGGCAACGTCTCCCCCGTCCAGGGCCCCGGCGGCACCATGGATGGCGGCAAAGCCACCATTCACATTCCCGCCCTGAGCTGGAACGTCATCCGCTTCGCCTGATAAATTGTAGAAGCGCAGGGCGCTTCACCCCCAAGCGGGCAGGGCCCGCAGCCAATTTCGCCTGGGTCTGGTCGGTAATCGCTTTTTCCCTAACCCGCCCGGTAACGCTTTTGCGGCAGGACGTTGAATGGAATCAGGTAAAGGCTTTTGAGCAAAGGCCCCCCTGTGTAAGGGGGGCTGTCAGCGAAGCTGACTGGGGGACTGTACAGCAGGCACTTGGGTTTTCATAAAGTCCAATGTGGAAAGGTATTCCTTTTTTGCCCAAACCAGTGCAAACTCGTAACATTTTACTGCACAGTCCCTCAGTCACGGCTTACGCCGCGCCAGCTCCCCTTACACAGGGGAGCCAGGGGTGCTCCCGCACCACAACAACCAACGACGTGCCGCAAAAGCGTTGTCGGGCGGGTTAGGGCGAAAACGATGATAGACCAGCTTCGAGCGAATTATCAGCGGGCACTGCCCGCCAAACGCCAATCTGCCGTTTTGTGGAGCGGCCCCAAACAAATCAAAACCAGGTGCCGTTTCTGCGGCACCTGGAATATTTTGTCGGATATTGGGAAAACTCAAGTACGCCGCTGGAAGCGCTCCTTGCACTTGGGGCAGGTAATGGCAATCTTCCCCTTGTGCCGGGGGACACGGACAGTCTGGCGGCAGCGGGGGCAGATGAAATACCGGTTCTTCCGATCCTTGAACCGATCCAGCATCAGTGAAAACCGGCGGTTTTCCTGGTAACGCTTGTTGATGTTCCGGGACAGACTCCGAAAAATCGCCCAGATCATCAGCACATAACTCAGCGCCCAGGCCAGCCGCCCCCACCAATATTTCTGGAAAAATGCGGACAAAATGACGGCCACCACGCCCACACCGAGAATTACCGTATTCAGCCGATCCGTACCGTACCGCCCGGACATGAAGCGAATGAGTCCGGAGCGCATCCGTGCGCTCAAATTGCGCAGCCAGCCGCTGAAATTGTTCATAACAATCACCCTGAAAAAACAGAATAATGATATTATATTGCATATCACCGGGATTGCAACCATTCCAGGCCAATATTTACGGAAAGTTTAAGATTACCCGGGAACAGGATTTCTGCTTTTTTCCTCTTGTGTATCCGGCGGTTCTATGGTATATTGGGTCGAAAGACACCCTCAAAAAGGAGTTGAAGTCATGAAGCGCTCTGTGCCCGATGATGAATATACCGACGACGAGGAATACAGCGACGATTACGTCTATGTGGATGACGACGAGAATTATGCCTCCTCCCACACCAGCGGGACGGTGGTGTTTCTGGGCATCGCCGCAGCAGTATGTGTGATCATCCTGCTGGTAGTGCTGATGGCCTCCTTTCTGCTTCCCCGTCTTTCCGCCGCCAAGCCGGAGCCGGAGGACGATCCCAGCGCTCTGCTCCACGGCCTCCGCCTGGAAGAGGAGTCGGAATTAAAGGACAATCCCATCCTGGAAACCGAAACGGAGCCAACCACCGAGCCAACCATCCCGCCGGAGGAGAACCCCTTCGACCAGTATGATTTCCAATACAATAAGAATAACTATCTCTACTGCCTGAAGCAGGAAAGCTATGTGGGGGTGGACGTGTCCGCCTTCCAGCACGACATCGACTGGAATCAGGTAAAGGCCTCCGGAGTGGATTTTGCCATGCTCCGCCTGGGCTACCGGGGCTGGGGCTCCAAGGGAACCCTGGTCAAGGATGAATACATCGACCAGAATCTGGCGGGCACCGCTGCCGCCGGCATTCCCATCGGCGCCTATTTCTTCTCCCAGGCCACCACCCTGGACGAGGTGTATGAGGAAATCGAGTTCATGCTGGAAATTCTGGGGGATTACAAGCTGGATTACCCCATTGTCCTGGACTGGGAGGTGGCCAATCCCACCGAGGGGCGGGTGCGGGGCGTCACCCGCCGGGAACTGACGGATATGCTCCGGTATTTCTGCGACGAGATGAGCGGCCGGGGCTTCGACCCCATGGTCTACTTCAACTGGACCCAGGCCTCCCGAATGATCTATCTGAACGAGCTGGAGGATTATCCCTTCTGGCTGGCACTATACCAGGATCGGATGACCTTCCCCTACCGGGTGGAGATGTGGCAGTACACCAGCGAGGGCAGCGTCCCCGGCATTGAGGGGGATGTGGACATTAACCTGTATATCCCGGATTTGAGAAATTCATAGGAACGCTCTGAGACCGCATCCACTCCGGATGCGGTCTTTCTTGACTTGCCGCCCCCTGAGAGATATAATGGGCATGTCGTAAAAACAAACAACGAGGAGGAAAAATAATGGAAAACAAATTTGAGCTGCTTCATTTGGGCATCAAGACCGACGACCCGGTGAAGGCGGAGGAAACCGCCAAGCTGCTGGCCATGATGTTCAACCTGGACGTGAAGATGGGCAACAGCTCCAACTTCGCCGGCAAGTATTTCGAGTGCATGAAGAAGGAAAACTCCCCCGGAACCAACGGCCACATTGCCATGGCCACCCAGGACGTGGACGCCGCCAAGGCTGAGCTGGAGGGCAAGGGCTTCTCCTTCCGCCCCGAAACCGCCTCCTACAACGAAGACGGCACCCTGAAAAACATCTACCTGGCAGGGCAGTTCGCCGGGTTCGCCATCCACATCATCAAAAAATAATCTTTCTGTGCCCTCCGGAGCCCCGGAGGGCACAAAGCATATCGCTTCTGTGCCAAATTCCGTTGGCCAACCTTGCGTTTTTGTAAAAGCGGTGGTATACTTTCAAAAACGCTTTTTTGAGAGGTCAAACAGATGAAAAGAATAATACAGCTGTTCAAAAAGGATGTTATGCTGTCGGTGTCCCTGCTGGCGGCACTGGTTTCCCTGTTCATCACTCCGCCCAGCGCCGCACTTTTGGCAGGTATTGACTGGCATACCCTTGCCATGCTCTTTATGATGCTCACCGTACTGGAGGGCTTTAAGAAGGAAAACATTTTTCTGCCGCTAATCCGCCTGACCAGCCGGATCGGCTCCATGGCGGGACTGTCCCTTTTTCTCGTTTTTATGGTGTTCTTTTCCTCCATGTTCGTCACCAACGATGTATCCCTCATCATTTTTGTACCGCTGACCATTCTGCTGTTTCGCTCCGGCGGAAAGGAGAGGTACATCCTTCCCGTGATCTCCATGGAAAACATTGCCGCCGTCCGCGGCTCCATGCTCACCCCCTTTGGCAGTCCCCAAAATCTGTTTCTTTTCGGGCAGTCCGGCGTCCGTGCCGGAACCTTTATGGTGCACATGCTCCCCCTGTGGATTCTGTCCGGGTTGCTGCTGGTGCTTTTCGTTCTGGGGCTTTTCCGCCGGAATCTGCGGCTGCCCATCCGCTTTAACGCAGAACAGACGGGGGGACGCTGGCTCCCGGAGCGAAAAAAATACCGGGTGCTGTACATCCTGCTCTTTGCCCTGATCCTTTTCACCATTGTCAGCCGCACAGATCTGTGGGTCTATATCACCGGGCTGGTATTTCTGGCGGTTCTCGTTTTCGACCGAAAACGACTGCTGAAAACTGACTATGTGCTACTGGTCACCTTTCTTTGCTTTTTCATTTTCTCCTCCTCTGTCTCCAGTAACCCGGCCATCTCCGCTTTCCTGCAAAGAGCGGTCAGGGGGCGGGAATACTGGTGGGGGATTCTGCTGAGCCAAGCCATCTCCAATGTCCCGGCGGCCATTGTGCTCTACCCCTTTTCCGAGAACCTGCCCGCCCTGCTCTACGGCGTGGACAGCGCCGGACTTTGCAGCCTCATCGGCTCCCTGGCCTCTGTTATCAACTACCGAATCTACGTCCGGGAATACCCGGGCCAGGGCGGCGCATTCATCAAGGTCTTTACCCTTACAAGTCTGGCTTTCTTCGCCCTGGTTGTGATCCCCGGCTATCTGCTCGGCGCCTGGCCCATGTAATGCTGCGAGCCGCCGCAGGCAATTCGCACAGGGCTGGTCGGAAATCGTCACCCAATTATCTGCCCGGTAACACTTTTGTGCCGATAATCTGCGTACCTGTTCCCGAAAAACCATATTCAATTCTTAATTTCTCATTTTAGGGCTGGAAATGCGGAGGCAATGGTGGTATAATGATGTATTATTTTGAAATTGTCCCAAAATGGGTCATATAGAAAGGAATTGAAAATCGATTATGGGCTTATCCTCCTCCTCCCCCTGGCTGAAATACTACGGGAATACTCCCGCCTCCCTGGATTATCCCCACCTGACCATGTACCAGATGGTGGCTCAGGCGGCAAGGCGGAATCCGGAGCACACCGCCTATGTATTCATGGGCAAAAAGACCAGCTATCAGGAATTTATGCGGCGCATTGAGGCAGCCGCCAAGGGATTGTACAAAATGGGTATCCGCAAGGGTGACCGGGTGACCATCTGCATGGCCAACACCCCCCAGGCCCTGGACTGCTTCTACGCCCTGAACCGGATCGGTGCGGTGCCCAACATGATTCACCCCCTGTCCGCTGCCCAGGAGATCGCCTTCTACCTGAATTTCTCCAAATCCAAGGCCATTCTCACCCTGGATCAGTTCTATTACAAGGTGGCAGAGATTCTCCCTCAGCTGGAGAATGAGTGTGAGGTGCTGATCGCCAAGGTGGCGGACGAGCTTCCCGTCCCCCTGAATGCCCTGTATCCCATGACCAAGGGCGCCCGAGCCATCAAGAAGCTGCCCAAGCAGGGCTACACCCTATGGTACAAGATGGTGGCAGCAGGCCGGAACCAGGTGCTCCCGCCCCAGGACGGCAAATACGACGACTGCGGCGCCATCCTCTACTCCGGCGGCACCACCGGCACCACCAAAGGCATCATGCTCTCCAACCTGAATTTCAACGCCCTGGCTCTGCAAACTATCGCCGCCTCCGGGTTCACCATGGAGGAAATTTCCAAGATGAAGATGCTCTCCGTCATGCCCGTATTCCATGGCTTCGGCCTGGGCATCGGCATCCATACGCCTTTGGTCGCCGGAGGCACCTGTATTCTCATTCCCCAGTTCAACGTGAAGACCTATGCCGAGGTGCTGGTGAAACAGAAGCCCAACCTGATTCCCGGCGTGCCCACCCTATTCGAGGCGCTGCTCCGGGCTGAGAAGCTGGAAGGGGCGGATCTGAGCTTCCTGAAGGGAATTTTCTCCGGCGGCGACAGTCTGTCCCCGGAGCTGAAAAGGAAGGTGGATACCTTCCTGAGAGCCCACGGCTGCTCCGAGCAGATTCGGGAGGGCTACGGCACCACCGAGTGCGTCACCGCCTCCTGTCTGACTCCCAAGGACTATGCCCGGGCGGGCTCCATCGGCGTGCCCTTCCCGGATACCTTCTACAAGATTGTAACCCCCGGCACCACCAATGAGGTGGAGCCCAATATTGAGGGTGAAATCTGCGTCTCCGGCCCCAGCGTGATGATGGGCTACATGGACAATCCCGAGGAAACCGCCTCCACTCTGCGACGCCATTACGACGGCCGTATCTGGCTGCACACCGGCGACCTGGGCCACATGGACCAGGACGGCTTCGTGTACTTCCGCCAGCGGATGAAGCGGATGATCATCACCTCCGGCTACAACGTCTACCCCTCCCAGCTGGAAAACATTATCGACGGCCATGAGAAGGTGCTGCTGTCCTGCGTCATCGGCGTAAAGGATCCCTACCGGGTGCAGCGGGTCAAGGCCTATGTGGTGCCCATGCCCGGGGTGGAGCCCACCGAGGAGCTGAAGGCGGAGCTGCTGGAATACTGCTCCAAGCACATCGCCAAATACGCCATGCCCCGGGAAATTGAGTTCCGCAGAGAGCTGCCCAAGACCCTGGTGGGCAAGGTGGCCTACCGGGTACTGGAGGAGGAAGCCAACGCCGCTGCGGAGCAGGCTTGATGAAAAAACGAATCTGGGAGCTGGATGCTGCCCGGGGCCTGGCCCTGCTGGGGATGCTGGCAGTCCACTTTCTCTATGACCTGGTGGATTTGTGGCAGGTATTCTCCTGGCAGGAGCCAGGATGGTACTGCTTCATCAAAAACAACTGCGGCTTCATCTTCCTGGTGATCTCCGGCATCAGCGTCACCCTGGGGAGCGCTGAGCTGCGCCGGGGGGCGCAGGTCTTCGCCTGCGGAATGTTCTGCACCGCCGTCACCGCCGGAATGTACCTGCTGGGTCTGGCAGACCGGGGCATCCTCATCTATTTTGGGGTGCTCCACTGCCTGGGGGTATGCATGCTGCTGTGGCACTGGCTGCGCCGCCTGCCGGGGTGGAGCGTGGCCCTGCTGGGACTGGTTCTGGTCATTGCGGGGCTGATTCTGGGCCGGCTGTATCTGGATGTAAGCTGGGTCTGGCTCCCCCTGGGGCTGTGCCCCTGGTGGCTCAGCTCCTCGGATTATTTCCCTTTGCTTCCCAACCTGGGCTTTTTCCTGCTGGGGGCAGAGCTGGGGCGGATGCTCTACCGGGACAAAAAAAGCCGCCTGCCGGAGCGCTGGGGGGATTGGCCCCCGGTTCGGCTGCTGCAAGCTGTGGGGCGGCATTCTCTCTGGATTTATCTGCTCCACCAGCCCGTACTGTCAGGGCTGGCCATGGGAATAAAATGGATGATTTCATAAGGAGGTACTGCCATGGATAAAGAAAAACAATTGAGGCTTCTGCCCCCGGTGTGCCTGCTGCTGGGCATGGCTGCCTGGATGCTCCACCGGTGGCTGTTTGGCAGCTTTGTGGAGGACCCGGTGTCCGGCCTGCTGCCCTCCGGCGCTCTGCCGGAAACTGCGCTGTGGGTGCTCACCGGCTGCGTGGTAGTGGGGGCCTTTGCTCTGACCCGCCATGCCAAAATGGGAGAGGGGAACCCAATCATCGGCGCTCTGAGCAACGCCTTTTTCGCCGCCGGGGTGCTGACGCTGCTGCTGGAGGAGGCCAAGGGCCCCGCTGTCCTGGTGCTGGTTTACCGGGGATTCTGCGTGCTGTCCGCCCTCTGCCTGATAATCTCCGCTGTGATGCAGCTGCTGAAAAAAAAGCCCTTCTTCCTGCTGGAGATCGCTCCCTGCGTGCTGTGCGTGCTGGTGCTGTTGGAATACTATCAGTTTTTCAGTGAGGTGCCTCAGCTGATGAACTATGTACTGGGCCTGGGGGCGGTACTCTGCCTGACCCTGGGCGCTTACCAGCGGATGGCCCGCTCTGCCGGGCTGCCGGATCGGCCCTACTATTTCGCCATTGGACTGCTGGCGGTGTACTTCTGCGCTGCCGCCGGGGCCCAGGGCACCTACGTCAGCTTCTTCTGTGCCGCCGCCGTGTGGATGGCGGCGGAGATGGCCCGGCTTCGCCCGGCGGAGGGGTGATATGATGACCCTGCCGGAGGGAATTACCTCGTGCCTCCAAGCCCTGGAGCAGGCGGGATTTCCTGCCTATCTGGTGGGGGGCTGCGTCCGGGATTCCCTCATGGGCATCTCCCCGCATGATTATGATCTGTGTACCGCCGCCCTGCCGGGGGAGATTGTTACCGTCTTCCGAGGCATGCCTCAGGACTTGACCGGGATTCGGCACGGCACCGTAAGGCTGCTGCCCCCCGGTCAGGACGTGGGGGAGGTGGAGATCACCACCTTCCGCCGGGAGGGGAGCTACGCTGACAACCGCCACCCGGACTGGGTGGCCTTTGTGCCGGACATCCAGGAGGATTTGGCCCGGCGGGACTTTACCATCAATGCCATTGCCTACTCCCCCGCCCGGGGCTACATTGACCCCTTCGGCGGAATGGAGGACATCCGCAGCGGAACCCTGCGGTGCGTGGGCGAGCCGGAGCAGCGGTTCCAGGAGGATGCTCTGCGGATTCTCCGGGGCATCCGGTTCGCCGCCCGGTTTCAGCTGGGCGTGGAGGAAAAAACCAGGTTGGCCATGGTTTCCCTGGCCCCTTTGATCGATACCCTTTCCCGGGAGCGGGTATATGAGGAGCTGTCCTCCTTTTTGACCTGGGCCCGGACGGAGGACATTCTCCGCTTTGCCCCCATCCTGACCCAGGCCATTCCCGAGCTTGCGCCCGCCGTTGGCTTTGACCAGCACTCCCCCCACCACGCCTATGATGTGTTCACCCACACCGCCCATGTCACCGGGGCAGTGCTGCCCCAGACGGCTCTGCGGTGGGCTGCCCTGCTCCACGACATTGGGAAAGTCCCCTGCTTCACCCAGGACGAAACCGGCCGGGGTCATTTCAAGGGACATGCCCAGGTGGGCGCCCGGATGGCCGCGGAGGTGCTGACCCGCCTCCACGCCCCCAACCCGGTGCGGGAGACGGCGGTGTGGCTCATCGACCACCACATGACCGTGCTCCAGCCGGAGCTGCCCCTGGTTCGCCGCAGCCTCTCCCGCTATAGCCGGGAACGGCTGGAGCTGCTTCTGTCGCTCCAGGAGGCGGACATGAAGGGCAAGGGCACCAGCGAGCACGAAAACAGCAGCCGGTATCCCCGCATCCGGGCGCTGCTTTCCCAGCTGGAGCAGGAGGAGGGCCGGCTGACCCTCAAGTCCCTGGCCGTGGATGGGAATGACCTGATGGACCTGGGCTACCGGGGCAGGCAGATCGGCGAGGAGCTGAACGCCCTGCTGGAGCAGGTGCTGGAAGGAATCCTCCCCAACGAAAAAGCCGCCCTCATTCAGGCGGCAAAAAAATAGCTCAAAATGCCGAAGGGACTACCCCTTCGGCATTTTGATGTGCGCTTTATTGGTAAATTATGTTTGGCGATTTGTTGCGGCCCCTATAGGGGCGGATCTTGACCTGCCCGCAGCCCAGCAGTTACCGCCATTTCCCACGGGCAGGAAGGATAAAAGCAAGCACATTCTGCCATTTTCCTGTACTTCTAAAGCGAAGACGGAAAAAAGGTAAAATCTTACCCAAAGCGGCCGGAGGATTCTTAAGGGGGCGGCTTTGGCGTGCGGGAGCACGACATTCAGCGCCCCTTAAGCCGATTTCTTTGGTTACTTTCTTGTTCGGAGACAAGAAAGTAACACCTCCGCTTATTGCTAAAGGCGGAACTGTCTTTTCCGTTTTTCATAGACCGGGTGCTCCCCCGACCCCTGCCGGGGGCCTTCCTTTCTTGTTTCGGCAAGAAAGGAAGCAAAGAAGCCGACCGGGGAGGCGCTGAATTGCTTGCTCCCGCAAGCAAAGCCGCCCTCCCCAGGCCCTTTCCGGCGCGCACTTGGCAACAGGGAAAATGCTTTGGGACAGAATGCACAAGCGTTACCGGGCTGAGTTCGGGGGTAGCGATTACAGGCCCTCCCCGTGCGAATTGGCTGCGGGCCCTGCCAAATTACGATTTGTCCACCTGCTCCGGCAAGCTCATTCCCTTACTGGGCCAATTCCTTCGCCCAATTGTAGATCATGGCGATGTTTTCCTCGCCGGTGGCGTAGTCTTGGTAGGCCTCCTGGCTGCCATCCGGGTGCGTGACCACGATTGCGGGGGTGGCGTCCGAAAGGACTGCGGTGCTGCCGTCGGCGGCGTAGAGGGTGATGGTGCAGTGGGCCCTGGCCGCCCGGGGCAGCTCCGCCTTCTGCCAGGTGTCCGTACCGCACACCATGTCGGCGAAGCTCAGCTGCATACCGGCGGCACCAGAATAATCCTTGTCCCCGGCGATCTCCACCCGGGCAGGCTCGGCAAAGGCCATCAGGCGGGTGGAAATCAGGAAGCCCGCCTTCCACTCATCGGATACGTACATGGCGTTCGGCTCCTCATAGGCGGCTACATCCAGGTTTTCGCACAGGGCTTCGGGAACGTCGTGAACCGTCTGGAACACATACAGCCGGTCATCCATCCGCCCCACAAAGCTGTAGACTGCCCGCTGGCTCTGGGTGTCGGCGTACTGGATGCCCCACAGGTTCTCATTCACCCGGAAAATTCCAGTGGGAGCCCAGCCGGTAACAGGGGCATACATATACCGGAAGTATTCCCGGGCATCCTCCGTGGCAAAGTAGAGGTATTCCTCCGCCGCGTCCGGGGTCTGCTGGGTGCAGGCTGCCACATAGTCCCGGAAATAGGCCAGGGCCTCGCTCTCGTCCTTCAGATAAATCCAACCGCCCACGTCGCTGCCCTGAACCCGGACAAAGGCCCAACATTTGCCCTCCACGAATTCCTGACGGACAATGGTATACCCTTCTCCGGCGTCTGCCTGATATACGGTATTTGACATGAGACTGGGCATACTGCGTACATTGGTATTCTGAGCAAAGCGCTCCCCTGTCCACTCATCGGGGACGGTCTCTTCCTGCTCATCCAGCAGAACCCAGCCGGTCATTTCGCCGCTCTGGACAAAGGCCCACTGCCTGGTTCCAATCTGCTCCCGGCGCATAATGGTGAAATTCTCGTCGGCGTCAATCTCACCGATCACCCTAGAATTCTCGCTGGGGTTGGAGCGGAGGGTAATTTTCCGGGGGGAGGTAACCGCTTCGGTCCCATCAGGGGCACCAGGTTCTTCGTGGGAATCAGCCTCTTCCTGCTCCTCCAGCAGAACCCACCCGGTTATTTCGCCGCTCTGGACAAAGGCCCACTGCTGGTCTCCAATCTGTTCCCGGCGCACAACGGTGTAGACCTTATCCGGATCAATCTGCCCAATCACCTGGGCATTCTCGCTGGGGTTGGAGCGGAGGGTGATTTTCTCCGTTTCGGTTCCAACAGAGGCGCCAGTCTCTTTCTGCCCATTCTGCTCAAGCTTGCGAATCCGTTCAATAACATGGCTCTCGTTATAGGTCCGCTCCTTGTCCGCAATCTCCTTCAGGAGTTCTAAATACGCAGGGTCGGGAGGGTCAACCTCGGTTCCCAACAGAATCCATCCGTCAATCTGGCTGCCCTCAACCTGCACCCGGCCCCAGATTTCATTTTCGACGGTTTCCGTCTCCACAACGGTGTAAATATCGCCGGGGACAATCTCCCCCAGCTCCCGGCTCTCAGCGGAAGGGGACGCATAAACGGTGGCCTCCTTGGGGAGGAGAGACAAAAGTTCGCCGGATTTCTTGCCAACAACGGGACTCAGGTAGACCCAGCCATTGCTCTGGTAATCCTTGCTGCGCACATATCCCCAGATTTCCTCTCCAATCATCTCCCGCTGCTCAACGGTGCGGGCCTCACCGGGGGCAATTTTCCCCGTCTCCCGGCTCTCGCGGTACGGGAAGTCATAGACGGCTGCTCCCTGAGGGAAAACCATGATGGTGTCGCTTGGTGCTCCGTCTATCTCAAGTGGAATTGCCTCGCTCAAAATCTGCGGGGAATCCGCCGTACCGCTTTCCCCCTTCACCGGGTCGGTGAGGAAGCACGCCGCCAGCGTCACGCACACCAGGCCTGAAACCGCCAGCGCCCAGAGTTTGGGCTTGCGGTAGTTCAGGATGCCCCGAATCCGCTGCTTCACCCCTACCTCGCCAAAGGCCAGGGGGCAGACGGAGATGGCGCTGCGGGGCAGGCTGCACTCCAGCAGGGCGGAGGAGTAGGCCTTTTTGTCCTGGGGGGCCATGTCCTTGACCACCGCCTCGTCGCAGGCCTGCTCTATATCCCGGCAGAGCAGCAGGTAGGCCACCCAGCACAGGGGGTTAAACCAGTGCAGGCACAGCAGGGCATAGCCCAGGGGCTTCCAAAGGTGGTCGCCCCGGCGCAGGTGGGAGCGCTCATGGGCCAGCACCAGCCGGGCCTGGGCCTGATCCATTTCCGAGGGGAGATAGATTTTGGGCCGGAAAATCCCCAAAATAAAGGGGGAAGCTACATTGTCGCTGATGTACAGCCTGTCTCCCAGGCGAATGGAGACCTGCACCCGGCTGAGCAGGCGGATGTAGCTGACAATGGCGTACAGCCCCATCACCGCCACGCCAGCCAGCCAGAGCCAGGGCAGCAAAGCGGAAATGCTCTGGGCCGCCGGAGCCGCAGCCTGCGCCGCATCCTGAGCTGCAGCGGCAGGTGTCACGGGAATGGGCATAATGGGAATGAAAGCCGTGGGATTTGCCACTCGCTGGGGCACCAAGCTCACTGGGCTTTTCACGGCAATGGGCAGCACCAGCCGCACCGCCGCCAGGGCCCACAGCAGGCAGACATAAGCCCGGGGGAGCTTTTTCAGCAGGGGCCGCAGCACCAGCAGGGCCAAAATGACCCACCCGGCGGCAACGCTCTGCCGGGCAAGCTGAGAAATGAACTGTTCCATTATTCGTCCTCCTTGTCGAACTGATCCAGCATCTTTCGGATGTCCTCCAGATCCCGCCGGGAAAGCTTCCCGCCGGAAACGAAGGCGTTGATGAAGGCGGGCAGGGAGCCGTCGAAGGTGTCTCTTACAAAGCGCTGGCTCTGCCGGGCATAGAAGTCCTGGCGGGAGAGCAGCGGGGTGACGATGCCCCCCTGGTTCTGAAAAATGCCCCGCTCACAGAGCTTTTTCAGCACCGTATAGGTGGTAGATTTCTTCCATTCCAGCCTCTCGGCGCAGAGCTTCACCAGCTCCCCGGAGCTCAGGGGAGCGTTCTGCCAGATAATGTCGGCAAACCGGGCCTCCACAGCTCCCAATCTGAATTCATCCACGGAAATCCTCTCCTTATGTTTACATATAGTCTATAGCTAATCGACCTATTTGTAGTCTATCACATATAGACCATTCTGTCAAGGGGAAGTCCCAAAATATTTTGGCGGGCAGGCGGTGATACTGCTGAAAAAAGAAAAAGCAAGGCAGAAAAACCTTGCTTTATCACGGGAAATATATTACTTTGTAGATGGTGCCCCAGCGGGCGCCAGGGCGCTATCCATAAATGGTAGGCGGTTTGTCCCCCTGTCAGGGGGTGAAGCTTCTTGCCCCCTGTCCGAGAAGGGAAAGGGGGTGGTAGAGATGGACGTTGTTACATACGAAGGACTTTTTCAGTTCTGTATGGCGCTGTTCGCTTTTGCCAGCTTGATCATTGCGATTATAAATAACAAGAAGTAACCGCCCCAGTTCCCAATTGATGCGGTTACTTCTTATCGCATTTCCAGGGGACTAACCGTCTATCGGTAGCGCCCTTTCTCTATGCTTATTATAGCCCCCCGGCACCACTTTGTCAAGTCTCGTAATTTTGCGCCTCAACCGGCGTGAATCGTCTCCTGGCATCGCCAGGCCCAAAATGAATACCACTCTGCATTTATGTATAAAAATACATTTCGTTTTTGCATAGATTTTTTGAATATCCGAATATACCACTGTATTTTGAATATTTTTGTAATAATTTCATGAAATACCCCTGTCAGCAGCTCGATGATGTTGTATGGAAATTCAGTTGACAGTGAATATTATTCGTGCTATAATCCTTCCATCATACAAAACAGTTTATGAGCTGTATAACAATGTAAAGGAGACATTTTTATGAAAAAGCTGATTGCGCTGGTACTTACCCTTGCCATGCTGGCCAGCCTCTTCGTGATGGCTGTCGGCGCAGAGGAAAAGAAGGAAATCACCACGGTTAACCCTGGTGTGCTCACCGTGGCCACCAGCCCCGACTTCGCCCCCTATGAGTTCTATTCCCTGGATGAAGAGGGCAACCCCACCCTGGCCGGTTTCGATATGGCCCTGGCCAAGTACATCGCCGACTACCTGGGCCTGGAGCTGGAAGTCATTCCCATGGACTTTGACGGCACCCTGATGGAGCTGGCCGCTAAGAACGTGGACGTCTCCATGGCTGGTTACTCCCCCGACCCCACCCGTATGGACAAGATGGACTTTTCCGACATCTACTATCTGGGCGGACAGTCCTTTGTCACCGTGAAGGGCAACGAGGATAAGTTCCCCGATCTGGCTTCCACCAACAACCCTGACTATCAGATCGGCGCTCAGCTGGGCTCCATCCAGGTGAACCTGGCCAAGGAGAACTCCCCCGATGCCGAGCTGGTGGAGCTGAGCAAGGTCACCGACATCATTGCCGAGCTGCTGGCCGGTCACCTGGACGGCGCTTACATCGAGACCGCCGTGGCCGAGAGCTATGCCAAAAACTACCCCGATCTGGTCATCGTGCTGGACGTGCCCTATGAGGCCGCCGCTGGCAGCGCTGTTGGCGTGAGCAAGGGCAACGCCGAGCTGCTGGCCGGTATCAACGAGGCCATCGCCGCCGCCCTTGCCGATGGCAGCATGGACACCTTCGTGGCCGAGGCCAACGAGCTGGCTTCCGGCGAGAAGTACGAGGGCCTGCTGGAGAACATGGCAGGCTGATCCTCCTCAACGTGAACGATTTCCCCGGAAGAGACCCTTCCGGGGAATCTTCGGTTTCCTGCTATCACTACAAAAAAGGAGTTGAAACTTTTGCTCTCCATAAACGGATTTCAAAAGGCATTTGAATACATTGACCTGATTAAGCAGGGCATGATCTGCACATTGTCCCTGTCGGCGCTGACGGTGCTGTTTGGTTTCATTCTGGCCCTGGTGCTGGCCATCTGCCGGCTGTCCAATTTTAAGGTAGCCAAATTCCTGGCAACGGTGTATGTGGAGGTCATTCGGGCCACCCCCATGCTGGTGCAGCTGTTCATCGTATATAACATTCTGCTCTCCGGCCTGTCTCTGCCCAGGTTTAAGCTGTTCGGCTTCATCCGCTTTGAGCGGTTCCTCCCCGGCGTCATCGCCCTGTCCCTGAACTCCGGCGCATACCTCAGCGAGATCATCCGCTCCGGCATCCAGAGCATCGACGGGGGCCAGACGGAGGCCGCCCGGAGCCTGGGCATGACCCAGTGGCAGAACATGCAGCTGATCGTCCTGCCCCAGGCCATCAAGAACATCCTTCCCGCCATCGCCAACGAGTTCGTCACCATCATCAAGGAATCCTCCATCTGCTACACCATCGGCGTCCAGGAGATTATGTACGGCGTGAATTCCATCAAGGGCGCTACCTTCTCCATCGGCGAGCCGCTGATCATCGCAGCAGTGGTGTACTTCTGCCTCACCTTCCCCACCAGCAAGATTATTGCCTATTTTGAAAGGAGAATGAGCCGTGGTGACCGGAGATAGACTGATTCAGGTTCAGCATGTGAAAAAATACTATAACCACGGCGCCATCAAGGCTCTGGACGATGTATCCGTGGACATCAACCGCGGGGATGTGATGGTGGTCATCGGCCCCTCCGGTTCCGGCAAGAGCACCCTGCTGCGCAGCCTGAACCTGCTGGAGGTTCCCACCCAGGGCAGCATCCTCTTCGACGGGGTGGACATCACCAAAAAGCACACCATTACCCCCGAAGGGAAAAAGGTGAAGCTGGACATCAACATCCACCGACAGAAAATGGGGATGGTGTTCCAGCATTTCAACCTCTTCCCCCACAAGACCATTTTGCAGAACATGACCATCGCTCCCATCAAGGTCAAGGGAATGCCCAAGGCCCAGGCGGAGCAGAAGGCCCGGGCGCTGCTGGCCAGAGTCGGCCTGGAGGACCGAGCGGACGCCTATCCCATCCAGCTTTCCGGCGGCCAGAAGCAGCGAATCGCCATTGTCCGGGCGCTGATGATGGAGCCGGAGGTCATGCTCTTCGACGAGCCCACCTCCGCCCTGGACCCCGAAATGGTGGGCGAGGTGCTGGAAGTGATGAGGGAGCTGGCCGCCTCCGGCATGACCATGGTGGTTGTCACCCACGAAATGGGCTTCGCCCGGGAGGTGGGCAACCGGGTCCTCTTCATGGCCGACGGCAAGCTGCTGGAGGAGGGCAATCCCCAGCAGATTTTCGGCAATCCCCAGAATCCCCGGCTCCAGGACTTCCTGGGCAAGGTGCTGTAGGAGGATGCCCCCATGGAAATGATTAAGACCGTGGATCTTCATAAGAGCTTCGGCCAGCTGCAAGTGTTGAAGGGCGTCAGCGAAACCATCGAAAAGGGCGAGGTGGTGTCCATCATCGGCCCCTCCGGCGGCGGCAAGAGCACCTTCCTGCGCTGCCTGAACCTGCTGGAGAAGCCGGAAAAGGGCCAGATTTTCTTTGAAGGAAAGGAAATCACCGGCAAGCATGTGGACATTGACACCCACCGGCAGAAAATGGGCATGGTGTTCCAGCATTTCAATGTGTTCCCCCACCTGAGCGTGGCGGAGAACATCACCATGGCCCCCATGCTCTTAAAGGGCAAGACCCAGGCCGAGGCCAATGACATGGCCAGGGAGCTCTTAAACCGGGTGGGCCTCATCGACAAATTTGACGAAATGCCCGGCAAGCTCTCCGGCGGTCAGAAGCAGCGGCTGGCCATTGTCCGGGCTCTGGCCATGGAGCCGGATGTGATGCTCTTTGACGAGCCCACCTCCGCTCTGGACCCGGAAATGGTGGGCGAGGTGCTGGATGTCATCAAGAGTCTGGTTTCCACCGGCATGACCAGCGTCATCGTCACCCACGAGATGCGCTTCGCCCGGGAGGTTTCCGACCGGGTGCTGTTCATGGCCGAGGGCAATATTTTGGAGCAGGCCCCTCCCGCCCAGCTGTTCGACCACCCGGGTCACCCCCGGCTTCAGGACTTTCTGTCCAAGGTGCTGTAAATGGAAAAACAAGTTTTATACGAAATCATTGAAGAAAACGCCCCGGAAATCATCGAACTCAGCGACAAAATCTGGGATTTTTCTGAATTGTCCATGGAGGAATACAAGTCCGCAGAATACTACTGTGACCTTCTGGAGCAGGAGGGCTTCACCGTGGAGCGGCAGCTCTGCGGCATCCCCACCGCCTTTTCCGGCAGCTTTGGTTCTGGCTCTCCCCGCATCGGCATCCTGGGGGAGTTCGATGCCCTGTCGGGCCTCTCCCAGGTGGGTGCTTCCGCCCGCCGGGAGTGCCTGACGGAGGGTGGAAACGGCCAGGGCTGCGGCCACAACCTGCTGGGTGCAGCCGCCTTTGGAGCAGCGCTGGCCGTGAAAAAGGCCATTGAAGCGGGAGCCCTCTCCGGCACCGTGATTTTCTACGGCTGCCCCGGTGAGGAAGGCTGCGCCGGAAAGACCTTCATGGCCCGGGACGGTCAGTTCCGGGATTTGGACGCCGCCCTGACCTGGCACCCCGGAGACACCAACGAGGTTAAGGTTGGCTCCTCCGCCGCCTGTATCCAGGTGGAGTACAGCTTCCGTGGCATCGCCGCCCATGCGGCAGGCGACCCCTACAACGGGCGCTCCGCCCTGGATGCGGTGGAGCTGATGCACGTAGGCGTGCAGTTCCTCCGGGAGCACATGCCCCCCAACAGCAGCATCCACTATTCCATCACCGACGGCGGCGGCGTGTCCCCCAACGTGGTTCAGGCGGGCGCCAGGACCATCTTCATGATTCGGGGGGAGACCGTCCGGAAGGCCAAGGCCCTGCGGGAGCGGGTGGAACGCATCGCCCAGGGGGCGGCGCTGATGACGGATACGGAGTTTACCGCCCGCCAGCTGGACGGCACCGCCTCCACCGTTGGAAACCAGGTGCTGGAACAGGTGATGGATGAAAACCTTCATCAGGCCCCCCTCCCCGTCTACACCCAGCAGGAGCTGGAATACGCCCACGCCCTGCGCCAGACCTATGCCTGGGAGCTGCCCGGCGAGCTGACGAAAACCAATCCCCAGGTTCGTTCCTTTGTGCTCCGGGAAACCCAGGGGGGCCAGAAGGACATCAACGATTTCGTCATGCCCTATGTCCCCTCCCAGGCCTACAGCCCCGGCTCCACGGATGTGGGCGACGTGAGCTGGCTCACCCCCACCGCCCAGTTCACCACCGCCACCTGGGCCAGCGGCAGCCCCGGCCACTCCTGGCAGAATGTGTCCATCGGCCGCAGCTCCATCGGCCACAAGGGAATGCTCCTGGCCGCCAAGGTGCTGGCAGGAAGTGCCTGGGATTTGATGACTGCCCCCGCCCTGCTGGCAGCGGCCCGGGCCGAATTCCAGGAGGCCGCCGCCGAGGGCTACGACTGTCCCATCGGCCCGGAGGTCGTCCCCGGCCCTCAGGCCTAAATTTCTCTTTTCCGCCGTTCCGGGAATTTTTCCTTGAACGGCGGATTTTTCTGTGCTACAATGGCGATAGAATTCTGCGTTTCTCGGCTGCTGTGGTAAAAGTAAATTGGAATTTGGCGATTTGCTCCGCATCCCCGTAGGGGCCGGTCTTGACCGGCCCCTACGGGTAATCCGTACTTGCCCGCCAAATTACAATTTACCGGTTTCCGCCAATACACAAAAATAGGGAGGTATTTTCATGAAACGAATTACACTGCTCTTTGCGCTTCTGCTTACGATGCTCTTCATCGGCACCGCGTCCGCGGAGGGGTCTCAGATTCTCACCAGTGGCGATTGGATCTACACCATTCTGGAAGACGGCACCGGAGAAATTACGAGTTATAGAGGCTCCGCCTCCCAGCTGGACATCCCGCAGGAAATTAACGGTGTAACCATTACCTCCATTGGGTACAGAGCATTCTCCGGCTGCAATACCCAAACCAAAGCCACCATTCCAGGCAGTGTCACCTCCATAAATGACTACGCATTCTATGGTTGTGATTCCCTGACCCAGGTTACCATTCCCAACAGTGTGACAAATATCGGGATAAATCCCTTTGCGAATTCTCCTGCAAAAGTGGTTGTCAGCCCAGACCATCCCACCCTTGCGGTGATTGACGGCGTTCTTTTCCACAAACAGGAAAATCGTCTCATCTCCTATCCCTATGGGAGCGAGGATACCTCCTACTCCATTCCACAGGGAATAAAAATCATCGGAAATGACGCATTTGCTTGGTGTAGATCATTGACCCAAATCACTATTCCCGACAGCGTCACCACCATCGAAGATGGGGCATTCTCTTTGTGCAATTCATTGACCCAAATTACCATTCCCAAAGGTGTTACCACCATTGGAGCCAATGCGTTCTCTTCCTGTAGCTCTCTTGCCAAAATCACCATTGCAGACAGTGTCACCTCCATCGGAGATTCAGCATTCTATAGCTGCAATTCTCTGACCCAGATTACCATTCCGGACAGCGTTATCTTCATCGGAAATATGGCATTCTCCTTCTGTAGTTCCCTGACCCAGGTCACCATTCCCGACAGTATTACCTCTATCAGATATAGGACATTCTCATGCTGCGATTCCCTTGCCGAAGTCACCATCCCAGATAGTGTCACCTCTATTGGAGATTGTGCATTCATCTTCTGTTATTCACTAAGCCAAATCACCATTCCGGACAGCGTCACCTCCATTGGAGAATACGCATTTTCCGACTGCAGCTCTCTAACCCAAATTACCATTCCGGGCAGTGTCACCTCTATCGGAAACGAAGCCTTCTCCGGTTGTGACAGCTTAACCATTGGGGTTTCTCGTGGCTCCTACGCAGAGCACTACTGTAAAGAACAGGAACTGAGTTACACAAGTGAGCCTCAGATTCTCACCAGTGGCGATTGGAGCTACACCATTCTGGAGGACGGCACCGGAGAAATAACGGATTATACCAATTTTCCCTCTGAACTGGACATTCCACGGGAAATCGACGGGGTAGCCATCACTTCTATTGGAGATGAAGCATTCTATTATTGCGACTCACTGGTTCAAATTACCATTCCAGACAGCATTACCTCCATCGGAGATCACGCATTCTCTTACTGTACTTCGCTGACCCATATCACCATTCCGAACAGTGTCATCTCCATCGGAAAAATGGCTTTTTCCACCTGCGTTTCATTGACTCAAATCGTCATCCCGGACAGTGTTGCCTCCATCGGAGAGGATATATTCTACAATTGCGAGGCACTATCCCAAGTCACCATTCCCGACAGCGTCACCTCCATCGAAAATGGGGCATTCTCCTGTTGCAATTCCCTGACCCAGGTAACCATTCCTGACAGCGTTACATCTATTGGAACTTGTACATTCTATTTTTGCCACTCACTGAAACAAATCACCATTCCAAACAGCGTCACCACCATTGAAAATGAAGCATTCTTCGACTGCCGTTCACTGACCCAAATTACCATTCCCGACAGCGTCACTTCTATTGGAGATGAGGCATTCTGTCGCTGTGAGTCCCTGACCCAGATCACCATCCCAGACAGCGTCACCTTTATTGGAGACAAGGCATTCTCTGAGTGCGACAACTTGACTGTTGAGGTTGCCCGGGACTCTTACGCAGCGCAATACTGCAAAGAGAACGGACTGACCTATCAATACAGCGACGCCCTGGACTGGCTGAAGGAGTGACGCTCTGCAAAGGCTTTTTGCCTTGAAAAAAATGAGTCTCTGCAAAGAGGCTCATTTTTTGTGAGATATTCGGTTCCCGTTCCTGACTATATAGGTGAAACGGAAAGGAAGTGGTCAAGCATGGAGGATCAGGCAATCATTGCTCTGTTTTTGGAGCGCTCAGAGCGGGGCATTGCGGCGCTGATTTCCAAATACGGCAGGGCGGTGACGAAAGTCATCAGCAATATTCTGGTGGACCCTCTGGACGCGGAGGAATGCGCCAACGATACCTATCTGGGGGTGTGGAATTCCATTCCCCCCAATATTCCAATGTCCCTGGGGGCCTACTGCTGCGGCATTGCCCGGAATCAGGCCCTGAGCCGCTATCAGTTCAGCACCGCGAAGAAACGCAATTCCCATTTTGACGCGGCTCTGGACGAGCTGGAGGATACCCTCCCGGCCCTGGGCACCGTGGAATCGGAGCTGGAAGCCAAGGAGCTGGCCGGCTGCATCAGCAAATTTCTGGAGGGGCTGCCCTACGACGACCGGTACGCCTTCCTCCGGCGCTACTATTACGCCGATTCCATCACGGACATTGCCCAAACCCTGGGGAAAACGCCCCACCGTATCTCCGTGCGGCTGTTCCGCATCCGTGAAAACCTCAGAAAATACTTACGGAAAGAAGGGATGCTTCCATGAGCCGGAACCAAATCATCGATGTTTTGAATAAGCTTGACCCCGCTCTCGTGGAGGAATGCGCCGAATATCGCCTCCCTTCGGAAAGGAACGGTATGAAAAAGCTGAACAAACGCCGGATGACGGCCATCATCCTGGCCGCCTGCCTGGTGGTGGCCCTGGCGGTAACCGCCTATGCCACCGGAGCCATCCAATCCCTCATCGGCAAATATTGGAGCAGTTACAACTATACTGCCCCGGACGATGCCCTCCGGGAGGAACGCCCGGACTACGCCGCCTGGCTGGACGAGCAGCGGGAAACCCAGGCCATGATGCTGGCCGTGGGAGAGAAGTCCGTCCAGACCCGGGTGGATTACCCCATCCCCAGCCTAAAAGGGGCGGGGGTGACGCTGCTGGAATACTATTACGATGGGGAGAAAATCGCTCTGGCCTGCCAGTTCCACGCCCCGGAGCAGCCGGTGGATTTTGACTTTGACCCCAGCGCCTACCCCAACCTCCCCTTCGAGGCCCTGAAACCCGGCGGCTATCCCGACTACCGCAGCATGGTGAAGGACGAGACGTCCCTGCGGGCCATCGAGGAGCGGCTGCAAAAGCAGGGCCGGGTGAGCTTCCTGGTTTACGAGTCCCACATGTCCGACGGAGTATACGCAGAGGGTGAGAATCTGGCCCCCTGCGGCGACCTGGACGAAAACGGAATTTTCACCGTTGACCCCATCGCCACGGGCCTGAACGGCGGGCTGATTCCGGAGAAGTGCCGGAATCTGGAGGAAATCACCGTATCCCTGACCTACCGGGTCAGCGTCTACGCCTACCAACTGGAGGCAGATACGGTTCAGTACGCCGCCGTGGGCCGGATGGACTTCCCGGTGAACTTCACCGTCCCCAATCTGGACCCGTCCTCCATCCCTGCCAAGTGGAGCCCGGAGAGCGACTTTACAGGAAGCATCGACGTGACCGAGCAGGTGCGGGGCACCAGCCTTACCATTCACGCCCCGGTTCCCGCTGTGAGCGAGCAGCAGTTCCACTCCCTGGGCAACGTCAAAATGGAGAGCGATGTCCAGCTTTGGGAGAAGATGGGCCGGGAGCTGCTGGTGGAGCGCTACCCCCAGCTGGAAGCGGAGCTAAGCAGCGGAAACACAGACATCTTCCTCTCCGACCCCGAGCCCTATCGGCCCCTGCTCTGCTTCAGCTGTTCGGCGACCGGGGTTGGCCAGCTATACTTTGACGACTACCTGCTGGAAATGGGCGGCCGTGACCTGGACGAAGCCGGGACTCACCACCAGCCCCACTACATCACCTCCATCATCCCCGATGGAATGACCATGACGGGAGAGGAGGCGGGCCAGGCAGTGGCAGAGTTGATGTCGAATTACTCCTGCTTCCGCTTCACCCCCTGGAATGTGGTGGCCCACTATGACCAGCAGACCGGACAGGGCTGCTACCTCGTCGATTTGCAGCCGGAATACCAGGGAATCCCCGTTTACGAAACCCTCTCCTATGCCTATTACTCGGAACAGGGGCTCTTTGCCGCCCAGGGGCTGATGATGCTGAAGGAAACGGGCTGGGAGCCGCTTTCCTCCTCCCTCCCCCTGGAGCAGGCCGTGGCCTCGGTTGTCAACAACATTCCGGAGGCATCCTTCTGCGACAGCATCCAGTGCGACATCGTCCGCCTGGGCTATGTGAAGCAGGAGCAGGAAGGGGCAGTGACCCTCACCCCCGCCTGGGTGTTTGAATGCTCCGGAACCCAGTCCGGCCAGGAGCACGTCCACTATTTCAACATCTACGTATCCCTGGAAACCGGAAAGCTGGGCTACATCTACAACATGGATTTGGTCTGGATGGACCCGGCATAACCGTAAAAAAGCATCTCCCACCCGGGCTTTACCCCGGATGGGAGATTGTTTTTATGCCAAAATGGGCTTCAGCGCCTGGGCCAGCTGGTCCTTCTGGGCCTGGGCCTGGGCCAAATCCTTGCCCAGGGTGGTGAAGTAGGTCTTGATCTTGGGCTCGGTGCCGGAGGGACGAACCACCACGGTGGCGCCGCCCTCCAGGGAGAAGATCAGCACATTGGCGGCGGGCAGGCCGGTTTCCTCGGGCTTTTTATAGTCAGTGACCTTCCGAACCGGGTAGCCTGCAATCTCCTTGGGGGGATTGCTTCGCAGGGACTCCATAATGCCCGTCATCTTGTCCATGCCGGAGAGGCCGGGGAACTCAAAGGAATCCACCTTGTTCAGGTAGCGGCCGAACTTGGCGTAAATTTCTTCCAGACGCTCCTTGATGGAGGAGCCGATGGAGCGGTAGTAGGCGGCCATTTCGCAGATGAGCATGGAGCCGATGATGGCGTCCTTGTCCCGGACATAGGGGCCGGCCAGATACCCATAGCTCTCCTCAAAGCCGAAGATGAACCGATCCACCTCTCCGGCGGCCTCCAGATTCGCGATCTGGTCGCCGATCCACTTGAAGCCGGTGAGCACGCTGCGCATTTCCACGCCGTAGCTTTCCGCCACCGCGTCGGCCAGGGGGGTGGAGACGATGGACTTCACCGCCACGGGTTTTTCAGGCATGGTGCCCTTCTCAATCCGCCCGGCGCAGATGTAATCCAGCAGCAGCACGCCAACCTCGTTGCCGGACACCAGCTCATAGGAGCCGTCGGGGCACTTGATGGCGATGCCCACCCGGTCGGCGTCCGGGTCGGTGGCCAGCATCAGGTCGGCCCCGGACTTCTTGGCCAGCTCCAGGCCCAGCCGCAGCGCCTCGAAAATTTCGGGGTTGGGATAGGGGCAGGTGGGGAAATTGCCGTCGGGATACTGCTGCTCGGGGACGATGGTAATGTCGTCGATGCCAATGTCATGGAGCACCCGGGTCACGGGCACCAGGCCGGAGCCGTTCAGGGGGGAGTAGACCAGCTTCAGCCCCGCGGTCTTGCACAGGCCCGGGCGGACGGAGCGGGCCTTGATGGCGTCGTACAGCGCCTCCTTGCAGTCCTCGCCCACATACTCGATCAGGCCGGAGGCAAGCCCCTCTTCAAAGGAAATAAGCCTGGCTCCATCCAGAATATCGGTCTTCTGGATTTCGGCGTAGACAATGGCGGCGGCATCGTCGGTCATCTGGCAGCCGTCGGGGCCGTAGGCCTTGTAGCCGTTGTACTTGGCGGGGTTGTGGGAGGCAGTTACCATAATACCGGCATTGGCCCCATAGAATCTGGTGGCGAAGGACAGGGCGGGCACGGGCATCAGCGCGTCGTAAATCCGAACCTTGATGCCGTTGGCGGCCAGCACGCAGGCAGCGGTTTTGGCGAAGACATCGGAATTGATCCGGCTGTCATAGGAAATGGCAACCAGCTGATTGCCTCCCTGGGTCTTCACCCAGTTGGCCAGGCCCTGGGTGGCCTGACGGACCACGTAAATGTTCATCCGGTTGGAGCCTGCTCCCAGCACGCCCCGCAGACCGGCGGTGCCGAATTTCAGCGCTACGGCAAAACGGTCCTTGATCTCGTCTTCATTTCCGGCAATCTTTTTCAGTTCCTCCGTCAGCGCCGGGTCCTCCAGCCGGGCAGAGGTCCAACGCTTGTAATCATCCATGTACATGTTGATTCACCCATCCTTTTATATCATAATAGAACGATTTTACACAAAGCAACCACAAATACTATAAAACATTTTGTCTTAAATGTCAATGTTGCAAATGCGTTTACGGGCAGAATCCGGGAAATCCTCCCGGTTGACAGAGCCGAAATGGCCTGGTAGAATAGTTAGGAATTAGGAGTTAGGAATGAGGAATTAAATTATCGCCCCTGCGAAAGCATCCCGTAGGGGAGGATATTATCCTCCCGCTTTTGCATGGTTTTTGAGTGTTTCGGTGAATGGTAGTATGTACCGGTTCAGAAGTCATGCCCCCTTGTGTAAAGGGGGGCAGGGGGGATTGGGACTGCAGGCAGTTATGAGACAGATATGTTGGGCGAGGAGGTATAATCCCAAAGCGATGGGGGACGCACCTCCCCGCATAGGGCTGTACCGTCTTTCGGTGCCTGCTGCCCAATCCCTCAGTCAGCTTCCTTTACACAAGGCAGCCTCAGGCGCTGCCGCGCCATTGCAACCAACGGGGCACTCATAAGCCGTCACTTGGCGGGAGGCTAATAGCCTCCCCTACGGGCATCCCGTTAAATTCCTCATTCCTAACTCCTAATTCCTAATTTCTAACTATCTCATATCTTTACAAAGAAGGAGCATCTCCATGGTTAAAAAGCTGCTTCCCCTGCTGCTGCTTTTGCTGCTGCTCACCGGCTGCGGGGCAAAAAAGCAGGTGTATCAGACGGTATATCTGGATGTATTCGACACGGTGACCACGGTGAGGGGCTATGAAACCTGCGAAGAGGCCTTTCAGCAGCGAGCGGAGCAGGTACATCAGGCCCTGCTGGAATATCACCGGCTTTTTGACATCTACAACGACTGGCCCGGCGGCTTAAAGGACGTCAACGACAACGCCGGAGCGGCCCCGGTGCAGGTGGACGGTGCTGTTTTGGAGCTTCTGGCCGACTGCCGGGAAGACTATGAGCGCACCGGCGGAAAGGTAAACGCCGCCATGGGCAGCGTGCTCTCTCTCTGGCACCAGGCCCGGGAGGCGGGGCTGGAAAATCCGGCGGAGGCCGCTCTGCCGGATATGAAAGCGCTGGAAGAGGCCGCAAAGCACACTGGCTTCGACACGGTAATTGTTGATGAGCAGGCCGGGACGGTATACCTTTCCGACCCTGAGCAGCGGCTGGACGTGGGGGCCATCGCCAAGGGCTGGGCTGCTCAGAAAGCGGCGGCGCTGCTGCCGGAGGGCTACATGCTGAATGTGGGGGGCAATGTCTGCGCCCGAGGCAGCAAACCCGGTGGAGAAAAATGGAACATTGCCATCCAGTCCCCCAACGCCGGGGAGGCCAATCTGTGCGTGGTGAGCCTGGCGGGGCAGAGTCTGGTGACCAGCGGCGACTATCAGCGCAGCTACACCGTGGACGGGAAAAACTATCACCACATCATCGACCCGGAAACTCTGATGCCCTCCACCTACTGGCGAAGCGTTTCCATTCTCTGCGACGACTCCGGCCTGGCGGACTGCCTCTCCACCGCCCTGTTCCTGCTGCCCCTGGAAGAGGGCAGGGCCCTGGCGGAGGAATGTGGGGTGGAGGCCATGTGGGTTGACGCCCAGATGAACATCACCCAGACAACCGGCTTCACCGCCGCCCTGCGGCAGTAGTGGATTACTTCAAAGGCCCCCAAGTTCGGCGGATTTTTTCAAGCTGATGTGATAGGATGGAGGAAGCAGCGATGGAGGACAGGGATTACATGGAACAGGCCCTGGCGCTGGCCCGGGAGGCTGCCCGGGAGGGGGAGGTTCCCGTGGGCTGCGTCATTGTTCGGGGGGATGAGATCGTAGGCCGGGGCCGCAACCGCCGGGAATCCGGTAAGTCCGCCCTGGCTCATGCGGAACTGGAGGCCATTGCCCAGGCCAACCGGAATCTGGGCGGCTGGCGGCTGTGGGAGTGCACCCTCTATGTCACGTTGGAGCCCTGTCCCATGTGCGCCGGAGCCATCATCAATGCCCGCATTCCCCGGGTGGTCTACGGCGCCCGGGACCAAAAATACGGAGCCTGCCGCAGTGTGTGCAGCCTGTTTGACATGCCCTTTAACCATCATCCGGTGGTAGAGGGGGGCGTGCTGGAACAGGAGGCCGCCGCTCTGATGCGGGAATTTTTTACACAGCTCCGGATTCAACTGAAAACCAGGCCCAGATGGAGAAGGCCATAACGGAGGGAACAGATTGGAGCAGGTACAAAGCGCCCGGAAATTTGGAATTTCCGTGGTTTTGTTGACGATTTTGTTTCGTGTGTTTGAACTGGGTCTGCCCCAGGGAGCGCTGGGGAGGCTTTCCTGGCCTTCCTTTTCCGGCCCCATACAGAAAGAGACCGAACAGAGCGTTCGGTCCTTTTCTTTTCCATATCCCATAGAGTCCTCTCCCCCCATGAGTGATTCTCCGGAGCCGGAAAAGCCGGTGTTCACCGCCGCCCAGGCCGAGGCGGTGGAAGTAAGCAACTCCAGCCGGGAGAAGCCGGATTACGCCGCCCTGATGGCTGCGCCCCTGGACTGGAAGCTGGAAAGCGCCGCTCCCACCGTGCTGATCCTCCACACTCACACCTCCGAAAGCTACGAAAAAACCGGAGAGGACTATGTGCAGACTGCCGCCTATCGAACTCTGGATGAGAATTACAATATGCTGGCCATCGGAGACCGGGTGGCGGAATGTCTGGAAAAAGAGGGCATCCGGGTGATCCATGACCGGGAGTTTCACGACTATCCCTCCTACAACGCCGCCTACACCCACGCCCGCAAGGGCATCCAGGCCTGTTTGAAGGAGCATCCCGGCATTACGCTGGTGCTGGATCTCCACCGGGACGCCGCCGAGGTGGGCGCAAAGCAGCTCTCCACCCACACCTTGGTAGAGGGGAAGGACTGCGCCCAGCTGATGCTGGTGCTGGGTCTGGGCAATTCCGGTCTGCCCAACGACCGGTGGGAGGATAACCTGTCCCTGGCCCTGAAGCTGCAAACCACCCTGGAAGAGCAAGCCCCGGGCATCACCCGGCCCATGTCCCTGCGGGGCCAGCGGTTCAACCAGGATTTGGCCCCCTATACCCTGCTGGTGGAGGTGGGTGCGGCGGGAGACACCCTGGACGAGGCTCTGACCGCTGCCGAGGCCCTGGCAGACGCATTGGCTTCGCTGAAATACGGAACGAAATAGCCAATATTTAGGGTTTTCTTAAATTCACAGAATGTCTATTGCATTGGACATTGGGGTTTGATAAAATGAGGATGTGAATTTTCGATGATGAAAACCACACAGATACGAAAGGAGAATTCTCATGACAATGTTTCCATATTTTAAGAAACTGGCTGGGGCGGCGCTGGCGCTGCTCTTTGTCTGCACGCTGGCGCTTCCCGGCCTGACCGCCCAGGCGGAAGCCCCCGCCTCCTACTCCGCCCAGCTGAACGTGAAGCTGGACGGTCAGGATTTGGCCGTCAGGCTCTGCGCCGATTTGGAGAATCTGGTATTCTCCGCCCAGGGCCTGCTGATTGACGAGGACGGTCAGGTTCTGGCCCAGCGGGGGCTGTTTTACAATGGCAGCGCCATTGCCATCCAGGATACCAACCTGCTGGAAGACACCTATGGCATTGATTTGAGCCAGGCCGCCGTAAACCTGCCCGGCTCCGTCTTTGCCCCTGACTCCGGCAGCGTCCTCGCCCTGGATCAGCAGCTCTACAACGCTCTGCTGCCCACCGAAGCGGCGGACAATGCCAAGGAATCAGATGGCAATGTCATTATCTCCCAGGATGAAAACGATTCCCTGGGCATTATCGGCGGAGCGGACGGCCCCACTGCCATTTTCGTCACTGGCGACACCGGCAAATTGCTCTCCACCCTGCTGAAGTCCGTCAGCACCAAAACCGCCCCCGGCGAGCTGATCCTGGACTCCGGCACCATCAAAACCACCGAAACCACCATTACCCTGGACGCCAAGGGCATGGCCAAGCTGGCCGGGGCGGTGCTGGAGCAAATTGAGCGTGACCCGCAGGCCAAGGCCGCTCTGGAAGAGCTGCTGAGCAGCCTGCCCCAGGCGGGGGATGCCAAGAAGCAGGATACGGATTTCGATTTGGACAAAACCGTATCCTCCCTGGAAGACGCCCTGACCCAGGCCGGTGCCGGCTTCACCATCTCCATCGCCCGTGACCGGAAGACCAAGGAGCTGCTGTCCGTTTCTGCCAGCCTGGCCTGCAGCGGTGAAACGCTCGACTTCCAAGCTGTTCTTCCCGAGAGCCGCTGCTCCCTGGTGCGCAGCACCGCCGACGGCCAGTCCTCCACCGCAAACCTGAAGGTAGAGGAAAACACCGATGATGCCTTTGCCCTCCGATTCCATACCACCCAAAACGATGAGGAAAGCTCCTCGATCCATTTCCTCTGGGACAAAAAAGCCGGAACCTATGTGCTCACCATCAAAAATGGGGACGAGACTGACGAGCTCACCGGACGCCTGCAGCCTTCGGAGAATACCCTGGTCATCACCGCCGACGCCGCCAACGGCCAGGCCCTGGAGGACTGCTCCCTGACCCTTCGCCGGGACGACCCTGCCCAGATGCCCCAGTTCCAGGATATTCTCACCATGAGTGAGGACAGCATCCTGCAAATACTCCATAACGTCATTCAGGCCGTTCAGAATCAACTGGTCGGCACATCCATAATCAGGTATTAAAGGAAGCCCTGTGCACCGCCTTCGGGTCCTGCACAGGGTCTTTCAATCCACGCTTGGCAAAACACTCAAAAAAGTTGCTCGCCAATTGTCTGCAACCATCCCTGCCTTGGCAATATCTCACAAGGAACTTTTTTTCAGTTGAATTATCAAGCGGGGTCTGGTACAATCACCGTAAGCTTACATGGCACCCATGATTTTCCCTGCCTGTAGGAAGCAAGTTTATCATATAAGAAAAGGAAGGATAACATATGAATCTTCGTACCCATTCTCAAAACCGCAGTGGATTGCAGGTTTTCTCCTGGGTCTTGGCCCTTGCTCTGGTCTTCTCCCTGGTGATCGCCCCCGCTGCCACAGCTTCCGCCGACTCAGACACCTGCTCTGCAGAGCTGGTATTTTCCTCTGAAGGCGTGGACTTCTCCGGCAAGCTGGCTCTGGACACCGCCAAGGGGCTGCTGGGGCTCATTGCTTCCATAACCACCCAGGGCGAAACAGCCGAATTTGCCTCTGCCTATATAAACGCCCAGGCTCTGGTCGTGGACGGTCTTCTGCTGGGCGGAGCCTACGGCTTTGACCTGAGCACTCTGGCTGAAAACCTGCCCGGTTCCATTTTTGCTCCGGACTCCGGCTCCTCCTTTGCCCTGGACGAGGAAAGCTACAACGAAATCCTGGCCATGCTGAGCGGTGAGCTGTTGCCTCAGACCACGGTAGTTGCCACCATGGACACCGAAGCCGTGCAGCAGGCCTCTGCCGTGCTGAAAGAGGCATACAGCGGCGTTCTCGAGGACGTTCTGGCCGAACTGACCATTGAAACCGCCGAAAATACTGTGGAGGTCAACGGTGTGTTCGTTCCGGTGAACCAGGTGCGCTGCGGTGTCGATGGAGACGGCATCATCAATATGATGCTCATTTCCCTGGACGTTCTGGCAAACAACACCGACGCCCAGGCGGCCTATGCCATTATTTTCGACCAATACAGCGCCATTTCCGGGGAAGACCAGTCCCTCACCGGCGAGGAGTTTGTGCAGACCATGCTCAGCGAGCTGCCCCAGGAGCTGGATCAGGCCAGAGAAGAGCTGCAAGGCCTCTCCGGCGCCGTTACCATCTGCATGAGCTCCGCCACCGAAGCCCCCGTGAAATTCTCCCTGGAGGTTCAGGACAGCATCGAGCAGGTGTCCATCAGCCTGCTGCTCAGCGAGGCGATGGATTTCTTCCGTCTGGAGTGCGTGGAAAATGGCAATGCCGTCGCCGCTTTCCAGCTTGAAATCCCGGAAAACAGTGCGTCTGCCTTTGCCTGCAAATTCTCCGTCGAGGACGAGTATCAGGAGGCAGCCAGCGTGAACTTTGACCTGAACAAGGCCGAGAAGACATTTGTGCTGAGCGTTCTTGCCGACGGCGAATCCCACGCTCTGTCCGGCTGCTACACCGTGGAGGATACCCTGTTCTCCCTGACCATCGATAAAGTGGACGACCAGGAGTTCGGCGGCACCCTCACCCTGAACCTGCGCAGCGACGATGAGGCCATTGCCATGCCCAGCTTCACGGAGCTGACCGCAATGAGCGAAGAGGACTTCTCCGCCCTGGTGCAGGCCGTCATGGAAAATGTGCAGAGCCTGTCCTCCCTGTTTGCTGCATAAGTCCCAGATATTTCTCTTAGAGAATAATCTCCATGTGAATGGGGCTGTTAAATAACCCCTAAGAAAACAAGCAGATCCTCTCTGGAAACAGAAAGGGTCTGCTTGTTCGTATATCGGGGTTGTGGATAACAGGGATAGGAAAAGAATGAACGCAACTGGTATCGTCCGCCAGGCGAAAACGCTCCACGTCCCTTTATTTTTATCGGTGGTGCTCCGGGATCAATGTTGCAACAGAATTCCGCCACACCAGCTCAGGCTGGTAGATGATCTCCTGGGGCTGACTCAGCAGAGCATCATTCGGCCGATTCAGAATATCAATGAGCATCTGTGCGGAGTTCTTGCCGATGTCCACAATATGATTGTCCACCGTGCACATGGCCGGGCCCACCACGGTGGAAAATTCGTTGTTGTCATAGCCGATGACAGAGATGTCCTCCGGGATGCGGATGCCTTTTGCCCGCAGCGCCGAAGCAACACCAAAAGCGGTGTAGTCCGAAAATGCAAATACCGCCGTGGCCGGGAAGTGCTTCCCCGGGGCGCACTGCTCTGCCCACAGGGACACAGCGTGTTCTGCATCTCTGCGGGAACCGTTGGACACGATCACATGGATACGCTCCGGAGATACCCCCAGTTCCTGCAGCTTGGAGGAAAATCCGTTGAAGCGCTCGATACTGATCTGCTGGGCACGGGTGGAGGCAATATACAGGAAGTCCCGGTGACCGTGGTCATACAGCGCCTGGGCAACCAGCTGCCCCCCCAGGAACTCATTGCAGCAAATGTAGTTGCAGTGGTATTCCGGGTATCGCCGGTATGCCAGCACGTAGGGTGTCCCTGTACTCTCAATCTTTTTGAGCAGGCTGATGTTCAGCAGGGTGGGGACCAGAATCAGGCCATCCACTCCCTGCTCCAGCAGTCTTCCGACAGTACGCTCCTCGATTTCCGGGGTTTCTCTGGTAGTACCGGTCATCAGCGTGTAGCCGTGCATACGGGCAACAAATTCGGCACAGTCGATGATCTTACCCATGGTGGGATTTCCGTAGTCCGGAACGGCAATGCCCAGAATATAGGATCGATTGGTGCGCAGCTGGCTGGCTGCCAGGTTACGCTGGTAGCCCAGCCGCCGGGCGGTCTCCTTCACCAGCTTCCGGGTGGCAGGAGAAATATCGGGCATGTCCCGCAGACCCCGGGAAACCGTGTTTATGGACAGATTCAGCTCGCTGGCTACATCTTTTAATGTAATACGCATGGTTTTCCCCCTGTAAATCAGCTGCATAGACAGCATTAATTTGTGCCCGTCAGCTGCATTTTTTCATGAGAATTCCGTTATTTTCCATTATTTTCACTTTACCATCTTTTTTCAAAAAAGCAAGAAAAATCTTAATTTCGTTCTATTTCTGTTAACATGCAATAAATTATTGGTTAAAAACTGGTTAAATTGCGAATAAATGTACTCATCGGTGAACGTGCCGCCCGCAATTTGTCAACATTACAGCCGATCCGTTTTTTCTGCGCCGCATTAATGCGCAGATCCGGAAAATTCATATTGAGTTGTGGTGCTATTTATAAAACATTAACGATGTAGATTTTAATAATGCTGTATTTAATAGCAAAAAATGTTTAAAATACTTCGGATTGTGTTTTGGCAGGCTTGTACAATTTTTTGTTAAAAATCTTGTTGATTTTTTAAAAGCTCCACCGTTTGCATTGTCCGATTTTGTCTGCTACAATAATCGGGAAAATGAAAAAGTGAAAGGAGCACTTACTATGAAATATCGTCTTTTTCCGGGAACCGGCCTGCGGGTATCCGAAATTTGTCTGGGAACCATGACCTTCGGCGACCAACTGGCCGAGAAGGATGCCATCAACGCTGTGCACTTCGCAAAGGATCGGGGCATCAATTTCATCGATACCGCAGACTGCTATTTCAGAGGCAGCGCCGGTACCAGTGAAACCATTCTGGGCAAGGCCATCCAGCCCATCCGTGACAGCATCATTCTGGCAACCAAGTGCGGCGGCCCCATGTCCCCCGATGTCAACGGCTCCGGTCTCAGCCGCTGCCATGTGGTCTGCGCAGTGGATGCAAGCCTGAAGCGCATGGGCACCGACTACGTTGACATTCTGTACTACCACTTCCCCGACTGGACGGTTTCCGTGGAGAATCTGATTATCACCGCCAATGATCTGATCCGGGCCGGCAAGATCCGTTACTACGGCATCAGCAACTTCGCCGCATGGCAGACTCTGGAAGTTTATCTGAAGGCAAAGGAAATGCATCTGGCGCCCCCCGCAATGACCGAAAGCGTCTACAATCTGCTGACCCGGGGCATTGAGGATGAGATGATTCCCATGCTGAAGAATCATCCCATGGGGCTGGTTGCCTACAATCCTCTGGCCGGCGGTCTGCTCACCGGCAAGCACCGGAAGAACGCCCCTGCCCCCGACAGCCGGTTCTCCCGGGAGAAGGGCTACGCCAACCGCTATTTTCATGACAACAACCTGGATGCCGTGGAGGAACTGAACAAGATTGCGGAGGCTTTCGGCTATAACATGATTGAAATGTCTCTGAAGTGGCTGCTGGCATCCCAAAACGTCACCTCCGTGATTGTAGGCTTCAGCCGTCTGGAGCAGCTGCAGCAAAATCTGGACTGGGTGGAGCGTGAGAGCGAACAGCCCCTGCCCATGGAGCAGATCGATGCGGTCTGGAAAACTCTGAACGGCAACCGCTACTCCTACCATCAGTAAGCGGCTGCCTTCCGGACATTCGGGAGAGAGCCGGCATTCACTACAATCCATTCCCCGGCAGCGGGCCTTGCGGCTCGCTGCCGGGTTTTGCTTTTCTTTTTACAGCGTACATCTGTCCATATCTCAAAAACGTTTTTTCAATGTAAAATGTCACAAACTGCTTTGACAAGAATTGACATATCTTACAAAAAATTTTTACACTACTTGACGTTCCAAAATCTATGTATTATTATCGTTAATGCAAAGGATTATCGTTAATGATTCTGCTGCAAAAGTAACGAAATACCAGAAGGATTCCCGCAGCGGCTGCACCACAGTCCCGTGTGGGAGAACGGAGGAGTACAGCCATGGAAAACATCACTTTTTCTCCGGATGAATTGGAGATAGCCTTCCGCTACTCCACCATGAGGCCCGGTCCGGAGGGGAAACCCGGCTTCCGCACGCCGGTTTCTGTGTCAGAAAACATGAGGCGGTTTGTATCCGGCGAAGTGCCTGTCTGGATGCCTTACGGCGAGTACCGGGTATTCGGCCCGGAGATCATCCCGGACAATGTGGCGAGGGGCAAGGTTTTTGAGGAAAATCCCACGGATGTGAAGGGCGGCCCGGATTTGTTTGGCATCAACTGGGTCTATGACCCTGCGGTACGGGGCTCCATGGTGCGTCCCGGTGTGCCCGCTCTGGAGGATGCCAACGACTGGAAAGAAGTCATCTCCTTCCCGGATGTGGAATCCTGGGACTGGAGGGGTTCCGCAAAGCGAAATGCGGAATACCTGAACGTGGATGTGCCCATCCTGCTGACCCAGTTCACCGGCTATTTTGAACGGCTGATCTCCTTCATGGGCTTTGAAAATGCCGCTCTGGCGCTGATTGATGAGGATCAGAAGGATGCGGTCAAGGAACTGTTTTCTGCGCTGACCGATGTTTACATTCAGATTCTGGACAAGTGCATCAATTACTTCGGTATCAGCTGGTATGTGTTCCACGATGACTGGGGTTCCCAGCGGGCGCCTTTTTTCTCCAAAGCTGTGTGGCTGGAGATGATCGCCCCCTACATCGCCCGGATGACGGAACACTGCCACAAACGGGGCGTGATCTTTGAGCTTCACTCCTGCGGACACTCCGAAATGATGCTCGACGCCATCAGTTCCGTCGGCATTGACCTTTGGCGTCCCCAGCCCATGAATCATCTAAAGCAGATGTACGATGATTTCGGAGATCGCATTCATATTGCAGTATCGGTTGAGTTGCCGCCCAACGCAACCGAAGAAGAGCAGATTGCTGCGGCGCAGCAGGTTCTGGAGCAGTACAATCAGCCCGGAAAATACGTGCTGGTAGAAGCATTCCCTTACCCCGCAGGCGGTGCGGACGCATTCTTTGCCGCACTGTACGAGGGCAGCAGAAAGCGCTACCAATAGCAGGCGCTCCCAAGCAGCCCTGGCGGCTGACGGCAGCTGCCATTCATGACTGCAATTTTATACTATCCTTTAATTTAAAAATTCAAGGAGGAAAAAGCGAATGATCAAGTACGTTATCCGGAGATTGCTATTGATGATACCGGTGATTATCGGCGTCACCCTGCTGATCTTTCTTCTCCAGGCGTTCACTCCCGGCGACCCCGCCAGCCTGGCCCTGGGCAGCGATGCCACCGAGGCGGAGCTGGAGCAGTGGCGTGAGGAGCGCGGCCTAAATGATCCCATTCCCGTCCAGTATGTAAAATACATGTGGGGCGTGCTCCACGGTGACTTCGGTATTTCCTACAGAAGCCCCAAAAATATCACAAGAACCATCTTTGAGCGCTGGCCCACCACCTTCCTGGTAGCCCTGCTCAGCGTTTCCATTTCGGCAGTCATCGGCATTCTCCTGGGCATTATTGCGGCGCTGAACCGCAATAACTGGATCGACTCCGCGGCACGTCTGATGGGTATGTTGGGTGTGTCCATGCCAAACTTCTGGTTCGCCCTCCTGATGATAATGTACTTTGCGGTGGAAAAGAAATGGTTCCCGGTTTCCGGCTTCAGCACCCCGGCCCACTGGGTGCTTCCCATGGCCACCGTCGGTATCCTGGGCTCCTGCGGATTGCTCCGTCTGACCCGTTCGGCAGTGCTGGACAGCCTCAGCGCAGACTACATCCGTACCGCCCGCAGTAAGGGTCAGAAGGAGAGCAAGGTCGTAATGCACCATGTGCTGCGCAACGCCCTGATCCCCATCGTCACCAGTGTCGGCGGTCACTTCGCCGGAGCTCTGGGCGGCACCATTATCATTGAGCAGATTTTTGCCATCCCCGGCCTTGGCCAGCTGATGGTCAACGCCATCTATCAGCGTGACTATCCGCTGATCCGGGGCAGCGTGCTTCTGGTGGCAGTTACCGCTTCGGTAATTAACCTTTTGATTGACCTGGTGTATGCCGCAATCGATCCCAGAGTCAAGGCTGCTCTCAAAAACAGCGGCGGAAGCCTCAAGATACCCAAGCTGCTGAAAAAATCCCAGAAGTCTTGAAGGGGGATTGAATCATGAATAAGACAACGCAAAATGAAAACCACGCTCTGAAGCAGATCAAGCGCAGGAGCATGATGCGAGAGGCGCTGGAACGCCTGGTGCGGAACAAAACCGCCATGTCAGGCCTGTTTATTCTGCTGGTGATTGCCATACTGTGCGCCCTGGCCGGTGTGATCTGTCCGGAGGGATACGACGAGCAGAATTACGCCATTGCCTTTATGACGCCCTGTAAGGAATACCCCTTCGGCACCGACAATCTGGGCCGTTCCATGCTGGCAAGAATCCTGTACGGCGGCCGGGTATCCCTGTCCATCGGTCTGATTTCCACCGGTATTTCCGCCTCTCTGGGTCTGATCCTGGGCTCTCTGGCAGGCTTCTACGGCAATAAGGTGGACAACATCATCATGCGGACGCTGGACGTGTTCCACGCAATCCCCAGCACGCTGCTGGCCATTGCCATTTCCTCCGCTCTGGGCGGCGGCATTGTCAACGCCATGATCGCCGTGGGTATTTCCAGTGTGCCCAGTTTTGCGAAGATGGTACGTGCCCCCATCCTTGCCATCAAGAATCAGGAATTTGTGGAAGCAGCGCGCTGTATCGACGCCTCCGACTGGCGTATCATTTTCAAGCACGTGGTTCCCAACGTGCTCTCCCCTGTGATTATCACCATTACCGGTCAGCTGGCAGCTGCGGTTCTGGCAGCCTCCTCCCTGAGCTTCCTGGGACTGGGCGTTCAGCCGCCTACGCCGGAGTGGGGTTCTCTGATTGCAAACTCCAGACAGTACATCCGGGACTATCCCTACCTGGTCACTTTTCCGGGTATCGCCATTGCAACTGTCGTTCTGTCCATGAACCTGTTCGGCGACGGCCTGCGCGATGCACTTGATCCCAAACTGAAGAACTGAGGTGTTCAATATGGAAGAACGTATTGAAAATACTGATGAAGTGATCCTCTCGGTTAAGAATCTGACCACACATTACATCACCAGAGAAATTGGCACCTGTGAAGCTGTACGGGACGTGAGCTTCGATATTCACAAGGGCGAAACCGTGGGCCTGGTGGGCGAGACCGGCGCCGGTAAAACCAGTATCGCCCTGAGCATTCTCCGCCTGTTGCAGGTTCCTCCCGCAAAAATTATTGACGGTGAGATTTTTTGGAATGGAAAAAACCTGCTGAAGCTCCACGACAGAGAAATGCGAAAGATCCGCGGCGGTGAGATCTCCATGGTGTTCCAGGATCCCATGACCGCCCTGAACCCAGTGGACACCGTCGGCGAGCAGATTGCCGAGGTCATCTTCCTGCACCAGAAGGTCAGCAAGGTGGAATCAAAGCGCCGGGCTGCCGAGATGCTGGAGGTCGTAGGCATTCCCAAGGAGCGTTTCGGTGAGTACCCCCACCAGTTCTCCGGCGGTATGAAGCAAAGAGTTATCATCGCAATGGCCCTGGCCTGCAACCCCAAGCTGCTGATCGCTGACGAGCCCACCACCGCTCTGGACGTTACAATTCAGGCGCAGGTGCTGCGGATGATAAACGACCTGAAAACCAAAAACGGCACAGCCGTTCTGCTGATCACCCACGATCTTGGCGTCATCGCCGAAATGTGCCAGCGGGTCGCTGTGATCTATTCCGGCGAGATTGTTGAGATGGGCACTGCGGAGGATATTTTTGACCGCACCGCCCATCCGTATACGGAAGGTCTGTTTGATTCTCTGCCCAGCGTTTCCAGCGGAAGCCGTCTGATTCCCATCCCCGGCATGATGCCTGATCCTTCCAATCTGCCCAAGGGCTGCAAGTTTGCGGAGCGCTGCAAGTACGCAACGGATGCCTGCCGGGAAACGGAGATTGAATTGGCTGAAATCGAACCCGGACATTTCTGCCGCTGTATGCGCAAGCAGAAGAAGGAGGGCTGAACATGGACACTATGCTGGAAGTCAAGGAACTGAAAAAGTATTTTGCGGTAAGAAACGGTCTGCTTCACGCAGTGGACGGTGTTTCCTTCAAGATTGAACAGGGCAAAACGCTGGGCGTGGTCGGTGAATCCGGATGCGGCAAGTCCACCCTGGGCCGTACCATCATGCATCTGTATGAGAGCACCGACGGTCAGATTATTTTTAAGGGCGAGGATATCACCCATGTGAGCCGGGAAAAGCTCAGTGAGCTGAGATCCGAAATCCAGTTTATTTTCCAGGATCCCTTCTCCTCCCTGAACCCCAGAATGACCGTATTCCAGACCATCGCCGAGCCTCTGACCATTGCAAACAAGCACCGGGAGAACAAGCTGACCTCCGCTGAGATCGAGCAGAAGGTGTATGACATGATGGATACCGTAGGTCTTGCAAGGCGTCTGGTCAACACCTATCCCCATGAGCTGGACGGCGGCCGCCGGCAGAGAATCGGCATCGCCCGTGCACTGATCATGGAGCCTGATTTTGTCATCTGTGACGAGCCCGTTTCCGCTCTGGACGTTTCCATTCAGGCGCAGATCATCAATCTGCTGTTGGACATTCAGGAACAGCAGAAGCTGACCTACATCTTCATCACCCACGACCTGAGTGTTGTCCGTTACATTTCCGATGAAATCATGGTGATGTATCTGGGCGAGATGGTGGAGCTGGCGGATAAGGAAGCCCTGTTCAGGAAGCCCCTGCACCCCTATGCAAAAGCACTGCTGGCATCTGTTCCCGTGCCCGATGTGCATCACAAAAAGGAGTTCATCCCCCTGGAAGGAGAACTGACCTCTCCCATCAATCCCGGCCCCGGCTGCCGCTTTGCTGCCCGCTGCCATTACGCCACAGATCTTTGCAGAACCCAGACCCCGGAGCTTCGGGAATATGAGCCCGGTCATATGGTTCGCTGCCATAACCTGGAAAAGATATAATCCGTTCAAAAGGGGAAATTCATTCCCTGAAGGAAACTCTGAACAAATCGGCTGCGTGGCAGCTCTTGTCGATTTCATCAGAGCTTCCTTAAAAAGTGACCTGCAACATGAAAGGAGAAAAAGTATGAAAATGAACCGCAGAAATTTCCTGAAAGCCGCCGGCGTGACCAGCCTGACCGCTGTGAGCCTGGCCGCTCTGTGTGCTTGCGGCAAGACCGATGATCCTGCCCCCACCGCAACCCAGGCTACCCAGGGCGCCGCAGACCCCACCGAACTGCCAGTTGTCGAGCATCCTGATGACTGGGATTTCCTGACTCAGGGCACCTTCCGTTCCAGCTATCCCGTCAACGTTGATGACATCCCCACCGGATTCACCACCAACAAGGACGAGCTGATTGTCCGTATTCCCTCCGATGACGGCTCCATGGACCCCAATTCCGGCGGCCTGTACGTAGCTCCCGCAAACGTCTTTAACCTGGTTGGCGGCAATATGCTGGCTCCCGGTTATGTCGATGGCGGTATCGACATGCAGATCAACAAGTACAGCATCTGCGACTCCATGGTTTGGGACGACGACCACATGGGCGCTACCTTCCACGTCCGCGATGGCGCCCATTTCCACAATGGTGATCCCGTGACCTCCGCTGATCTGGCTTTCAGCGTCAGACGTTTCAGCACCAATGTCCGCTTCAGCTATATTGATTTTGAAAACATCTCCTGCGTCGATGACAGCACCCTGTACATTCCCATGACCCGTCAGGACGGCAACTTTCTGTTTATCATGGGCATTTTCGTCCACATTTGGAGCGAAAAGGTCTACAACAAGTACGTTGATGAGGGCAAGGAAGCTGATTACTGGTACAGCAGCGAAGGCACCTGCGGCATGTATGAGATCACTGAGTGGGTTTCCGGCGACCACATCACGCTGAAAGCCGACCACACCCACTTCCTGGTTCCCAACATCGAGACTGTCACCTTCCGCGTGATCGCCGACAACACCGTCGCAATGATGGAGCTGGAGACCGGCGGCGTCGATATTCTGTTCAGCCCAGCCACTCCCGACATCCAGAATGTTCTGTCCGGCCGGTACGGCGAGCAGATCTCCGGTGTTGAGAACAGCGGCGACGTTATGTCCATCATGGGTATGAACATTGCGGGCAACCTAAAGGACGTGAACCTGCGTCATGCCGTCACCCACGCCATCGACTGGAAGACCGTTGTCAAGGCAGCATGGGGCATCATGGGCTCCGAGCCCACTACCATCCTGGCCAGCACCCTGTACGGCCTGGAGGACACCGCTGACTGGTGGCAGAATATGTACAATGTGGACAAGGCAAAGGAATATCTGGCCAAGACCGAGTTTGCAAATGGCGGAAAGCTGGTTATGGTCATCAACAGCACTGCTCAGTTTGTTGCCGCTTCCGAGATGCTGAAGAACTACCTGTCCAAGATCGGCCTGGATCTGGACATCCAGACTTATGACGCCGCAACCCAGAGCGACATTATCGGCGGCGTTGATAACTGGGATCTGTGGATTCGTGACTTCGGCGGCTACGGCATGACCTGGGGCAGCAACTTCATCGAGGGCGGCACCTACCACAAGATCTGCCACTTCGATGTCACCGAGCCTGAAAATGCTGCCGAGCTGTTCGGCCTGGGCAGCAAGATGAGCTCCACCCTGGATCGTGAGGAGTTCGCCAAGATCGCCAAGGAAATCCAGGATGGCTATCTGGACGGCAAGTTCTTCTACTTCTTCCCCATCACCCAGTCCAAGATCGTCACCCTGAGCACCGCAGAGCTGCACAACTGGTTCCGTACCAAGGATAACCTGTACATTGCGGACGCATACTTTGATTGATTCTTCATGTTTTCTTTGTCCCGCAAGGGGGCAGGGTCTTGCCGGCCCTGCCCTCCCAGGGGGCACGAGCTGCGGAAATTCATTGTTCCGCAGTTATAAAAATAGCAGCATTAACGATAATACACCGAGGTTTTTATGGCAAATACAAGTTCCCAATCCTTTCAGGAGCCGACCAAACTGTGGAATAAATGGTATATCATTATTCTGCTGCTGGGTATGGTGAATCATGCATCTTCCCAGATGATCACCCCCATTGTGTCCAAGTATGCCATCAGTGTCGGCGCTACGGTGGCGGTCGCTGCCACGATTTCCGGCCTAATGTCTCTCGCCGCCATGTTTGCCCGTCCCTTCGCAGGGCTGTCCAGCGACAGGTTCAACAAGAAAGTAATCATCGCTGTTACCGGCATAACCACAGGCCTTTGTATGTACTTATATTCCGTTTCCAAATCCGTAGAGATGGTAACGGTAGTCAGACTGTTTCATGGTATTTCGTTCTCCTTCTCCACAGTTGCACTGTTGGCGTTCAATACCATGTTTATCCCCAAAGACAAAATGGGAGAAGGCATCGGCTGGACAGTAGTTACCACCACGCTGGCCACGGCAATGGGGCCCAATATTGGCTTATGGCTTGTGGAACACATGGGATATAATGCCTGCTTTGTAGCTGCGGCGATTGGCACCATCGTACCCAATCTGGCATTCCTCATTGTTCCCTACCGGCAGGAGCCCAGGCAGCCCCTTCGCAGCAAGGAATTCGACATCAATGATTTCATCTCTGTGGAAATCCTTCCCTTCGCTCTGCTGACAGGACTGTTCAGTTGCTGCAACGGCATCGTAAACAGCTTCCTGGCGCTTATCGGCGACGAGCGCTGCATTGAAGGTGTTGGTGTTTTTTTCACCGCCTATTCCGTGATTATGATCGCCACCAGACCCATTACCGGCAAGCTGTATGACCGCAAGGGCATCAAGTTTATTTTGTATCCCTGCATCGCTTTGGCCGCCGTGAGTATGCTGATTCTCGGCAAAGCCACATCTGCCTGGGCAATCATGTTCGCAGGTGTGCTGAAGGCTCTGGGGCAGGGGACTGGCGCACCGTCCATTCAGGCGCACTGCCTGAAGCAGCTGGGTCGGGACAAGGCCGGCGTTGTCAGCAGCACCTGCTACATGGGCAACGACATCGGCAATGCCCTTGGTCCCACGGTGGGCGGCATTATCGCCAGCCGCACGGGATATGAAACCATGTTCGTCTCTGTGGCGGTTTTCCTGATTCTCTTCGGCTGGCCCGTACTGTTCTTCAAGACCCGCTATGATGAGAAAAAATATGCAGACAGTGTCTCTGCCTGAAAAATACATCTTATAAATAGGGAGTGACAACACCATGATTTTTATTGCGAAAACAGAAAGCGGAATGGTTCGCGGTCTGCGCACCTGCGATCCCTACATTACCACTTTCAAGGGTGTTCCCTTTGCGGCCCCCCCTGTGGGCAAAAACCGTTGGCGTGTTCCCCAGCCAGCCGAGCCCTGGGAAGGAGTGAAGGATTGCTTTGATTACGCCCCCATCGGGATGCAAAGACCTGCCTCCGACGCCGATGTCAGAGAATGGCATAATCACAACGCCCGGGAAATGAGCGAGGACTGCCTGTATCTGAACATCTGGACGCCCGCCAGGGAGCCCGGCGAAAAGCTGCCTGTCATGGTGTGGATCTACGGCGGCGGCCTGCAGTTTGGCTCCACCTCCGAAATGCAGTATGACGGTGAGCGAATCGCCAGCCGAGGTGTTGTATTGGTTTCCATCGCCTACCGCACCAATGCCTTCGCCTGGTTTGCCCATCCGGAGATCACGGCGGAGTGCGGCGGCTCCTACTGCACCAACTTCGGCCTGTTCGATCAGAAAGCCGGTATTGATTGGGTGGAAAGAAACATCTCCAATTTCGGCGGTGATCCCGACAATATCACCATTTTTGGCCAGTCCGCCGGCGGAAGAAGCGTTGTCAGCCAGATTGTCAGTCCGCTGAATGAGGGCGGCTGCATCAAGAAGGCCATCACCCAGAGCAGCACCGGTCTGAACTTTGCTTTGGGTGCTCACGGCGCCGACTATTACACGCTGGAGGAGGCGGAAGCTGCCGGTGTTCGGTTCTTTGACTTTCTGGGTGTCAAGTCCCTGGAGGAGGCCCGTGCATTGGATGCCACCACCATTCTGGAAAAGGGCGATGAGTTCCGCATCAGGGGACTGGGACAGTGGCAGTACATTGTGGACGGCTGCTTCCTGCCAGATCAGCCTGCGCACCTGCTGGCAGACAACAAGTTCCTGAACATTCCCATTATGACCGGCAGCACCACCAATGAGCACTTCGACGTAATCCGTGCCAAGAGTCTGGAGGAGTTTGAGCAGCACGCCCGCACCCTGTACGGCGAATTTGCCGACGAATTCCTGGAACTGTGCGACTTTGGGTCCGGCGATCTGGAGAAGATTCTTGCCAGCACGAAGGTCAGCGGCTCTCCCTTCGGATCCCGCTTGCTGACCATGCGGGCGGCAGAGGGCGGACGGCCTGCCTATCTGTACGTCTTCGACCCCGAGATGCCCGGCTACGACAATCCCGGCGTGTTCCATTCCTCCGACCTGTGGTTTGTATTTGAAACCCTGGGCAAGTGCTGGCGGCCCTTCCGTGGCAAGCATTTTGATCTGGCCCGGCAGATGTGCAACTATTGGACCAACTTCGCCAAGACCGGCGATCCCAACGGTCTGGACAATGACGGTACCCCCATGCCCAGGTGGGAGCCCTTCACCGAGGACTTCTCCCAGCCCATCATTCTGGGCGACACCATTCACATGGGTGACTGGGAACTGCCCCCCGTTCGGAAGGGGATGTATCGTCTGGCAGCTGACAAGCTGTGGCGCAAAAAGAAAGTGTAACGGATAAACACAGGAGGGCACCCCCCTTCCTGCGATGCCCAGAACATCGATAAGGAGAGTATTACAATGATTCGTGTTGCAAAAACCGAAGGCGGTCTGGTTCGCGGTCAGGCTGCAGGCGATACTTATGTCAGCGTATTCAAAGGCATTCCTTTCGCAGCACCCCCCGTAGGCAAAAATCGTTGGCGCATTCCCCAGCCCGTGGAGCCCTGGGAGGGGGTGAAGGATTGCTATGAGTTCGCCCCTTCTCCCATGCAGAATGTGGAAGATATGTACGGAACGATTTATCGCCGGGATGATGTCAGCTCCACTTACGCAAATGAATGGCATATCGATCCTGATCTGAAAATCAGCGAGGACTGCCTGTATCTGAATATCTGGACCCCCGCAAAGACCACCGATGAGAAGCTGCCGGTTATGGTGTGGATTTTCGGCGGCGGTTTGCAGGGCGGCTATCCCGGCGAGATGGAGTTTGACGGCGAGCGTATTGCGACCCGGGGGGTGGTCATGGTTTCCATTGCCTACCGCACCAACGCCTTTGCGTGGCTGGCTCACCCCGAGCTCACCGCAGAGTGCGGCGGCAAGCACTGCACCAACTTCGGCCTATATGACCAGAAGGCCGGCATTGACTGGGTGGGAAGAAACATTGCCAATTTCGGCGGTGATCCCGACAATATCACCATTTTCGGTCAGTCTGCCGGCGGCCGCAGCGTTGTCAGCCAGATTGTCAGTCCGCTGAATGAGGGCGGCTATATCAAGAAGGCCATCACCCAGAGCAGCACCGGTCTGAACTTCGCATTGGGAGCCCACGGTGCCGATTATTACACGCTGGAAGAGGCGGAGGCAGCCGGTGTCCGGTTCTTCGATCTTCTGGGTGTTAAGAATCTGGAGGAAGCCCGCAGGGTGGATGCCATGACGGTACTGCAGAAGTGTGATGAGTTCCGTGAGAAGCGTCTGGGCCAGTGGCAGTATGTTGTGGACGGCTGCTTCCTGCCGGATCAGCCGGCACACCTGTTGGCAGACGGTAAGTTCCTGGATATTCCCATTATGACCGGCAGCACCACCAACGAGCACTTTGACGTAATCCGCGCCAAGAGTCTGGAGGAATTCGAACGGAATGCCCGCACCCTGTACGGCGAATACGCAGACGAATTTCTGGAGCTGTGTGACTTTGGGTCCGGCGACCTGGAGAAGATCCTTGCCAGCACCAAGGTCAGCGGTTCTCCCTTCGGATCCCGCCTGCTGACCATGCGCGCTGTGGATGCCGGCCGTCCCGCATGGCTTTACGTATTTGATCCCGAAATCCCCGGCCCTGATCACCCCGGCGCATTCCATTCCTCAGATCTGTGGTTCGTTTTTGAAACCCTTCAGAAGTGCTGGCGGCCCTTCCGTGGCAAGCACTACGATCTGGCAAGACAGGTCTGCAACTACTGGACCAACTTTGCCAAAACCGGAGATCCCAATGGTCTGGATGACGACGGCACCCCCATGCCCAAGTGGGAACCCTTCACCGAGGACTTCTCCCAGCCCATTATCTTTGAGGACACCGTCCATATGGGCGATTGGGAAATTCCTGAGGTGCGCAAGGGAATGTACCGTCTGGCAGCGGACAAGCTGTGGAGAAAAAAATAAGTCTCAGAAAGCCATACGGCGTTGACCGGTATGGTATAATACCAGAAAGGAGCCTTTCTATGGAAAAAGATTTTAAGAAGCTGGACAATCTCCTGAAGGAGTTTGCCGAAAAGAGAACCGTGCCGGGCTGCGCCTGCGCCGTTATGCAGGGGGATGACATCGTCTATGAAGGCTATTACGGCTATGCCGACATCGCTTCCGGAAAGCCTGTCACCAAAGATTCCATGTTCCGTCAGGAGGATGCCAGCAACCTGTTCGCCTATACCATTCTGGCTATGCTGTTTGAGGAAGGCAAGTTCCTGTATTCCGATCCCCTGAGCGATTACCTCCCCGAGTATAAGAATCCCAAGAAGTTTGTGGTTGGCCCCAACGGTGACCTGCAGGTAGTTCCCCTGTCCCGGCCTCTCACCATCCGTACTGCGGTTGCCACCATGTGCGGTCTGCCCAATCTGGTTCTGCCCACAGACGATGTGGACGTTCCCACCTACGCTGCCATGAACCAACGGCTGAAAGCACTCTACGCCAAGGGCGTCACCCCCACGCTGCAGGAAGAAGTCCGCGCCATGGGTGATGTGCCTCTGATGTTCGAGCCCTACTCCCATTGGCATTACGGCTACGGCGTGCAGATTGCGGGTGCCGTGATTGAAGTGATCACCGGAAAACCCCTGCGGGAAGTCTATCAGGAGCGGATCATCAAGCCTCTGGGTCTGAAGAATACCGACACCTACATCACTCCCGACAACAGGGACAGAGTGGTCACAGCTTACCATAAGAACCCCGACGGCTCCTTTACTGCCGACGACGGCGAGCTGGACAGATGGTATGACCCCGCCCGGACGCCCGTAGGCGCCCGCACCTTGGTGGTTTCCTCTGCGGCAGACTATGCTGCCTTTATGCAGATGCTGGCCAATGGCGGCATCTATAAGGGCGAAAAGTTTCTGTCCACCGGTTCTGTTGCAATGCTTATGTCCAATCAGCTGGAAAATCACCATTACCCCGACTTTGTCGGCGTCCCCGGCGAGAAGAGCAGATACTACGAAGGCTATGGTTACAGCATGGGCTTCCGGATTGTGGTCAGACAAAAATATGGCCACAACGGTCATTTCGACAATTTCGGCAGTTCCGGCGACCTGGGTACTTTCATGGAGGCCGACCCTGTGGAGAAGCTGGCCATGTCCTACGCCCACAACATGACTCCCAACGAGGAGATTTATCATCATCACAGAGTCAGGGCCGTGACCTACGGCTGCGCTCTGTAACGAATATCTTCATTTCCTGCCTGTCCCTCCAGGGCAGGCAGGAAATAGGATATACAGGCGGCAATCGGAAAGCCTCCGGCGGCCGACCACACAGAAAGGAGGATGATTACCCGGATATGGGAATCGGAGGAACAGAGCTACTGATCATTCTTGTGGCAATGCTGGTAGTTCTGGGGCCTGAAAGAACGACGTTGTACGCAAGGAAAATCGGAAAATGGCTGAGGATTCTGAAAGTATATCTCTCTTCCTTGACGGAGGAACTGCGGGAAACCGTGGTGGAACCCCTGCAGGAAATGCAGGAGCCCCTAAAAGAGATTACCAAACCCTTTGAGGATCTCACCAAGGAGTTAAACGACTCCGTGGACGATATTTCAAAGCCCTTTGAAGATGTGTCAAAAGATGTGAACAAATCGTTCCGCGATCTTGAACACGCCATGAAGGACACACCGGAAAAGAAAACGCCGGAACATGATGCTTCCCAGGAAGCTCCCCGGAAAGACCTGGCAGATACCCTGGAAATGGCAGAATTCGTTGAAGATGCTGAATAATAGCAGATTCAAGGCCAGCTAAGGCTGACATAGTAGAAGCCGGCAGCTAAAAAGGCAGCGCAAAATGCGGATGCCCCAATCTACATTATTTGGAAAGGTGAAATTTTTATGTTTAACGCAGTTATCGGTAAAATGGGAATGACCGAACTTTTGGTCATTCTGGCAATCATTCTGGTTCTATTTGGACCTACCCAGCTTCCCAAGCTCAGTAAGACCCTGGGCAAGACCATCAGCGGCTTTAAGAAGGGTATAGAGGAAGAGCTGGACAAGGAGGATGCCGGTAAGGCAAAATCCGAATCTGAAAAAGAAAACAGCGCTGAATGAAATCGAGGGCCATTATGGCAAATAAGACAGATAAAAACCAGCGTGCAAATAACGACAGGAATATGTCCGTCTGGGAACATCTCCATGAGCTCCGGGCCGGTCTTGTCGTAATCGCAGTGACCTATGTGGCAGCGGTTCTCGGCTGCTACTACTTTGCGCCGCAGTTCATAACCTATGCCATGAGTCTGGCTAAGGGCTATTTCTTTGTGCAGACCGGTGTTTCCGAACTGCTGGCCCAGTACATCAAAGTATCTCTGATCGCCGCTTTTGTGGTGGATTCCCCCATTATCATATGGCAAATCGTCAAATTCGTAGGCCCCGGCCTGAAACGTTCGGAGGAAGCCAGATTCCTTCTGGTGCTGTTTGCGGGACTGATCCTGTTTGCGTTGGGAGCGCTGTTCGCCACTTTTGTGGTGATCCCCTTTACCCTGCAATTCTTCCTGTCCCTGAATACCGTCGGGATCGGTGGAATGTACAGCATCAAAGAATATGTGGGCTATATTGTATCTCTGCTGTTTTCCTTTGGCCTGATCTTTGAGATTCCTGTTGTGGCAGCGATTCTGACTTCTTTTGGCCTGCTGCGTCCCCAGTGGATGCGAGGCGGACGCCGGGTTGTGATTGTGCTGTGTTTAGTATCCGGCGCCATCATCACACCCCCGGATATTGCTTCTCAGGTCATGGTGGCAATCCCCATGTATGTGCTTTTTGAGATCAGCGTGCTGATCAGCGCTGCGGTGTATCAAAAGCGTCGCCAGAAACTGATCGCTCAGGGAATCGATCCGGAGGAGAATGACCGGAAAGAAAAGGAAAAGCGGGCCAAATCCAGCCGCTGGGCAGCGGCAAAGGCTGCCGTGGGGAAAAAAGATTCCCAGAAATCCAAGGAATAAGCGCATCGGATATCCGGGAAACCCTCCGGTTTCCCGGATTAATGCTCTGTGAGGACAAAAAATGTATACAATTAAAGAACGATTGGAAGGCGTATACGGAATCACCCGTACGCCCCAATACATCGCCAACAGATGCACAAATCGTAAATCCCAAGGGGAGAGCTGCACCGCCTGTGCTGACATCTGCCCGGAACACATCTATCCCACCGGTAAGCGAAAGCACCCCGTGTGGGATCAGTGCATTCGGTGCGGCCTGTGTGCGGCAGCCTGCCCCGCTCGCTGTATCGTGCCCCCAGCTGACAGAGTAAACTCCTACCTGATGGCCGCAGCCAAAAGAGGCCCCCTCACCGTGGGCTGTAATTCAGAAGAGCACACCTTCCAACTGAGCCTGCACTGCCTTGCCGCCATCTCCTGGGAGCAGCTTGCATATGCTGCGCTGCAAAAGGGTGTGGTCATTTCCCTTCGGCAATGCGCCGAATGCGCCTGCAAGGCAGAGTATGCGATCATTCAGGCAAATCTGGAAACCCTCCGAAAGTTTCTGGGAGAGGAACGGTTTCGGCAAGCCGTCACCATTCTGGCGGATGAAAATCAGTCCTATACACCGCCGAAAGAAACCGTAAGCCGGCGGGAGCTGCTGCACTTTATGGGGAGCACGCCACTGGATAAAGCCTTTGCCATGCTCCCCAAAGTGGAGAGCAAACGGGATAACGCCCTGTTTTACCGGGCGATGCTCCGGGATGCTGTGGATGAGGCCAGGCAGAAAAACCCGGAATCCGGAGAAAAATTCGGAATGGTTCTCCCACGCTTCAACGACCACTGCTACAACTGCGGCTATTGTGCCCATGCCTGCCCTAACGATGCCCTAAAGCTCCTGCCAGGCGAGAGTACGTTCACTGTGGCAGTGGACGCATGGAGGTGTACCGGCTGTGGAATCTGTCAAAATACCTGCCGCAGCGACGGTATTTCGGGAATCCTGCCGGTGAAACTGTCCCACCTTCGCACAGTGGCACTGGGACGTTTTCCCACAAGCAACTGCGCCGAGTGCGGCAACCCCTTCCCACCCAATCCTGGTGTTGAGCTGTGCGCCACCTGCATGAACCGCCGGCGTGCCCAGGAGCTGCGGCGCAAGCGCACCGAAGCTTACGCCAGCCGCACAGAGGAAAAGGATGGTGAGCATGGCTGAATACTGCCGGAGAGAGCCTCTCAAAAGCGCCTGCTGGATCTATGTTTTGCTGACCCTGGTTCCTGGTCTATTCTTCCCCGGTGAAACCCAATACCTTGCTGAGTCCGTTTTTCGGTATCTCCTTCCGGGAGCGCTGGCCTGTTTTGCAGCGGTAAGGTTTTACCAAGCTGATTTTCGCCGCTCCTTCGGAATCAAGGGGCTGGGAAAAAGCCTGCTGTACTGTGCCCCGGTTGGTCTGCTCTGCGGAATCAATCTGGCTGTGGCAGGCTACCGGGGCTGCACCCCGGGGCAGTTTGTGTGGATCTGCAGCACCGCACTGGGAGAAGAACTGATGGGGCGGATGATGCTGTTTCACGGTGTCCTCCTGGGTGTCGGCCGCGATAGACTCGGAAGTCCCATCCTGTTGTCAGCAGTGATTTTCGGCTTGATGCATGCCGTAAACATGGGAGTTCTTGGCTTCCGGGGTGCGATTTTTCAAATCCTTTATACCGCCGCCATTGGGACTCTGTTTGCATGGTCATACCAAAAAACCGGGTGCCTGTGGGGCAGCATTGTCTGGCACACGCTGCTGAATCTCACAGGAATGGTTTGAAGAATCAGCATGAGCACCTGCAAAAAGGGGCTGTCAAATAATCCCTAAGAAAACAAGCAGATCCTATCTGGAAACAGAAAGGGTCTGCTTGTTTATCGGGGTTTTGGATAACTTTTCAAATGGCACTTGCGCAGGTTAAAACCGCAGTTTCTCATACTAATTCTTGATAAAAAGATTTAATCAGCAGCGTAGGGATATTGGCGCAAGACAAGGCAGAGGAACGCAAGCCATACTGTATGTATGGCAAGTGACGATAACGCCGTATTG
>JAETOP010000140.1 GCA_021771675.1 Oscillospiraceae bacterium | reverse complement strand
CGCCCGCTGTCCGACGCTTTCTGGGCAGAACGTTGAGCGGTAATGGGTAACGGCTTTTGAGGGAGGCTCCCCTGTGTAAGGGGAGCTGGCACGGCGAAGCCGTGACTGAGGGACTGCGCAGTAAAATATTCTATATTTCAACCATGTCGGGCGAATACCGGAAGAGTTCGTCTACCGCAATTCCTTTATTTCAGTGCTCCCTGTTATTATAAAAAAGGTGGAGAATTGGATTGTACCTTTCCACATTGGATTGCGCAGTCATTTCAGTGCCTGCTGTACAGTCCCTCAGTCAGCTTCGCTGACAGGAAAGCTGCGGCAAACCCGGTGGCGGCTCTGACAGCCCGCCGGGCTGTCATTCACTACCGCCACTGCGCTTCGCTTACCCCTTACACTTCGGGAGCCTTGGGCGCTTCCGCGCCACAGCAACCAACGACGTGCTGCAAAATCGTTACCGGGCTTATATTGGGGTAACGACCACAGACCATCCCCGTGCGAAATTGGCTGCGGGCCCTGCCCGCTTGGGGTGAAGCGCCCTGCGCTTCAAATTACAATTTACCGGATAATCACATTCCTAACTCCTAATTCCTAACTATCTTCTATCCCATATCTCGTATCTCATATTTCAGTCAAAGTACCCCGCCTCCATCAGCCGGGTCAGGGCCTCATTGGCCTCCTGGTCGGAGAAAAGCCCGGTGAAGCGCCCCTGCACTGCCAGGGCCTCCAGGCTCCATTCCAGGTGATGGCACTGTGCCAGGACCCGGAAGCCGTCGCTGGTGCGGCTACCGGAGAGGAACCAGTGGGCGGTTTTCATGGCCTCCGCCGGCGGAACCGGCCGCATCCGCACCCCCGCTTCCGCCGCCAGAGCACGGCATCTTTCCCATTCCAAAATAAATTTTTCTTCCATCGGGTCTATTCCTTTCTCGTATCATAGAACGGCAAACCAATAGCGGTACAGAAGCTTTTTCCACCAGACCTGCTGCCGCAGCGCACGGCGACAGGCCATCTGACAGGTAATGAACAGGCCCAGCTCCTCCCGGGTCAAAGTGTGCTGGCTGAACAGAGCCTTTTCTGCCAGCTGCTCCACCTCCTCCGGCATGGAGCGTTTCAGCAGCCCGAGCAGCAGCTCCAGCTCCTGGAAGCAGGCGGCGGAGCGCTGATTGGCGCTGCCTTCCGTCTGTTTTTTCCGCCGCAGCCGAATCCGAAGCAGCCGCTGTGCCTCTGTCAATGCCCAGAAAAGGGTCAGAACCAGCACTGTGACCGGAATCCACACCGGCAGCGTCCACTTTTCCTCCGGGACTGTGACAGGCTGGGGAAGGTCGCTGGGCTGGGTCGCTCCAGCTGTTGGAGCGGTAGTGGGCTGGGTCTGAGGCTCCGGCTGGGTGGACAGGGTGGTCTCGGGAACCGTCTGGGTTGGAGGGAGGGATTCATCGGCGGGGGTAGCCTCCAGAATATTCCAAGTCCAGGTATGGTAATTATAATATTCCACCCAGGCATGGGCATGATCGGTGGTCACCTGCACCGTCTGTCCGGCAATAGCCTCAACCCGGTAGCCGGTGACATACCGGGCGGGAATCCCGGCGCTTCGCAGCAGCACCGCCGCCGCCGTGGCAAAGTGGACGCAGTAGCCCCGCTCCCCCTGCTCCAGGAACCACAGAGCGAAATCCGTCTCCCCCGGGGCCATGGAGGTTCCGCCCCGGTCATAGGCAGCGGCGTTTCGGACGTAATCCGCCACCAGCTGCACCGTCTGTTCCACGGTTTCCTTTTCTCCGGGAAGACTTTGCAGCAGCTCCTTGGCCCGGGGGCTGGTCTGCTCCGGGAGCTCCAGCCACTGCTGGCCGGGGAAGGCTCCCATGGAACCGGACCGGAGCATCACGGAATACTCCCACTGATTCTGGCCGCTGCCCGCGGCCCCATCGGACAAAAGGGTCTGGCCGTCAGGGAAAGCGGGCAGGAGCAGTGCGCTCTGGGCGTTCAGGGGCCTCACCGTCACCGTCCCCAGCTCCTCCCCGGTGCCTGCCAGGGTGTCCTGCCGATCCGGGGTAGACTCCCAGGCCGCACCGGTATACACATCGTAGTCCTGCTGCCGCAGATATACCGACACGTCCCTGTCCGCCGTCAGCGTGGCCACCGGGATTCCCAGCAGCTGCTGATCCGGAAGGTTTGAAAGCTCCACCCGTTGCTTCTTCCCCAGGCCGGTGAGCCATTCAAAGCCCTGCTCACCCAATCGCCGGGGTAGCTCTGCCACCGTGGTCAGCAGTTTTTCCCGGAGGGCCTGGCTGGTATTCACATAAGTCTGCCTGGGATAAAAATGAAACATCAGCCCCAGCCCCAGCAGCAGAGGCACCAGGGCTATGGCCGCCAGCCGTCCTGCCTGAGGGCCGTTTTCCCGGCGGACACCGTCGGTGAGCAGCAGCAGGCACAGGCTGAGCAGCAGCAGAAACAAAAACGCCTCCCCCGGCACCGTGTCCGTCACCACCAGACAGCAGGCCAGGGGCGCCAGGAGCAGCAATACCGCCAGAGCAGTCCCCTTTCTCCGGCAAACGGCAAAGCTTATCCCAAAAATCAGGATCATCCCCAGTACCGTCACCGGCAGGTCAGTGGTCAGCCGCTCCACCTGTAATGCCGGGGGGATGCCCCAGCCATAGCCTGCGTCATAGGCCCTGGCCAGCACCCCCAGCAGACTGAGCAGCTGCCGGCCGAACTGCCCATCGCGCCAGAGGAAGCCAGCTCCCACCGCCCCCAGGGCCAGCAGCGCCGCCGCCCCCCACCGGTGCCCCAGCAAGCAGGCGCAGAGCAGGGCCCAGCAAATCCACAGCAGCATCATCCCCTGGGGTTTCGCCACCGTCAGGGAAAAGGCGGAGGTCAGGCACCCCACTGCGCCCCAGGCACCCAGAATGGACAGCGCCGCAGATTCCAGGAAGACAGGCGCTTTACGTTTCATCCGCATTCCCTCCGATATGGTACTGCCAGCAGGCTCTTTGCTCCTCGCCCCAGGCGTCCCCCTCCTGGGCCAGGGGGGAGCAGAGCAGATGGTCGATGGCCTTTTGCAGGGTATCCTCCGAATCCACGGTGAGCCGTTCCATCCCGTTTCCGGTGAGGGCCCAGACTTCAAAATCCAGCTCCCGTTCCAATAAGTACCGGCCTACATACAATAGCCGCCCAAATTTCCGATCCAGCGCGCTCCGGTCTCCCCGGAGGCTCACCGTCAGGAGCACCGCTCCCCGCACCGGTTCCATGGGCTCCCGGAGGATCAGCTCCCCCACCTTGGCGGAGAGCTTCCAGTGGAGCTGGTTCAGACTGTCCCCCGGACGGTAGAGCCGGTGCTCGTGGTTTTCGGAATAGCCGCCCCCGGCCTTGGGCACCCATCGGTTCAGTTCCATCCGCTGGGGGTCCACCAGATCGCTGACCGGCTGGGGCTTTGGCCGCACCAGGATGGTCTGCTCTCTGGTGTTTCTGGCCCGGAAGGCAAAGAGCCCCAGATAGTCGCAGACCTTGGCCTTTTCCACCCTGGCCCGGTAGCCGCCGCAGTGCTCCGTGGAGAAGCCCTGCTCCGGCTCATAGCGCCACTGTTTTCCGGTAAAGCAGCTGGTGAGGCGAATATGACCCTTGAAGGGGGGCATGGGGCTGCCGCTGCTGCCCAGCAGCCAGATTTCCGCCTCCTCCCCCTGTTCCAGCACCTCCACCCCCGCCGGCGACAGCTGGAAGGAGAAAATGGCGGGCAGGCTCAGCAGCAGTGAGAGCCAGGGCAGTCCCAGAACCGTCAGCAGCAGGATCCAGGAAATCCACTCGCCGCTGGACACATAATACACCAGCGCCCCCAGCAGCAGCATCAAATACTGCATTCTTCTTACAATCATATCATCGCAGACGGGGGGCGGGAACCGTCTCCAAAATTCTTTGGAGCACCTGCTCTCCGGCGACCCCCTGGGTCTGGGCCCGGGGGGTGAGGATCAGCCGATGGGCTACACACTGGATAAAAACCTCCCGCACGTCGGCGGGCACCACGTAGTCCCGGCCCCGGAGCTGGGCAACGGCCTTGGCCATGGAGGCAACCGCCAATGTGGCCCGGGGGCTGGCCCCCCGCAGCAGCTCCTGATCCTCCCGGGTGGCTCCCACCAATCGGACGATATAGGCAACTACAGTGTCGCTGATAAAGGTCTTCTCCACCGTATCCTGCAGGGCGCAGAGCTGATCCCGGGACAGCACCGTCCGCAATGATTGCAGAGGATTCCCCTCCTGCCGGTTCAGCACCATGGTCACCTCATCCTTGGGCTCCGGGTAGCCCAGGCTCAGCCGGATGAGGAACCGATCCATCTGACTGTCCGGCAGGAGCTGGGTTCCCGCCGCCCCCACCGGGTTCTGGGTGGCGATGACGATAAAGGGCTGGGGCAGCACATGACGGACTCCGTCCACGGTGACTTGTCCCTCCTCCATAGCCTCCAGCAGAGCGGACTGGGTTCGGGAGGTGGCCCGGTTCAGCTCGTCCGCCAGAAACAGATTGGAAATCACCGCCCCGGGCTGATAGCGAAGCTCCCCGGTCTGGGGCTCCGGGACGCTGTAGCCTGTGATGTCCGAGGGCAGCACATCCGGGGTGAACTGAACCCGGCTGTATTTCAAATCCAGCGTTTTGGAGAAGGCCAGTGCCATGGTGGTTTTGCCCACCCCGGGGATGTCCTCCAATAGAATATGCCCCCGGGCCAAAATGGCGGCCAGCACCCACAGCAGCGTGGCATCCTTTCCCACCACCGCACGGCGCACCTGATCCATAATCTGCTGCACCACCATTGTCACTTCATTTTCCCTGGTCTGCATGGAATTACTCCTTCCAATTGATTCATGGGACACATTATACCCGCTCTCAGCTAAAAAAACAAGTCGAGGCTGTGAACAAGGCCGTCCGAAAGGTTAAGAATTGATAAAGGTATTTCCTGTCGTTCAGTTTCTTCCCCTCAAGCACCGATTTCGATGTGTTTTCCGCCGGACTGGAATTATACTGGCAGTTGAAATGTCACGAACCAGAATCTAAGGAGGCCAGGCGTATGCAGTGTCAGAAGCTGAAAACCTATATTGAGTCCGGGCGGGTGGTTTTTCTGCCTCCCAAAATCATCCGGGCCAATCCCACCCAGCCCAGGCAGGTCTTTAATCAGGAAGCTCTGGAGGAGCTGGCGGATTCCATCCGCCAGCATGGAATCCTACAGCCCCTCTCCGTCCGCCGGGTGGGTACGGGCTATGAGCTGGTGGCCGGAGAGCGGCGGCTCCGGGCGGCGGCCCTGGCCGGACTGACCGAGGTTCCCTGCATTGTGATGCAGATGGACGACCGGGAATCGGGGCTGGCCGCACTGGTGGAGAATTTGCAGCGCCAGGACCTGGACTTCATTGAGGAAGCCCGGGGCATCAGCCGGCTGATGGAGCTGGGAAACCTGAGCCAGGATCAGACCGCCCGGCTGCTGGGCAAAAGCCAGAGCGCAGTGGCCAACAAGCTGCGGCTGCTGCGGCACTCCGAGGCGGTGCTGGACGCCCTGCGAAAGGAGAAGCTCACCGAGCGCCACGGACGCGCCCTGCTGAAGCTGACCCAGGAGCAGGAGAAGCTCGCCGCCATTGCCCAGATCAGCCGTCAGGGAATGAGCGTGGCCCAGACGGAAAAATACATCCTCTCCCTGCTGCGTCAAAAACCCCAGCGCTCCGCCCGGGCGGATGTGGGCTCCTTCCTGAACAGTCTGAGCAAGTCCCTCTCCCAGATGCAGTCCCAGGGGATCAGCGCCGTATCCGAGCGCCGGGAAACGGAGAGCCAAATTGTGGTCACCATTACAATTCCAAAGGAATAGCCCGGTTTTTTTCACAGCTCCCTTGACTTATTCAGGAAAGAAGTGCATAATAGCCCTCAGCGGAGAAGCTGACCCAGGGCCCCGGGGATGCTCCACCAAAACACAAAGGAGAAAAAACATGAGAAAAAAAGGTCTGGCAGGAACCATTGCCATCGCCATCCTTGCAATTGCCCTGGCGGTGATTCTGGTGGTCAGTTATTTCGTTTTGAAAAATTTTGTGGTGCTGGACTGGCAGCTGTTTCCCAAAGAGCAGGAGGTTCTGGATTTGAGGACTCAGGCCATCACCCCGGAGGAATATGATACCCTGGCCTGGAAAATGCCGGGCACCCGGATTCTCTGGAGCGTTCCCTTCCAGGGAACCTACTATGACAGCGAGATCACAAGCCTGACCCTCACCCATCTGGCGGAAACGGATGTGGATGTGATTGCCTACTTCTCCAGCTTACAAACCGTGAACGCCGAAAACTGCACCGACTACGGCCCCCTGATGGCGCTGTATCTGGCCTATCCGGATTTGCAGGTGAACTACACCGTTCCCATCGGCGGCGGGGCATATCCCCCGGATACCGAAACCGTCACCCCGGAGACCCTGACCCAGCAGGACATTCAGCTGCTGCAATACCTGCCCCGTCTGAAGCTGGTGGACGGCACCGGATGCCGGGACTTTGTGTCCCTGCGGGAGCTGGAACGGGACTATCCCCAATGGCAGGTTCGGTATCTGACCTCCATCGCCGGAACCGAAATTTCCCCCAATACCCGCAGTCTGGAAATCACCGGCGGGGAATATCAGGAGCTCTCCGTTGGCCTTGCTGCCATGGAGGAGCTGAAGGAGCTCACCATCCACGACCCCCAGGCTACGGGAGAGGAGCTGATCCTGCTGCGGCAGGAGTATCCCGATGTGCAGATTCACTGGGACGTGACGATCTTCGGTAACACCTACCCGGATGACACCACCGAGCTGGACATTTCCAGCCAGAGCATCGGCAGTATCGACCGGGCCAGGGAGATCGCCTCCAAATTCCCCAGCCTGGAAAAGCTCATTGTGGACAGCAGCGGCATCACCGACGACGATATGGCCGCTTACCGGGAGGAAATGCGCAGCAGCTACAAGGTGGTCTGGACGATCATCTTCACGGATACCTGCTCCGCCCGTACCGACGATACCGTATTCTTCCCTCAGGCCCAGATTGCCTGCCTGCATGATGAGGAGGCTGTCAAACTGCGCTACTGCGAGGAGATGATTTGCGTTGACATGGGGCACCATCCCATCAAATCCGTGGAATTTGTCAGATACATGCCCCATCTGAAGTATCTGATCCTTGCATGGACCTGCGTGGAAGACATCACCCCTCTGGAAACCTGCAAGGAGCTGATCTTCCTGGAGCTGGATCACGATGTTGTTCATGACTACACGCCCCTGCTGGGCTGCACCGCTCTGGAAGACCTGAACATCAACGACCATCAGTGGACGGTGAGCATTGAGCCCATCAAGCAGATGACCTGGCTGAAAAATCTCTGGGCCTGCTCCCGGAACTACACCGAGAAATTGGAGCTGACCGAAGCGCTGACCGAAACCAATGTGGTAACCGTCAACCCGCCCACCACCTTTATCAGCTCTACCCAGCGCTGCCCCGACGGCCTTGGCTGGCGCAACCTGGAAAATTACTACGACATGCGGGACATGCTGAACGAGGGCACCAACGGCTGGTTGGACGGCCTGAACAAACGGTATATGGAATAACCCCGCATAACAAAAAAGAGGCTGTTAAATAACCCCTTCCTTATACTTTTTTGGAGCCAGTGCCCTTCCGGCACTGGCTCCTCAGGCCGTCGAAAATCCCCTCTGGGGCTTTCCGACGGAAGGATTGCAGTCTGCTTAGCGCACTCCTTGTGCGCCTGTGGCGCACAACTCGCACACACGCAGCCTGGAATGTATT
>JAETOP010000139.1 GCA_021771675.1 Oscillospiraceae bacterium | reverse complement strand
GCACGGGGGTGGTCAGTAATTACCGCATAAGTTTCGCCCGGTAACGTTTTCTGGGCAGAACGTTGAGTGGTAATGGGTAACGGCTTCTGAGGGAGGCTCCCCTGTGTAAGGGGAGCTGTCAGCGAAGCTGACTGAGGGACTGTGCGGTAAAATATCCTATATTTCTATTATGTCGGGCGAATACCGGAAGTGTTCGTCTACTCCAATCTCTTTATTTCCGTGCACTCTGTTATTATGGAAAAGGGCAGAGAATTGGGACGTACCTTTCCACATTGGACTGTACAATCGTTTCAGTGCCTGCTGTACAGTCCCTCAGTCACGGCTTCGCCGTGCCAGCTCCCCTTACACAGGGGAGCCTTTGCTCTGAAACCGGCTCCCAGTGCCATTCAACCCACCGCCCAATGGTCATTACCTGGCGGCGGGGTCATGACATAAGCCCTACGGGCATCCCGCCAAATACCAATTTGCAGCTTAGCTGAGTGAACCCGATAAGCATAATTATAAAAAGGCTTCAATCAAACCTGGCCCTGCGATTTATGGCCCGCTTGTTTTTTCAGTATCTCCAAATAATATCTTTTACTTTCCTCTATGGAATAGTGGGCCTCAGCGAAAGCTCTTGCTTTTGATACAATTGCTTCTTTTTCCTGATCGCTGAACCCTATATATCGGACAAGTGCTTGGGAGAGTTCCTGGGAATTTGCTTTCACAAATGCCGCAAAGGAGTCATCGGCACATCTTCGGCTGTCTCCCACATCCGTGATAATCAAATAGCACCCACATGCTGCCGCTTCCGCCAAACTCTGAGAGGGGTAATTTTCTAGCTTCTGTGTAGAGAAAAAGACGCTTGCTGTTGGCATATACTTGCTGGTTTGATCATAGCCTGCCAGATAAACAATGTCTGTCAACGCCTTTTCGTTCACATAGTTCTTAATATACTCCTCATATTGCCCCTTCCCCAACAGGATCACCCGATACCCCGCTGCACGGATTTCATCTGCGCAGTCATTTATACTTTCAATAAAAAGGATTGGATCTTTTGAGTCTTCCAGTCTTGCAGCAGCGTACACAATTGTCTTATCCTTTTTATGAGGCTTGAAACGGGTCAAATCTGTAAATGTTCCCGGTGTGATACTTAAGGTCCCTTTTTTGACATACTGGGAGACAAAATCAAATCCAGCCGGATATAGTAAGTCCACATGGTCAGCCAATTGAAGCTGAAACTTCACTCTTCTCATATGTTCCTCAGGAAGGCAATTATATGCGTCCTGATATCCGCAAACGGTGTAAATACATTTCCTGTTGCTTAGTTTACAAGCTAACTGCACAACCATGTTGAATTTGCCTGGGGCCAAAAAATGGATGATCTTATATTTACGGGAAAACAAAACATACAACAAGCTCATTAAACGACTCTTAAACACATATATGTGATTAAATTTTTCAATATCACAATCTGCCCGCTCAAAACAGGGCAAGGCTGTATTTAAGTTGCATCCCCTGATAACAATATCACAGTTCAAATCGTCATTTTCGGCACAAATTTCATTGTAAACCCTGGCAAGTCTTCTTTCCGCTCCCCCAAAGGAATCGTTTAAACGGAATAAAAATGCGATATTCATTCTATCTCCTTATCTGGATGATAACAAACAAACGAATATTTTGACGGACTAAATCATACCACTTTTGTGAGCATATTGCAAGAAATTTCTGAAAAGCTGAAACCGCTTTACTACTCCTGGAATATAGTGAAGAAATCAACAGCACAAGTCCACCGAAGACGAATGGGTTGCATTATCCTAGGGAATCTGATATGATACAACTTATAAATAAAAAAGGATGAATTTGTCGTATGGAACAGAATCGGACACTGAAAATCGCACTGTTGCAGATTTCCCCCGGAGATACTCTGGAAGAGAATTTGGAAAAGGGGATTGCGGCCTGCCAAAAGGCAAAGGAACAAGGCGCCGACATTGCTTTGTTCCCCGAAATGTGGAGCAATGGATACCGCATTTATGACCGGGATGTCCGGCAGTGGCGGGCGGAGGCCATCCCAGTGGATGGGACGTTTGTCAATTCCTTCGGCTTGCTTGCCAGGGAGCTGAGCATGGCAATCGGAATCACCCTGCTGGAGCAATACGAAAATGGGCCCCGAAATTCTCTCGTCCTGTTTGACCGGTTTGGCAGACGGCAATTCGTCTACGCCAAGGTGCATACCTGCGACTTTGACGTGGAGCGGAATTTGACTCCCGGGGAGGACTTCTATGTCACCAGTCTGGATACTGCCCAGGGAAAAGTGAAGGTGGGGGCCATGATCTGCTACGACCGGGAATTCCCAGAGAGCGCCAGAATTCTCATGCTGAAGGGGGCGGAGCTGATTCTGGTGCCCAACGCCTGCCCTATGGAAATCAACCGGCTTTCTCAGCTCCGGGGCAGAGCCTACGAGAACATGACGGCCATCGCCACCTGCAATTACCCCCAGACGGTGCCCGACTGCAACGGCGGTTCCAGCGTCTTTGACGGCGTGGCCTACCTGCCGGATTTGCCCGGTTCCCGGGATACGTGCATTTTGTGTGCAGACGAGCAGGAGGGAATTTATGTGGCGGAGCTGGATTTGGAGCAGCTGCGCCGTTATCGAAAAACCGAGGTTCACGGCAACGCCTACCGCCGTCCATCGAAATACGCTGCACTGGTGGAGAACAAAAAAGAGGAACCTTTCATCCGGGAAGGGTATCGGACATAGGAGGTCGGAAAAATGATTTGCAGAACATATGAGGCGGGGAGCTTGAAAGAATACAAATATGTGGTGGTCTTGTCGGAATATCAGGGGGAAATTCTGCTCAGCCGCCACAAAAAGCGAACCACTTGGGAGACCCAGGGGGGCCACATCGAGCCGGGGGAGACACCCGTGGAGGCCGCCCGGCGGGAGCTTTACGAGGAATCCGGGGCGATGGAATATGAGATAACTCCTCTGTGCGACTACTGGGCCGGAACGCCGGAGGATGGGGCCGGGGGCGTGGTCTTCCGGGCAAGTATCACCAAGCTGGGCCCTCTCCCGGAAAGCGAAATGGCCCAAGTGCAGACTTTCCAAAGCCTTCCTGAAAAGTTAAGTCTCACAATGCTCAGTTATCAGAAATGGTAGCTGAGCATTGTGTTGTTATCTAGAGGGAGTCATATCAAAAAATTTTATCAAAAGTACTTGACAAATGAATAAAAATCGTGGCTTCGCCTTGAAAAATGAAGCCCTTTTTAAGGGAGGCTCTCGATTATACCTCAATAATTGCAAGGGAACTGCCAGTTCCCAGTGGAAAATGCATCAATTTCACTGTAGCATTTCTTGTGTGTAAGCAATACATACAGAGAAAGATTCCCTCTTACAAAGTATACGAACTTATATCAAGGCATCTATCGCCGATAAGGCCAGGACGGCAATACAATAGATACCAAAACCCAATATCTGCAGTTGCATTCCAGTACAGGCTACCTTAATTTATTTCAATACATACCCGTCACAGGTGCTTTTTTAGGCACCTGCCTTTGGCATGCAAAAATACGCAGCTATCCCAAAACCGATGTGGTAGCATCGTGTTGAAATAGCCGCGTATTACTCGATTGTTCTTAACTTAATGACATTGACTCTAAGGGGACTATATCAGGCTTCTCAGGCGTTTTACTTTATTCGTCAGGCAGTGGGGTCATAGTTGACGATGATGCTGTACTGGGTCAGGGCGGAGACATCACTGATGGAATTGCCGTAGACATTGACCTGAACCAGGTTGGGGCAGTTAGCCAGGGCATCAATGTTCATCAGGGCGTTGTAGTCCATGGACACATAGGTCAGATTGGACATACCTCCCAGAACATCAATGTTGCTTACCTGATTGCGGGAGCCTTGAAGAACCCGCAGGGAACAGCTCTGGGGCCAGGCGGGGAGGGAAGTGACATTGTTGTAGGAGAAATCCAGCATTTCCAGATTGGTCAGGGAGGACAGGCTGGAAATGTCATAGACGTTGTTGTTGGTGAAGCTCAGTTCCTTCATCTGAAGGCAGGCCCCCAGAGGGGAGACATCGGACAGATGGTTGTAGTTCAGGGACAGGGTGTTCAGGAATTGCAGCTGAGCGATGCCATTGGCGCTGGAAAGTTCATTGTTGGAGGCATCCAGCCAAGTCAGTTTGACGCAAAGTCCAAGAGGCGCCAGGGAGCTGACAGAGTTGAAAGAGATGTTCAGCTTTTCCAGCTCATACATGGAGGTCAGGCTCTCCAGGGAGGTGATGGCATTGAGCTGCATATACAGCTCCTTCAAATTGGTCATGCCCTCCAGGGGCTCCAGATTCCGGATGGTGTTGTTGCTGATGTCCAGATAGGTCAGGCCGGTGACATTTTCCAAATCCGCCACGGTGCTCAGTCCGCAGTCGGAAAGCACCAGCTTTTGCAGATTGGGGAGCTTTTCCAGCACCCGCAGCTCCGAGGCGGCGAACCGGCAGCCGCTGAGGGTCAGGGACTTCAGCTCTGTCAGGCCAGCCAGGTCTGCCAGACTCCCGTTCGGAACATTCTGAATGGTCAGGCTTTCCAGGTGGATGAGCTTGGACAAATCCTCCAGGGTTCGGGCCTGGGCGGGGACAGTGAACTCGGTGAGGGTCCACATGTCGTTGGTGTACATCATCTCCGTGCGGGTCATGCCCAGGGCGTCCCGGATGGCGAATTCCATATCCGCATCCATGAAGATGGCGGGCTCCACTACGCCTCCCACGGTGTAGGCCAGAACGCTGACAGGGCTGACCAGGCCGCTTTCGTCCACGCTGATGCAGTAGATCACCGTCTCGCCCAGTGGAAGCTTAATAGGGCCGGTGTAGGGCTCACTGTCAACGGTGGGGTACTCTCCATCGGTGGTGTAATAGATGGTGCCAGAGGAGGAACTCAGGGCTAAGTCAATATAAGTGTTGTAGTAGCCCGGGGCCTGAGAAGGGGCGGGCGCCGTGGGCCGAAGGGATTCCAGCTGGGCTCGGATGGTATCATCCGACACATTGGCCAGCATGGCCACTGCGTCCATCAGCTTGTCCTGCTCCACATAGGTTTGACACAGAGCGGTGTACAGCGCAGCGCTGGGGGCGGCGCTGATGGCCCTGGAGAGAGAAACCTCGGCCTTGGTAAAATTGCCATCGGAGCGATACTGCGCAGCCAGCTCCAGGGCCACATCCTCATCGTTGCCGGAGTGGGCGTAGGCCAATTTGTAGAACCAGGCGGACAGGGCGGAATTGCCCCGGGCGTCGTTCACCCGGGCCTCTTGCAACAGAATATCCCGGGTGAAGGCCCGGTCATAGTCTAACAGATACCAGAAAATGCTTGCCACCACCAGCAGGGCCAGCAGCACAGGAACGAGAAACCGCAGAAATTTACCCATAGAAAAATCTCCAATCATGGACTAACTTCCTAAAGTATACAACGGGTAACGAAATATGTCAAGAGTTACGAAGAATGTAACATTTTATCTGGCTCAAATCGCCTTGGGTTTTCCGGCCTGCTTCATGCTCAGGCTGATCCGGTGACGCTTTTCGTCCACGCTGAGCACCACCACCTTTACCACATCCCCCACCTTCACCGCCTCGCTGGGATGGCGCAGGCGTCGGTCGGCCACCTCAGAGATGTGCACCAGGCCGTCCTGGTGGACACCGATGTCTACAAAGACGCCGAAATCTATGACGTTTCTCACGGTGCCGGTGAGCTCCATTCCGGGCTTCAAATCCTTCATATCCAGCACGTCCTTGCGCAGAATGGGAGCGGGCAGCTCGTCCCGGGGGTCACGACCGGGCTTGGAGAGCTCTTTGGCAATGTCAATCAGGGTGGGTTCCCCCACACCGCAGCTTTGGGCCGCCTTGGCAGGGCCGTACTGTGTCAGCTTTTCCGGAAGCTGACGCCGATCCTGGCAGTCCAGAAGCTTCAATAGAGCTTTGGCGGCGGGATAGGATTCGGGATGGACGCCAGTGTGATCCAGCACCTCCTTACTCTCCGGAATCCGAAGGAAACCGGCGCTCTGCTCGAAGGCTTTGGGCCCCAGCTTTGGCACCTTTTTCAGCTGGCTTCTGCTGGTGAAGGGGCCGTTTTCCTCCCGGTAGGCCACGATGTTCTTGGCGGTGGTGCTGTTCAGGCCGGATACCTGCTCCAGCAGGCTCCGGGAGGCGGTGTTCACATCCACGCCCACCGCATTCACGCAGTCCTCTACCACTGCGCCCAGGGCGGTGTCCAGCTCCTTCTGGGGACAGTCGTGCTGATACTGGCCCACGCCGATGGCCTTGGGGTCGATTTTCACCAGCTCTGCCAGGGGGTCCTGGAGGCGGCGGGCGATGGAGACGGCGGAACGCAGATTCACGTCATACTCCGGGAATTCCTCAGCGGCCAGGGGGGAGGCGGAATAGACGGAGGCTCCCGCCTCATTGACAATGGCATAGCTGGCATCGGGGAAGGAGCGCAGCAGCTCCACCGCCATGGCCTCGGTCTCCCGGGAGGCGGTGCCGTTGCCGATGGCCAGATGCTTTACCCCGTGTCTGCGCATCATGGCGGAGAGGGTGGCAATGGCCTCCTGCTTTTTCCGCTCGTTGAAGGTGGGGTAGACCACGCCGGTGTCCAGCACCTTGCCCGTGGCGTCCACCACGGCTACCTTGCAGCCGTTGCGGTAGCCGGGATCCAGGCCCATGGTGACAAAGCCCTTCACCGGGGGCTGCATGAGAAGGGGTTTCAGATTCAGGGCGAAATTGTGGATGGCCCCCTGGCTGGCCCGCTGGGTCAGCTCGCCCCGGACCTCCCGCTGGATGGAGGGGAAAATCAGCCGGTCATAGGCATCCTCCGCCGCCGCCCGGACAAAGGCGGATACGTTCAGTTGAGGCTTCAGGGCGCTGCGGCAGACCAGAGCCGCTCCCTCATTGCCGGGCAGGGTGATGGCGGGCTTCAAAATGCCCTCCTTTTCCCCTCGGTTGATGGCCAGAATCTGATGGTCCAGCAGTCGGGAGATGGGCTGGGAGAAATCATAATAAAGGGTGTAGACGCTTTCCTGCTCCGGGTCCTCTGCCTTGCACACCAGGCTTCCCCTGCGCATCACCAGCTCTCGAAGGGCCTTGCGGATGGGGGCGCTGTCGGAGAGGTCCTCGGCAATGATGTCATTGGCACCGGCCAGGGCCTCTTCCACAGAGCCCACCCCCAGTTCCTCGTTGACATAGTCCCGGGCCAGCACATTGGGGTCGGCGCCATCCTGGGCAAAGATGGCCTCCGCCAGGGGAGCCAATCCCTTTTCCCTGGCCATGGAGCCCCGGGTGCGGCGCTTCTGCTTGTAGGGGCGGTACAAATCCTCCACCTCGGTCATGGTCTGGGCGGCGTCGATGGCCAGGGACAATTCCGGGGTGAGCTTGCCCTGATTTTCAATGGATTTCTTCACTTCCTCCCGGCGCTGCTCCAGATTGCGCAGGTAGGTGAGCCGGGTTTCCAGATTCCGCAATGTGGTGTCGTCCATGGCGCCGTGGAGCTCCTTGCGGTAGCGGGCGATAAAGGGGATGGTGTTGCCCTCATCGATGAGGGAGATGACGTTTTCCACATATTCGAGTTTCTGATTCAGCTCCTGAGACAGAATTTCTGCAATAGACAGCATTTTCAATCCTCCAATGGTGATTCTTTTTTTATTATATCACATTTCCTGAAAAATGGAAGTGGCTATTACTTGGGTAGATTTTTGTTGAAAAGCCACGAAGAAATGGTATAATGAACAAAAAGAGAGGGAAAGTCCCCCGGGGAGTGTGACCCTGGGTCGCATGGAATCAGGAGGAGGGGGCAATCTATTCCCGAGAAACTGTGGGAAGGGCGGTGGCTCTCTGCCCCAAAACAGAAAGAGGAAGTGTTGCGTTTGGAGCAGCATATAAAAAAACCAGGCAGAGGGTGGCTGGTGGCACTGACGGCGGTTTTGCCGGTGATTCTGCTGGCAATCTCGGCCTGGCTGGTGCTCTTTGGACTGAATCGGTTTGAGCTATCTCTGAATATGCTGGGCGGAGAGACCATGACTCTGGAATACGGGCAAAGCTATCAGGAACCCGGCTGCCGGGTGACCCTACGGGGCACCTTGATTTGGCCCCAGGGACTGGAACTGGATACCGATGTCCAAGTGTCCGGGGAAGTCAACTCCCAGCGGCTGGGACAGTATGCCCTGAACTACCGGGCGCACTTTTTTGGCATGGAGGCGAAGGAAAGCCGCATCGTCCAGGTGGTGGATCGGGTGGGCCCGGTGATTACCTTGGTGCCGGATCCGGAGGATTTGCAGGCTGCGCCGGTGTACCAGGAGGCGGGGTTCTCCGCCTATGACAATTACGACGGGGATTTGACGGGTCTCGTAAGCCGGAGAGAGGAGGAGGGGCGGGTGATCTATACCGTCTCCGATTCCTCCGGAAATCAGACAGTGGTTCAGCGGGAAATCCCCATTTATGACCAGTACCCCCCGGAGCTGACCCTGGTGGGAGGCGAGCGGGTGGTGCTGCCCCTGGGACTGAAGTTTTCCGATCCCGGCTTCACCGCCTACGACCGGAAGGACGGGGACCTGACGGAGCAGGTGCAGGTGACAATTGACCATCCCTTTGTTCGATACCTTCCCGACAGCTATCAGTTGACCTACCGGGTGCGCGACAGCGAGGGCCGGGAGGCCACTGCCACCCGGACCCTGGTGACGGAGCCCACCCCCCGTCCCCGGATCATTCAGCCCAAGGGGAAGATCATCTATCTGACCTTTGACGACGGCCCCGGCCCGGATACGGGAAGGCTTCTGGATGTGCTGGAGCGATACAATGTCCGGGCCACCTTCTTCGTGGTGGATACGGGCTACCCGGAGCTGCTGCGCCGGATTGTGAACGAGGGCCACAGTATCGGTGTCCACACCCGCACCCACCGGTACGGGCAGATCTACGCCGGGGCGGAGGCCTATTTCCAGGACCTGTTTGATATGCAGCAGGTGATCGAGGATGCCACCGGGGTGGAGACCTGGCTGCTTCGCTTTCCCGGGGGAAGCTCCAACACCATCAGCCGGGGAAAGCCGGGGCTGATGACCTACCTGACCCAGGCGGTGGAGGACTGCGGCTTCGCCTATTTCGACTGGAATGTGGACAGCGGCGATGCGTCGGGGGCTAAAACCGCTGGGGCGGTATATCAAAATGTGATTCAGGGCATCCAGGGGAACAACTGCTCCGTGGTTTTGCAGCATGATATTCACAGCTGCAGCGTGGATGCGGTGGAGCAGATCATCTGCTGGGGGCTGGACAACGGCTATCGGTTCCTGCCGTTGCAGGTGGACAGCCCCGTGATGCACCACGGAGTAAACAACTGAGGCATTTTTTCCGGAAAAGGGAAGGTTCTTCTTGAAAACGCTCCCTGGATGGGGTACAATGAACCTATCATAGAGAACCGGAGGAAATCCCATGGATTATGACGTGACTATTGTTGGCGCAGGCCCCGGAGGCATTTTCGCTGCCTACGAGCTGAAAAAGCAAAGACCCGAGATGAAGGTAGCAGTGTTTGAGGCGGGGTACGCCTTGGCCAAGCGGCGTTGCCCCATCGACGGGGAGAAGATCAAAAGCTGCATTGGCTGCAAGACCTGCTCCATCATGAGCGGCTTCGGCGGGGCGGGGGCCTTCTCCGACGGAAAATACAACATTACCAATGATTTTGGCGGCACGTTGTATGAGCATATCGGCCGGAAGCAGGCCATCGAGCTCATGCGCTATGTGGACGAGATCAACATGTCCCACGGCGGCCTGGGCACCAAGCTCTACTCAACCACCGGCACCGCCTTGAAGAAAAAATGTATGCAAAACAAGCTGAAGCTGCTGGACGCCTCCGTCCGCCATCTGGGCACGGACATCAACCAGGTGGTGCTGGGCCAGCTCTATCAGGAATTGAAGGAACAGGTGGACTTCCACTTTGAGGCCCCGGTGAGCAGCATCCAGCGGCTGGAGGATGGGTTTGCCATCCAGGTGGGAGAGAAGTCCTACTCCTGCCGGAACTGCATTGCCTCCGTGGGCCGCAGCGGCAGCAAGTGGATGGAGAAAACCTGTCGGGATTTGAAGATTTCCACCAGCTCCAACCGGGTGGACTTGGGCGTCCGGGTGGAGCTGCCCGCCGTGATTTTCTCCCATCTGACCGACGAGCTGTATGAGAGCAAAATTGTCTACCGCACGGAGAAGTTCGAGGACAATGTGCGTACCTTTTGCATGAATCCCCATGGCATCGTGGTCAATGAGAACACCAATGGCATCATCACCGTCAACGGCCACAGCTATGAAGACCCTGCCAAGCAGACGGAGAACACCAATTTTGCCCTGCTGGTTGCCAAGCATTTCTCCCAGCCCTTCAAGGACAGCAACGGCTACGGCGAGAGCATTGCCCGGCTTTCCAACATGCTGGGCGGCGGCGTCATCGTCCAGCGCTTCGGCGATCTGGTCCGTGGCCGCCGGAGTACCGAAAAGCGGATTGAAGAGGGCCTGGTCACGCCCACCCTGGCGGCCACCCCCGGCGACCTGAGCCTGGTGCTGCCCAAGCGGATTCTGGATGGCATTATCGAGATGATTTACGCTCTGGATAAGATTGCCCCCGGCACCGCCAACGACGACACCCTGCTCTATGGCGTGGAGGTCAAATTCTACAACATGGAGGTAGAGCTGGACGAGAATCTGGAAAGCTGCCACAAGGGGCTCTATGTCATCGGCGACGGCTCCGGCGTGACCCACTCCCTGTCCCATGCCTCCGCCAGCGGCGTCCACGTGGCCAGGAGAATTGCGGCAACACTTTATACTAATTCATGATTAAAATCTTTAATATCAGCTTGGTCTATTGACGCAATACGGCGTTATCGTCACTTGCCATACATACAGTATGGCTACGTTCCTCTGCCTTGTCTTGCGCCAATATCCCTACG
>JAETOP010000138.1 GCA_021771675.1 Oscillospiraceae bacterium | reverse complement strand
CGCTCTGCTCCGTCCCCGCCATTAGGCGGGGCCTACGCCCGCTCCATTCCTTCCTCCTCTCCCCACGAAAACTCCGTTTTCGCGGGGGCCCCGATCGCCATACGGCGTCGCTTTCCGCAGCCATACATCAGTATGGCTGCGGAAAATCTCCTTGTCTGACGAGAAAAATCCTCGTCCATCCGGCATTCCCCGGTTATGAATACAGGTTCTTAAAGGCTTATCACCGCCGAACAGAAATTTTCCCGTTGTATGATTGTAAGGAAGAGCCAGAGAAGACAGGCCGATAGTGCGGGAACTGCTGTCTGTTTTAGTCCCTTTTACTTCCGGTTGATTACGGGTGGGATGAGTGACCGCCCGGCGAATATGGACTTTCACCCCGTTTGTTCGACGTGGATAAATTGCCCAAGAGAGCGGTAGTATGTTGCATCACGCAAGTGAAGGGCACGAGCAGCAAAGTTCGGATACCCACCCGGGCAATTCCCGGCCTGCATATTTCGGGGAGGGATTTGATGCAAAACATATTGACCTGCGCGATGGGGCTGGATGTTCACCGCGATGTTATTGCTGCCTGTCTTGCCAAAGGAGAGTTGGGCACCGATCCAAAAATCGAGATTCGCTCTTTGGCAGTACCAAAGGCCCCCGGCTCTGCCGGGGGCTAAAAGAGCTTATAGCGCTGAAAAAAGTAAACGAGAAAAAGTCCTCGAGTTGAAATGAGGAAAGGTTTGCCGACCAAGCTCACATCAACCGGGGACTCATTCATGACTTTTTCGCAAGCGGCACCAAATTCGGCCCCATTATCATAAAAACTTGACATGGGTTCATATTTCGGGTATTATAAAGACCGAAATTCCAGAAAAAGGAGGCCTCCTTTTTCTATATTTGCTTTGCAAATACAGCCCCCTGAATACTGGACACTGCCGTAAAAAGCAGGCGTGAAAGAGGTGCTTTTGGTGAGCAGAATAAGAGAGAAAGCAGAGAAGATCTTTCCGGAAGTGGTGGAGATCCGCAGGGATATCCATCGTCATCCCGAAATCGGCAGGAAAGAGGTGAGAACGTCCGGCCTGATACGGCAAAAGCTGGAGGAATACGGAGTCGACAAGATTGAACGCCCGGTGCCCACGGCTGTTGTAGCATTGATCTGCGGTACGAAAGGTCCGGGGCGCTGCGTAGCACTGCGCTGCGATATCGACGCGCTGCCGGTGCAGGAGGAGACCGGACTTCCCTATGCCAGTGAAAATCCGGGCTTTATGCATGCCTGCGGCCATGATATGCACGCGTCCATGATGCTGGGGGTGGCTAAGATCCTCTGCGGGATGCGGGATAGCTTCGCTGGCTGCGTGAAGCTGATCTTCCAGCACAGCGAGGATACGCTGCCGGGCGGCGCCAAGGAACTTGTGGAAAAGGGCGTGCTGGAGAACCCCCATGTGGACGCCATCTATGGCCTGCATGTGCTGCCGGACGCCCAGCGGGCAGGCCAGATCGGGTTCCACGCCGGTCCTATGACGACCTCCGTGGACCTGTTCGACTTCACCGTCTCCGGCAGCGGCGGGCATGGTTCCCAGCCGCAGAACACAACGGACCCTGTGCTGGCCAGTGCGCAGATGATCGTGATGATGCAGCAGATCGTTGCCCGCCGTGTGGATCCGATGGAGATGGCAGTGTTCTCTCTGGGAAGCATTCATGGCGGTGACGCACCCAATGTGATCCCGGCGGAGGTCAAGTTTGGCGGCGTGACCAGGGCCTATTCCGACAACGTGAGAGAGGTAATCAAGGAGCAGGTCACGGCTATTGCAAAGGGTATAGAGGCCGCCTCCGGCAATACGGTACATATCGACTACGCCGATGGTTATCCCAGCGCATTCAACGACAAGGAACTGACCGACCTTGCTGCCGATGCGGTCCGGGAGGAACTGGGCGAGGAGGCCGTGGTCCTGATGCCCGACCCGATGACTTTCAGTGAGGATTTCAGCTTCTACGGAAAGCTGGGTGGAATTCCCAGCGCCTATCTGATGCTCTATGCGGGACACGATGGAGAACTGGCGCCTCTGCACAATCCCAGGTGCGCGGTGAAGGAGGAGGTCATGCCGGTGGGCATGAGTGCTCTGGCGGCCATCGCATTGAAATTTTTGAATGAGTGAGATTCTTTTTTATGAGTGCATTTCATTTAAAGAGCTAAAGAATCTAAAGAATACAGAAAAGGAGAACGATTTATTATGAATGTGCAGGAGATTGCATCTAAATATAAGGATTATCTGATCGAAAAGCGGCGCTTTTTCCACCAGTATCCGGAGGTCAGCACCAAGGAATACAACACCAGCAAGGCCATCAAGGAGGAACTGGACAAGATCGGCGTCTCTTGGAGGCCCTGTGGCTTGGAGACCGGTATTCTGGTGACGATTCAGGGAGCGAAGCCCGGCAAGACCATCCTGCTCCGGGCCGACATGGACGCCCTGACGGTCCAGGAGACCACCGGCGCTCCCTATGCCAGCAAGAATGAGGGCATTATGCACGCCTGCGGCCACGACTGCCACATAGCGATGCTGCTGACCGCCGTCCGCATCCTCGACGATATGAAAGATGAGCTGTGCGGCACTGTGAAGCTGGCTTTCCAGCCGGCGGAAGAAGTGGCCATGGGCGCCAAGTCCATGATCGAGCAGGGCGCTCTGGAGGGCGTGGACGCCTGCTTCGCCATTCACGTTTGGACGGACGTGAAGTCCGGCACGGTCTCTCTGGAGGCTGGCCCTCGGATGGCCTCCGCGGACGAATTCCATATCACCATCAAGGGCAAGGGCTGCCACGGCGCCCAGCCGGAGCAGGGGGTGGACGCCGTCGTTGTTACGGCTGCCATGATCAATAACCTGCAGGCCATCGTCAGCCGGGAGATCTCCCCCGCGGACCCGGCCGTGGTCACTGTGGGCTCCATCCAGGCAGGCACACGCTGGAACGTGGTGGCGGAGAACAGCTATATGACCGGCACCACCCGCTGCTTCAGCAATGAGGTGTGGAGCACCTTCAAGGACCGTATGGAGCGGATCGTCAAGTCCACCGCTGAGACCTACCGCGCCGAGGCGGAGCTGGAATATCTCCGCATTGTTCCTCCCACGGTCAACGACCCGGAGGTGGTCGCCGTGGCCCAGAAGTCCGCCAAGACCATTTTGGGCGAGGACTGTCTGGCAGACCTGCCTGCCACCACCGGCGGCGAGGACTTCTCTTACTTCATGCAGAAGGTGCCCGGCGCTGTTGCCATGCTGGGCACCGGCAGCGAGGCCTGCGGTGCCACTTGGCCCAACCATTCCGGCAACTTCTGCGTGGATGAGGCGCAGCTCGTGAAGGGCGCCATGCTGTATGCGCAGGTGGCAATGGACTTCAACGCGCAGTAAACCGATTAGTTTCATGTTGGGCGGAGAGATATTTTCAAAGAGCTTGGGGGCCTGAAAGGATACCTCGCCACCGGATATGTGCTAAATAAAAGAGAGGAGATATGGAATATGTATAACTTTGCACTTGCATTCGTGCTGTGCGCCGTGGTGTATGTCATTGGCGAAGTGGTTTCCACCGTGACCAAGGCGTGGATCCCCTCCGTGTTTGTCAGCGCTGCGGTCATTCTGGTGGGTTATTGGACAGTCCTGCCCAATAGCTTTATCAGCGACTCGATGCTGATCCCCTTCGGCAGCACCATCGGTATCTATCTGCTCATCACCCACATGGGTACGGTCATCAGCATCAAGCAGCTGTTGGAGCAGTGGAAGACCATCGTGGTATGCCTTGCGGGCCTTGCAGGCATGTGCGCCTTTGCGCTGATCATCTGCCCCATGATCATGGACCGCAGCTATATCATCGCCGGCCTGCCCCCGCTGACCGGCGGCATCGTGGCCGCAACCACCATGATGGACGCGGCCAATAAGGCCGGCCTGGCGGAGGCGGCTGTGTTTGCCATCGCCATGTACTGCGTCCAGGGTTTTGCAGGCTATCCCCTGACGGCTGTTTGCCTCCAGCTGGAGGGCAAGAAGATGCTGAAAGCCTACCGCGCCGGCGATGTGGCCGTGGCGGGCGCCTCCAACAAGGTGGACGCGGTCAACGGCAAGCTGGAGACCGGAGCCGCGGCGAGAAAGCTGCTGCCTCCCATGCCTGCCAAGTGGAACTCCGTCGTGATGATGCTGGGCAAGCTGGGCCTGGTGGCCTACCTGGCCACCCAGTGCGCCAAGATCCCCATTCCCGTCCTGGGCAATATCAGCGGCGCCGTGTACGCGTTGATCCTCGGTATCATTTTCACCAGCATCGGCTTCCTGGATGAGAACGTCCTGAACAAGAGCAACTCCTACGGCATCATCATGTTCGCTCTGATGATGTATGTGTTCGATGGCCTGAAAGACTGCACCCCCCAGATGCTGGGCAGTATCATCGGCCCCATGATCGCCCTGATCATCATCGGTGTTGCCGGCATGGCGCTGCTGTGCTTCATCATCTCCAAGATCCTGAAAATGCCCTTCCTTCTGTCCTTCGCCACCGCACTGACGGCGCTGTATGGCTTCCCCCCCAATGCCATCATCACCGAGAACACCTGCACCGCCCTGGCGGAGACACCGGAAGAGAAAGAATATCTGATGAGCAAGATGTTCCCGCCCATGATCGTCGGCGGCTTTACCACCGTGACCATCACCTCTGTTATCATCGCGGGCATCTTCCAGGGAATGTTCTAATTGCATAAGTCTTTTCAACGGCAAAAGCGGAACACACTGTGTTCCGCTTTTGCAAAATCAATGCCGTGCCGGCCAGCGGCGTGTCACCACTGTGGATCGAGTACCCTTCGATGCATCCCCTCTGCGAACAAAGGGAAGCACCCTGGACAGTCCGGTGGGCCGTGATGCTCTCTGCTCGCTGAAGGACAAAACATCGTTTCGGATATCAGGAAAGAGGTTTTATTATGAACTACGGACAAATGGCTGAAAAAACACTGGACTATATCGTGGAACAGCGCCGCTGGTGCCACCGGAACCCGGAGCTGAGCCTGGAGGAGGTCCAGACCACAGAGCATATTGAGGCGGAGCTCCGGAAGATGGGTTACACTGAGATCCAGAGATTCCCGGGGCACACCGGACTGTGCGCAATGCTGCGGGGCGGCAAGGCCGCCAAGGGCTGCCGGACAGTGGCTCTCCGGGCGGACATCGACGCCCTGCCGGTGGAGGAAAAGACGGACCTGCCCTTTGCCAGTCAGAACAAGGGCGTGATGCACGCCTGCGGACACGACTGCCACATCTCCATGCTCCTGGGCGCGGCGAAGATGCTGATGGAGACGAGGGAGGAACTGTACGGCAATGTCAAGCTGATCTTCCAGGCTGCGGAGGAGACCTGCCACGGCGCGGAGTATTACGTGGACGCCGGTATTCTGGACGGCGTGGACGCCATCATGGGCCAGCATGTGTGGGCGACTTTGGAGGAGCCCTACATCAATGTGCAGGCAGGCCCCCGCATGGCCAGCGTGGATAACTTTGTGATCAAGGTGGACGGTGTTTCCGCCCATGGCACCCAGCCCCACCTGGGCGTGGACGCGCTCCTGGCCGCAGCGGCCATCGTGAACAACATCCAGTCCTTCATCTCCAGAACGAATGATCCTCTGAACCCGCTGGTGGTGAACATCGGCGAGATGCACGCGGGCCAGCGATACAATATCATCGCCAACCACGCGGAGCTGTTCGGCACCACTCGTACCTATAACAGCGAATTCCGGATGAAGATCGAGGAGGGCCTGCGGCGGATCGCTGAAAATACGGCCAAGGCATTCGGTGCCACCGCCACGGTGGAGTATGATTATTACGCGAACTCCCTGTACAATGATGACGACGAGCTGAATGAGATCGCCCACGACGCGGTCGTGAAGCTCTATGGCGAGGAGGCCCTGAAAGAGCTGCCCCGGATGATGGGCAGCGAGGACTTTGCATTCTTCGCGGATAAGATCCCGGCGGTGTTTGGCTTCCTGGGAACGAGAAACGAGGAACTGGGCATGACGGCGGGGAACCACAACGACCACTACACAGTCCACGAGCCGGTGCTGCAAAGGGGCGCCGCCTTGTATGCGCAGTTTGCGGCGGATTTTCTGGAGCACAAGTGATTTGACGCGGGACTGATCAGACGCCGGGGCCAGAAGAGCCGCCCCGTCAGCCGAGCTTCCAGTTGTCCCCCCATGGCCGGCTGTGAGGCGATACTTGCGTTTGCCTTGCCATATACAGGCGCATAACGGCGCAAGACAGGGATGCGGAGCCGTTGAGCGGCTTTCCCAAAGGAGACCATCCGGACATGGCACGGTCGGTCCATGGAGTTGACGGACAGGAAAGGCTGTCAGCACAGGGACGCCAGATTTTTCGTAAAACAACCCATCACGCCTGCGCTCCCCGCCGGATCATCGGCGGGGAGCTTTTTCACTTGCATATACCTAGAGGAAGACAAGAGAGGCATGGGCCTTGGCAGAAGCTCTATCATGCGATCGAGGCGGTTTTCAAGGCCCCGAACATCCTGAACGCCTGCATCGGCTGTCCGGAGACGGAGGACGAATATTTGGCCAGAAACAGGGAGCGGTTCCATGCGTATTTGGGGTACAGTCTTGTGGGAGAATTTCATAAGTGCGGATATAAATGTGGGCACTGGTATAACATGGCCTGGGTGGAGAAGGGGGCACACAGTGATGCCCCGGCACCTGTGATAGGCTTCCGGGATCTGAACGCGGAGGCTCTGCGTGAAATCGGCATACAATGGACATAGGGCATGATCGCGGCGGGGCGTATGCTCAAACAGCTGGCTGGTCTGCAAAAAAGGACGGGCATCCCACACCAACTACTGTGCGCGGAAAAAGCGACAACCGTTCTTTGACCGTCTGGCCTGTGTCCATTTGCCCTTATGGATGTTCAAGGCGTCGTGCGGCTGCCAAGTAAAACGGACCGCTTCTTCCGCTGCTTTCCGCGAGCCTGCAGACACTTGGTATAATCTTTCGCTTTCCGCGCAAACTGTTTGAAAACCGCGGAAAGGAAGTTTTGAAAATGCCGGAGAGAATCGTAATCGCATTAGGGGGAAACGCTTTACAGTCCAAGGACTCCGCGCCTACCGCCGAAGCCCAGCTGGAGGTGGTCCGCCAGACTGCGGAGCAGATCGCCGAGATCAGCCGCCGGGGCTATGAAATGGCCATTGTGCACGGCAATGGCCCGCAGGTGGGCCGCATCCTGCTGGCGGGGGAGACGGCGCGGGACGTGGTGCCGCCCATGCCCTTTGATGTCTGCGGCGCCATGAGCCAGGGCTATATCGGCTACCATATCCAGCAGGCGCTGAAATACGCGCTGAACATCCGGAACCGCAACTATCCCGTGGTGTCGCTCACCACACAGATGGTGGTGGACCGGAAGGACCCCGCGTTTCAGAATCCCACCAAGCCTATCGGCGCCTTTTATTCCGCTGAGGAGGCGAAAAGGCTGGAGCAGGAAAAGGGATATGTTATGCGGGAGGATGCCGGGCGGGGCTGGAGGAGAGTGGTGGCCTCGCCTCTGCCGAGAAAGATCGTGGAGATCGACGCGGTCCGCCTGCTGTGGGACCACGCCATCGTCATCACCTGCGGCGGCGGTGGTGTGCCGGTGGTGGAGAACCCCGACGGCACCCTGGAGGGCGTGGCCGCGGTCATCGACAAGGACTTTGCCGCGGAACTCCTGGCAGAGCAGGTGAATGCCGACGCGCTGCTGATCCTGACCGAGGTGGAAAAGGTGGCCATCAACTTCGGAAAGCCCGACCAGCAGGACCTGGGCAGCCTCGATCTGGCGGCTGCCGCCCGGTATGCGGAAGAGGGCCAGTTCGGCGTGGGCAGCATGCTGCCGAAAGTGGAGGCGGCCATGAAATTCGTCCGGAACAACCCAGGGAAAAAGGCCATCATCACCAGCCTGGACCGCTGTCTGGACGCCTTGGAGGGCAAGACCGGCACGGTCGTGACCTTTGCGTGA
>JAETOP010000137.1 GCA_021771675.1 Oscillospiraceae bacterium | reverse complement strand
CCCTTTCCGGACGCTTTTTCCGTCCTATTGGGAGTCTATCTTTTTTTCCTCCTCTCCGCCACAAACCTGCATTTTTTCCTCGGCGCTTTTTTACATTTTATCACTGGCGCTGACACCACCCTGCCCCGCCGCCGATGAGGGCAACGGCCAGAATTAGCAAGAGCGTCCCTGTATTGCTTTTCTGTTCCGGCTCGGGCTCGGTGGGCTCCGGCTCATCCACAGGTTCCGGCTCAGCCTTCGTTCCCACGCACTCGCTCATATTGACGGCGCACACGGGGCAATCGGTGTTGATGTCCCCCACCGTACATTTCACCGCACAGGCACAGGCGGGGACTTCCATCCCGGCGGCTTCAGCAGCGGCCAGCAGGTCGGCCTCGTCCACAACGCTGAAAAAGTAGGTCTGATACTGTTCGCCGTCCTCGTCCACGGGCTTGTCGTAGTCGATGACGATATAGAAAGTGTTGCCGCCGCTGGTCTGGACGGTGATAAACTGCTTGTTGGTGTGCTTGTCGTAGAGCAGGTCACGGGTCACAAGGTTTCCATCCTCGGTGAAACCCTCTCCCGGCTCAACGGTAGGGGCAGGTGTTTCCTCCACGGGATCAAGCCCCTCCCATTGTTCGGTAGGCTCGATGTACTCATCGCCGCCCCCGGCGTAGGCCGTGACGGACAGACCGCCCACCATCATCACGGCGCACAGGACCGCCGCCAGCATAGAAAGTCGTTTCTTCATTCGCTCACCTCCGTTTCTGACTTCGGGACATTTTGTCCCAAGGTTTCCCCGGCCCGGAGCCGCTGGAGCATCAAGGACAGCTCGGCAAGAGAAATGCTCATGCCACGCACAATGTCCACGATCTCGCTGTTTTCGGCCTCCAGCTTTTTCTGTTCCAGTTCCTTCAGCCGGGTCTGCTGCTCGGTGATTTTGGCCTTGACCTTTTCGATCTCGGCCTTGATTTTCGCGCTTTTCGTAGTTGCCATAGATAACCTCCTTCACGATAACCGCCCGTAGGCGTAGAAATGAGACTGCCAGTAGCTTGTGTTGAGATTGGCGTACCCAATGGGATCGCCACAATGGAGCATCCAGCCATCGCCCACATAGATGCCCACATGAGAAACGCCGGGAGTATCGTAAGTCCCGGTGAAGAACACGAGATCGCCGGGGCGGGGGCTGTTTGTGCGGGTGCTGATGTTGTAAAGCCCCTGCGCTCCAAGCCGCCCGAAGTCCCAGCCGCATTGGTTGTAGACATAGGACACGAAGCCGGAGCAGTCAAAGGATGTGCTGGGCTTGTAGCCGCCCCACACATAGGGATAGCCGATGTACTTCTCCGCTTCGGCAAGGATGGCCGCAAAGGTTTCGTCCGCCAGATACGCCTCGGGTATCTCATGCTCCACGGGATCGCCCGTGTACTTTGCCACATAGGGGGACGAGGGGAACAGGTCTGGACGGTTGCCCAGCGTAGCCATATAGAGGGCATACCGGGAAAGCTGATCCTCACCCATAATGTAGATGGGAAGATGGGACAGGTTGAAGTTTTCGAGGGTGACGGTACAAATGTAATAGTCGTAGTACACCCGGTAGCTGTCCGTGTGGGTGTTGCCATCCTCGTCCGTCCAAGTGTCCATTTCGATGTAATAGCGCCGCTCCGTCACCACGGACTCGGTAAGAATGTACTGGCGGTCAAAGAACATTTGCAGGGTGTCCTGTACCTCGGCCAGCGTCCATTTCCCCTCATGCCATGCGCTGATCATCGACAGCAGCACATAGGGATCGTGTTCAATGTCATCGAGGTCGAAATGGTACTCGTCATAGTCGTGGGTACGGGTGTAGGTGTCCAGATAATCCCGCAGCTCGTCCTCCAAGGCACAATAGGCGGCCTCGGCCCCCAACAGATCGGCGTCCTCGGCGGCGTAGGTAGACGCACCGATGGCCCCCGCCGCACCGTTGCCCAGCGTCACCAGCGAGGACATACAGGACTGCATCATCACCAACAGCAGGAAACAGGCCAGAAAGAACAGCACCCCCACAGGATGCCGCTTGACAAAGGCCACCGTCCGGGCGGTCAGTTTTTCCGTGGTGACTGCCGTTTTTTCTGCGGCCTTGGCCCCTTGCTTGGTGGACTCCCTCGCTTGCTTGGCGTATTGCCGTTTGAGCCGTTGTTTCTGCCAGTAGTGGGAAAGGGCGCTGCCCCGCATTTCCGGGTGCTCCTCCACGATCTTGCGGTAGTGGTAATCCGCCGTAGCCTTGATGTGCCTAGACTCAGCCTTTTGAACTGCCTTGGCCGGGTGCTGACGGATTTGCCGCTTCACATACCGGGAGCTATGCCGCAGAGCGGACTCGCCCACCAGCTCGGAGCGGTGAGCGCCCTCGGTGCCCACATTCTCATGCTCCACCTCATACAGCTTGCCATGCACAAAACCATGAACGCCGCCGCCCACGGCCCGCCCCGCCTTTTTCACGGGGCCGGGCTTCTTGGGCGGTTTCTGCTTTACCAGCTTTTCCTTGGCCGCATCCAGCTTTTCGCCCCGCTTTTCCATGCGGAGCTTGCTGGCGGCGGTCTGCTCCTGTTGGCTCTTTTGCCGGAACTTGGATTTGGGGCACTTTAGGACTTTTTGTCCCAAAGTCCCGGCCTTACTGGTCTGTTCGCTCATGGGCCAAGTCCTCCGGGCGGGTGGTCAGCAGGTCATAGATCTCCCCACGGGGGAACCGATCCACAAAGGGGATGGTCACATTCCCGTAGAACAACAGCCCCTCGCCGGAATTGGAGTGGGTAATGTAGGAAAGCTGATGCTCGGAAATACCGAGCTGCTTGGCGAGAATGGCCCGGTCGCTCTGGGCTTGGGACAGCAGGATCAGAAAATCCGTGTTGTCCAGAATGTTGGAGATGGCCGGACTTGCCAGCAGGTCTTTCACATTCTGCGTGAGCGCTGAGGGAACGCAGCCTTTTTTGCGGAGCATCTTCCACACGGCCACAAAGTAGCTGGCGGTGAGCTCGTCCCGCAGCAGAATATGGAACTCGTCAAAGTAGCACCATGTAGCGATCCCGGCCTTGTGGTTGGCGTTCACCGCCGCCGTGACAAATTCGTTGGTGGTGTGCATGGCGATCTTGCGGAGGTTTTCGCCCAACCCTTTGAGGACGATGCACACTACCCGGGAATTGAGATTGACATTGGTGGGGTGGTTGAACAGGTTAAGGGAGCCGGTGCAGTAGAGCTCCAGCGCCGTTGCTACACGGCGGGCCTCCGGCTCCGGCTGCTTCAAAAGCTCCTCGTACAAATCCTGCAACAGTGGGGTTTTGGCCGTTTCCAGCCCCAGCGCCATTTCCCGGTACACCAGCCGCACACAGCGGTCAATCACGGTTTTCTCAATGGGCTGCAAACCCTCCCGTCCGCCCACGATCAGCTCACACAGGGACAACAAAAAATCCGCCTTCATAGAAAGCGGACTTTCATCGTCGTTGGCGTTCATCTGCAAATCCATAGGCGAAATGTGGTGGGGGCTGTCCGGGGCGATCTCAATGACCTGCCCGCCCAGCCGCTGCACCAGCGGGGCGTATTCGCCCATTGGGTCTACCACAATGATCCGGTCATTGGTGGCAAGGAACACATTGATCAGCTCCCTCTTGGCGGCAAAGCTCTTGCCGGAGCCCGTGGAGCCGAGGTACATCCCGTTGGCCGATTTCAGCTTTTTGCGGTCAGCCATGATAACATTGTGGGAAAGGGCGTTCATGCCATAGTAGAGCGCCTGCCCGTCCATGCGGAGCTCCCGGGTCATAAAGGGAATGAAGATGGCCGTGGAGCTGGTGGTCATGCCCCGCTGGATTTCAATGCCGTTGTACCCCAACACCAGCGAGGACACAAAGCCCTGCTCCTGCTGCCAGTCCAGCCGCTTCAAGGCGCAATTGTATTTCTGTGCGATGCCGCCCACGGTGAACACATCGTTTTCCAGCCGCTGCCGGGTGGGAGCGATGTTCACCACGGTAAAGGTCAGCAGGAACATCCGCTCGTTGCGGGATTGGAGGTCGGCCAGCAGCTCGGCGGCGTCCTTGGAAAAGGTAATGAGATCGGGGGGCAAAATCTCCATATCGTACCCGGCCCGCACCGCCTTTTTCTGTTCCTCGGCCTTCATGCGGCCTATGTCAGAGATTTTCCCCTTGATGGTCTTAATGGCTTTGAGTTGATCCACCGTCTGAATGTGGAGCGTGACGGTGAGCTCGGCGTCCAGCTCCAAGATTTCCGCCAGCAGCTTGTCCGAGAGCTCCGACGCTAAAATCTGCAAGTAGGACGCAGCGCCCCACGACTGGCCCACCCGGAAAGTTCGGGATTGCCGGAAGTCGAAGCTGTCCGGGGCGATATAGTCCTTTGTCCCCATACCGTGCTGTGGAATGTCCTTCCACGAAAAGCGGAACAGCTCCCGGCTCCCCGGGTGCATCTGGCCGTGGAGCACCGCCAGACGGTCACGACCATCCAAGGGCTGGGACTGCACCCCCAGCCGTTTGAGGTTGCCCATGACATCCGCCTCCACACGGCCCAGCCGGGGCCGGGCCTCGGCCACGCTGCCAGCAGGCAGCCCAAAGGTGATGTACTTGGTACGCTCAATGCCATTGTTGCTCTTTGCAATCTGGCCTTTGAGCATCTCCACATATTCATGCCGGATGCTGTTGAACTCGTCCTCCTGTTCCGGGATATTCACCTTGTAGCGGTTGGCGCTGCGGGAACGGCGGTTGACAAAGGAGAGCTGAAAGGGCAAGGAACTGTCAAAGTAGTTGAGAAACGAGCTCCACCCGCCGAAGATGGCGGTCTGATCCTCGGTGGATGCCACGGCGTAGTTGATGTCCTCATATTCCACGGTCTTGGTGTAGAGCCCGCCGGGGAGCTGACAGAGCCCGTCCGGGTGCATCGCCACATAGGGGATGGTCTGCTGGGCGGAAACCACCGCCCGGCGCTCATTTCTTTTTGCGTTTGGTTTTGTTTTGGCTGCGTTCAATAGACTCCTCCTTTCCCGTGAATGGAGCATAGATATTCTGCGTCCGATAGGGCCGGATGCCGGGGCGCAGGAACTTGGTGTTGATCATGTTCCGCAGCACCTTTTCAAAGGGCAGCCCGTCCTTTTCGTACATCGCCATGAGAAAGGCCGGGAGCATGATCCCAAGCATGACGAACAGCGCCCCGGTGTTGCCGATGGCCCCACGGGTCAGCAGATAGGTGGGAATCCCGATGGCCGCCCCGATTCCGAAGCAGATCAGCTGCCGCTTGGTGAGGTTAAAGGCAATCTTGGTTTTGATTTTGGACAGATCATTGGGGACATTCACATAGGGCATATTCAGCCTCCTTCCTTGGGACAAAATGTCCCAAAGTCCCGGAGCGTGGACTGTACCTCGTTGCCCCACACATCCCAGCCGGGCGGGATCTGCCGGGCGAACAGCTCCACACGGGGCAGATCACCCATGAGGGCCACAATTTTGTCCCGGGCCTCGTCCGGCTTTTTGCTGTGGGCCTCGATAGGCGAAATGATAAACTGGTGGATGTTGGCCGCCTGCCGCTTGGGGTGGCCCCGTGTCGCCAGCAGGCAAACCTCTGCATTGGCTCGTGTCCAGAAGCCCAGCCCATAAAACCAACTGTCCGCCTTGCGGTTTTTCTTGAGCCAGACAAAAGCCACACTTTTGTAGGTGAAGCCCCATTCCCGGATCAGCCGCAGGGCCTCCGGGAGCTGGGGAAAGGTTGCCCACAGGAAAAGTGCGCTGTCCGGGGCCGCAAGATCGGCCACAGGCAGCGCACAAAGCTCGTCAATGCTCATGGTGGGGTAATGATGCTCTGCCGCCCCCTGCAAGCCCTTTTGGGAGTAGCGCCACGGGGGATCGGCGTAGATGATGGAATATGCTCCGATAATTACACTCCTTTCCCGCCACGCTCCACGGCCAGCCGTGCCTGCTCAATGCGCTGTGCGGCGGGGCCATAGATGGCCGGGGCGTTTTCAAAACAGATGAAGTGGCGGCCCGTATTGAGGGCCGCCACCGCCGTTGTGCCGGAGCCAGCGCAAATATCCGCTACCACCGCTCCTTCGTCGGTGTAGGTCTTGATGAAATATTCGCACAGCTCCACGGGCTTTTGTGTCGGGTGGATGCCGCCCATCACCGTGGGGACAAACAGCACATTTCCCGGATAGCGCCGCCCATCGCTGGACTTCGTACCAACACGCTCAAATGCTCCATAGTTAGTGCTGGAGCCGCTGCGGGAATATACCCGGCGATAGGGCTCCCCATAGGTGAATTGCGGATGATAGACCGGGGACTTCTGATAGAACACCAGAATGTTCTCCGACTTTTTCAGCGGGGCTCGGTTGGCGTTGAGAAAACCCGTTCCCCGTTCTTTGTACCATACCCACTCATAGCGGAGCATGGACAGGTTGGACGCTCCTAGCACCTTGTCATAGGGACATTGGGCGAAGAACAGCACCGCCCCGTTGGGCTTGACCGCCCATTTCACCGCCTCCCATAGCTCGGGGAGCGGCAGCGGCACATCCCAGTAATTCCGGGTGGTGCCGTAGGGCGGATCGGTGAGCAGCATATCAACCGAGTGCTGGGGCAGGGACAGCAGCCCCTTGATCCCATCCATGAGGTACAGGCCCTCCGCCATGTTTGGGACATTTTGTCCCAAAGTGGCATTATCGGTCATGCCTGGACTCCTTCACCGCTGCCCTGGCGGGGCGGGCGGCGTTGTCCCGGGCGGCCTGCGTGCGGCCCTCGGCCAGACGCTGGGCAATCGACCTGGCGTCGCTTTCACCGCCCAGCAGCTCCCGCTTTTGCAACACCTCCTCCGTTTCCGCCATGAAGCGGTACACATCCGCCTCGGAAAATTCCTCCGGGGCTTTTCCATTCCATAGGGCCGTTCCGTCCGGCCCGTATCTTCTTGGCATACAACACCCCTTTCTTAATGAGCACTAAAGATGCTCCGGGCAATCGTCCCTGTTTTGAACAGGCAGAAGCACAACAGCACCGTGTACCCCACACAGCCCCAAATGGCCCCGATGGGGTCGCCGCCCGTGGCGATCCCTTGAATGAGCACCGCATAGATGGCGACGCACACAAGGATCAGCATCCCTTGGAATCCCACGGCAAACAGGGACTTCAAATAGTTTTGGCCCATGCTGCCCAGCTCCCGGTTGGAGAGGGTCGCCACAGGCAGCGGAGCCAGACTTGTGAGCAGATAAATCTCAATCATGCGCCCGTAGACGATGACGAAAATCACGATGTTCAGCGCCCACATGGTCACATGAATGAGGAACGATTGGAGCCACAGCCCCAACAGAGCGCCAAGGCTCATGGTTTCCAGACTTGCCTCCAGCGTATCGATCATGGAGGAAGAAATGTCCGTTGAGCCCTGCACAATCCCGGCTGCGCTGGCAATCACGCTTTGGGACACATCAAACACCGCCATAACGATATTGAATGTGTTGGACAGAATGAGGATGGCCGCAGCCGTTTTGAAAATCCACTTGAAGAAAATCCAATAGTCCAGATCGTGCAGGTTGTTTTTTTCGATAATGAGCTGGATCAGCTCATAGGTGGCAACAAAGGTCAAGACCAGACCGGCAATCGGCAGTATCACCGTTTCAGAAAGCTGCCGTATGAGGGAAAAGACCCCGGCGTTCCACGCCGCCGGGGTCGTTCCCACTTGCACCGCAATCTCTCCGACACGGGTATTGACCGTATCAAAAAGCCCCGTGAGGTTGCCCATGATCCCCTCGATCAGAAGCCCTTTTAACCAGTCTGTCAGCCAGTCGGTGAGAAATCCCATAAGCTATCGCCCTTAAAACAGGCCGGACAGCAGGGGGATCAGGGTGGTGCCCAGCACGATGATGCCGCCGCCCGCCATGAGTTGCTTCATGCCCTGGCTCTTTACTGATGTGCGATAAAGAAGTAATAGAAGTGTAAAAAATTTTGCCGTTCCTATCCGGCACTTGCGCATTGTGTCGGATAGGTCGGGCGGTTATTCGGGCAAGTCCACCTTGCCAACAAAAGAATAA
>JAETOP010000136.1 GCA_021771675.1 Oscillospiraceae bacterium | reverse complement strand
GCCGAAAGTGCCCACCATTCAACATTCTCCCAGAAAACGTCACCGGGCTGAGTTCGGGGGCAACGATTACACACCCCCCGTGCGCATCGGGATGAAGCGCCCTGCGCTTCAAATTACAATTTGTCAAGCTGCTGTATGAAACCAATCGGCGCATTCTTTCATTCCTAATTCCTCATTCCTAATTCCCGCCCAGCCTTCAATACCAGTGTAGCGTTTTTCCCCCGAAAGTCAAGACAGAATCTGCTCCCATCCCGGGAGCAAGTCCGCCGAGGGCAAAAGTTTCTCCTTGAAAAAAGAGAGGAAAAATGGTATTATATGCTTTTAAGAAGTAATCCAATTCAGGAGAATTGCCATGAATACCAAAACCACTGTGATTTCTCAGGAAGAACTGCGCCTCCAGGGGGAATTCTGCGACCAAATCGCCGCCCGCTGGGCCCAGCAGGGCCGGACGCCCACGGCCTATGTGGAAACCTACGGCTGCCAGCAGAACGAGGCGGACTCGGAAAAGCTCCGGGGGTATCTGGTTCAGTGCGGCTATTCCATTGCGGAAAACGCCGAGGGAGCGGACGTGGTGGTGATGAACACCTGCGCCATTCGGGAGCACGCCGAGCAGCGGGTTTTCGGCAACCTGGGAGCACTGACCCACACCAAGCGCCGCCACCCGGAGCAGAAAATCTTCCTGTGCGGCTGCATGGCCGGGGAGGAGAAGGTGGTCAGCCGGATCAAGACCAGCTTTCCCCATGTGGACGGCGTGTTCTCCACCCACCACCTGTGGCAGTTCCCGGAAATCCTATACGCCGTGCTCACCGGGAAGAAGCGGGTATTCTCCGTGGCCGATGAGCCCGGCTCCATCGCCGAGGGCATCCCCCAGATTCGCTCCTCCGGGCTGAAGGCCTGGGTATCCATCATGTACGGCTGCAACAATTTCTGTACCTACTGCATCGTCCCCTATGTCCGTGGCCGGGAGCGGAGCCGCCAGCCGGAGTGCATTCTGGAGGAGTGCCGCAGCCTTATTGAAAGCGGCGTGAAGGACATCACCCTTCTGGGCCAGAATGTGAACTCCTACGGCAAGGATTTGGGCCGGGGAGTGGACTTTGCCGACCTGCTGGAAAAGATTGCCCAGCTGCCCGGGGAGTTCCTGCTCCGCTTTATGACCAGCCATCCCAAAGACGCCTCTTCCAAGCTCTTCGACACCATGGCCAAATATCCCAAAATCGCCAAACAGCTCCACCTTCCCTTCCAGTCCGGCTCCAGCCGGGTTCTGAGGGCTATGAACCGGCACTATGACCGGGAAACGTACCTGGAAAAGGTGCGCTATGCCAAGTCCGTAATGCCGGATTTGGTGCTGACCAGCGATGTGATTGTGGGCTTCCCCGGTGAGACGGAGGCGGAATTTGAGGAAACTCTGTCTCTGATTCAGCAGGTGCACTACGACAGCCTCTTTACCTTCATCTTCTCCCCCCGGGCAGGAACCCCCGCCGCCAAAATGGAGGACCCCACCCCGAAAGAAGAGAAAAACCGCCGGTTCGACCGGCTGTGCCAGGCCCAGAACGCCATCTCCGAGGAGATTCACCGGGGCTATGTGGGAAGCGTCCAGCGCTGCCTGGTGGATGGCCGGGAGGGGGAACTGCTCACCGCACGCACCCAGGGGGGCAGGCTGGTTCGCTTCCCCGGGCCGGATAATCTCATCGGCAGTTTTGTAGAAGTCCGCATCACCGGCGCCACCACCTGGAGCCTCACCGGGGAGCTGGCAGTAACCGGAAGCGAAACCTGACGAGAGATATAAGATACAAGATAGTTAGGAATTAGGAGTTAGGAATGAGGAATTTTGGCTCGGCAAATTGTAATTTGGCGGTGCGTTGAGTGGCGGAAGGTAATGGCTTCTGAGGAAGGCTCCCCTGTGTAAGGGGAGCTGTCAGCGAAGCTGACTGAGGGACTGTACAGCAGGCACTGAAATGACTGTACAGTCCAATGTGGAAAGGTACGATCCAATTCTCTACCTTTTCTATAACAACAGAGAGCACTGAAATATTGGGATTGCGGTAAACGAACTCTTCCTGTATTCGCCCAACCTGATGCGAATACATAACATTCCACCGCACAGTCCCTCAGTCACGGCTTCGCCGTGCCAGCTCCCCTTACACAGGGGAGCCTTGGGGTGCTCCCGCACCAGTGCAACCAACGGGGCAGTCATAAACCATTACTTGGTGGGCGCAAAAACGTTACCGGGCCGAGTTCGGGGGTAACGATTACAGACTGCCCTCGTGCGGCATTGGGGTGAAGCGCCCTGCGCTTCAAATTACCATTTACCGTGCAAAGCCGATATGATAAATTCCTCATTCCTAATTCCCATCCATTGACAAAAAGGAGAACCTATGCCAAATCAAGAGCTGACCCCCATGCAGCAGCAGTACCGGGCGCTGAAGGAAAAGAATAAGGACTGTGTTCTGTTTTTCCGGCTGGGGGACTTTTATGAAATGTTCAACGAGGACGCCACTCTGGCGGCCCGGGAGTTGGATTTGACCCTGACCACCCGGGACCGGGGCAAACCCAAGGAGGAGCAGACCCCCATGTGCGGCGTGCCCTACCACAGCGTGGACGCCTACATCGCCCGGATGGTTCAGAAGGGCTACAAGGTAGCCATCTGCGAGCAGATGGAGGACCCAGCTACGGCCAAGGGCTTGGTGGATCGGGACGTCACCCGCATCGTCACCCCCGGCACCGTGACGGAAAGCTGTATGCTGGACGAAAACAAAAACAACTACATTGCCTGTGTCTACGGGGAGCAGGGCCGGTTTGGCCTGGCCTTCTGCGACATCTCCACCGGCGCCTTTTTCGCTACCGTCTGCCCTGACCAGGAGAGCGTCACCTCGGAGCTGGGCCGGTTCTCCCCCAGCGAGGTGCTCCGCTTTGGCCAGGGTGTGGACGGGGAGGTTATTCAGGATGCCCTGTTCCGGCGCTTAAGCTGCTGCGTGGACGAGGGGGAGAGCCATCTCTTCCAGCTGGAACCCTGTGAGACTCTGCTCACCTCCCATTTTGGCGGAACCCTCCAGGAGCTTGGCCTTGCCACCTTCCCCGCCGCCGCCATTGCCAGCGGCGCCCTGCTGCAAACCCTGAAGAATCTGCAAAAGAACGACCTGTCTCACATCCGTCAGCTCCAATACTACACCGGCGGACGATTTATGGAGCTGGATATGGATGCCCGACGGAACCTGGAACTGACGGAGACCATGCGCTCCAAGGAAAAGAAGGGCACCCTGCTGTGGGTGCTGGACAGAACCCATACCCCCATGGGTGGGCGGCTGCTGCGCAGCTGGCTGGAAAAGCCCCTGCTGGACGCCGGGGAAATCGGCCGCCGTCAGCAAAGCGTGGAGGAGCTGGTGGAAAATTCCATCCTCCGGGGGGAGCTGGAGGAGTCGCTGAAGCAGGTGACGGATTTGGAGCGGGTGATGACCCGGGTGGTCACCGGCACGGTAAACTGCCGGGATCTGCTGGGCCTGGCCCGGGGCTTCCGGGGCCTGCCCGGGGTAAAGTCCCTGCTGGACAAGAGTGTCTCCGGGCTGCTGAAAAAACTGAACGCATCCATGGACTCCCTGGAGGAGTATGCCCAGCTCATTGAAGATACCATTGTGGATGACCCGCCCCTGACCATCCGGGAGGGAGGCATCATCCGCCGGGGGGCCGACCCGGAAGCCGACCGGCTCCGGGACATCATGGAGGGGGGCTCCGGCACCATCGCCTCCATCGAGGCCCAGGAACGGGAGAAAACCGGCATCCGCACCTTGAAGGTAGGCTTCAACCGGGTTTTCGGCTATTACATTGAGGTATCCAAGTCCTTCGCCGGCCAGGTGCCGGCGGGCTACATTCGCAAGCAGACCTTAGCCAACTGCGAGCGCTACATCACCCAGGAGCTGAAGGAGCTGGAAAACCAGGTGCTCACCGCCAAGGATCGGCTTACCGCCCTGGAATATGAGCTGTTTACCAAGCTGCGTTCCCGTCTTGCCCAGAGCGCCGGTCAAGTGCAGACTACCGCCGCCGCCGTGGCGGCTGTGGACTGCCTGTGCTCCCTGGCATCTGTGGCGGTGCAGCGGGGCTACTGCCGCCCCCAGATCACCCTGGGCCCGGAAATCTCCATCACCGACGGACGCCATCCGGTAGTGGAGGCCATGCTGAGCGGCTCTCTCTTTGTGCCCAACGACACGGAGCTGGGGGGGAGAGATCACCAGGTCTCCATCATCACCGGCCCCAACATGGCGGGTAAATCCACCTACATGCGCCAGGTGGCCCTCATCGTCCTCATGGCCCAGATGGGCTCCTTCGTCCCGGCCAAATCCGCCCGCATCGGCCTGGTGGATCGGGTGTTCACCAGAATCGGGGCCAGTGACGATTTGGCCTCCGGACAGTCCACCTTCATGGTAGAGATGGCAGAGGTAGCCACCATCCTGAAATATGCCACCAGCCGGAGCCTGCTGATTCTGGACGAGATCGGCCGGGGCACCTCCACCTACGACGGCATGGCCATCGCCCGGGCAGTGCTGGAATACGCCGCCAACCCCAAGCGGCTGGGGGCAAAGACATTGTTTGCCACTCATTACCATGAACTGTCCACCCTGGAAGAGAAGCTCCCCAACGTAAAAAATTATAACATTGCCGTGAAAAAACGGGGCGAGCAGATGATTTTTCTGCGGAAAATCGTCCCCGGGGCCACCGACGACAGCTACGGCATCGAGGTTGCCAAGCTGGCTGGGCTTCCCAGCGCCGTGATTACCCGGGCCCGGGAGATTCTGGCGGAGCTGGAATCCGGCACCCCGCCCACCCCCGGCGCCAGGCCCCCGAAGCAGGCGGATGACCAGGTGAGTATGCTGGACCTGTCTGCCCAGCAGGTGGCCGACGCTTTGAAAGCCATCACTGTGGAAACTCTGACCCCCATCGAAGCCATGAACCAGCTGTATAAGCTTCGGAAAATGCTGGACTGATATGGATAAAACCCTCTCTCCAGCCGCCCTCAAGGCCGGCTGGTTGTGGCTGGCCCTGCAATTTACCCTGCTGCCCCGGCTGGTGGGGCTGCTGGGCCTGGATGATGGGGCCTCCAATCTGCTCTTCCACACCATCAGCACCTTGGCCGTGGCGGTGATCTTCCGGCAAACCCTGGAAGAAAATCTCCGCCGGGAAACGGGGCGGCGCTTTTGGCTGGTGTGCATCCAGGCCCTCACCGGGTACTACGCCGCCGGGCAGCTCATATCCCTGCTGATTTGGCAGCTGGCCCCGGAATTTCTCAACCGGAATGACCAGGTGCTTCTGGGCATGAAGGGGCATTGGCTGCTGCTCACCACCGTGGTTCTTGCCCCGGTAAACGAGGAGTGCCTGTTTCGGGGGCTGATCTTCTCCCGGCTTAGGCAGCGCAGCCGCTTTTGGGGCTATTGCCTGTCCAGCCTCCTTTTCGGGCTGATTCACGTGCTGGGCTATCTGGGGCAGTACACCCCGGTGGAATTTGCCCTTGCCCTGCTGCAATACCTCCCCGCCGGGCTGATTCTCGCCTGGGCTCAGGAACGAACCCAAACTCTCACCGCCCCCATCCTCATCCACGCCGTTATCAACGCCGTCAGCCTGACACAAATCCGGTAGCTTGCGGATAATTAGGAATGAGGAATTAGGAGTTAGGAGTTAGGAATTAAATACATCGCTTTCACGCAGCGAAACGGCAAATTGTAATTTAAAGAGGCGTTTCGTAGGGCTTACGTCTGACTCCGCCGCCCCACTGCCATCTTATGCTGTGCTCCTTTGGTTTTTCTGGTGCGGGAGCCTTCCTCAGAAATCTTCCCCCGCCACCATTCAACGCACTGCCTTTGTTTGACGTTTCCAGCAGGCGGGGCATGACGTAAGCCCTACGCAAACGTTCCCGCAAGTACAATTTCATTCCTAATTCCTAACTCCTAATTTCTAATTCCTAACTCCTAACTCCTAACAATCTTGTATCTTATATCACATATCTTATATCTTCAATTATTGGGGTGATTTTATGCCGTCCATCATTCAGCTTCCCACCCATATTGCCAATCTGATCGCCGCCGGTGAGGTGGTGGAGCGTCCGGCCAGCGTCATCAAGGAGCTGCTGGAAAACGCCGTGGACGCCGGCGCCTCCAAAATCACCGTGGAAATCCGGGACGGCGGTATGACCTTCCTCCGGGTGACGGACGACGGCTGCGGCATGGCCCCGGAAGACGCCCGCACCGCTTTCCTCCGCCATGCCACCTCCAAGCTCCGCACCGCCGAGGATTTGGCCGCCATCTCCACCATGGGCTTCCGGGGGGAGGCCCTGGCAGCCATCGCCTCCGTCAGCCGCATCGATTTGATGACCAAGCCCGCCGGGAATCTCTCCGGCACCGGGCTGCATTTGGAGGCCGGAGTCATCACTGAGGAAAATGAGGTGGGCTGCCCGGATGGCACCACCATTGTCATCCGGGATTTGTTCTACAACACCCCCGCCCGGATGAAATTCATGAAATCCGACTCTGTGGAGGGCAGCCGGGTGACAGCGGCGGTGCAGCTGCAAGCCCTGGCCCACCCCCAGGTGGCCATTACCTTTCTCCGGGACGGCAAGCAGGTGCTCTCCACCCCGGGGGGCGGGTCCCTCCAATCGGCGGTGTACTGCATCTACGGCCGGGATTTTGCCCAAATGGTGCCGGTGGGTAGCCGGTGGGGCGGCTATCAGCTCTCGGGTTACGTATCGAAGCCCACCCAGGCCCGGCCCAGCCGGAGTCTGCAAACCTTCTTTGTAAATAACCGCCCCGTCAAGTCCCGGCTGCTGATCTCCGCTTTGGAGGAGGCCTACCGGAATCAGCTGATGGTGGGCAAATTCCCCGCCTGCGTCCTCCATTTGGAGCTGCCCGCCACGGCGGTGGATGTGAACGTCCATCCGGCGAAAACCGAAGTCAAATTCCTGAACGAAAAAGACGCTTTTGACTGCGTCCACTACGGGGTGATGGCCGCCCTGAATAAGGCACCCGACCGTCCTCCCGTCCAGTTTCCCCAGCCGCCCCTGACTCAGCTGGGACAGGAGCAGGCTCCCGCCTCCCGGCCGGAGTCCAAGCCGGTCTCCCAACCTGCCCAGCCCGCCTTCCAGCCGGGAACCAAGACCGCCAAAGCCAGGCAGGACTTCTACCGCACCATGACACCGGAGGAATTCAAGATCTTCTCCGCCGCCCTTTCCGATGCCCCCCAGCCAAAGCCCCAGGCCGCCGCGGCCACCGCCCGGCTGGTGCAGCAGGCCATGGAGGAGCAGTTGCCAGCGGCCCCCAAACCAGAGACCACTCCCCTTCCCCAGCTGCCCCCGGAGCCGGAAAAAGCGCCAAAGAAGCCGACAGCGCCGGTTCAAGAGGCCCAGGAAGTCCAGGAGGAGCTGGCTCTCCCCCGGGAAGCGGAATGGCGGATGGTGGGAGAGCTGTACCGAACCTACATCCTGGTGGAGCAAGGGGAGCAGGCCTATCTCATCGACAAGCACGCCGCCCATGAGCGGATTCTCTTTGAAAAGCTGAAAGCCAACCAGGAGGGCATCTGCGCCCAGGCCCTGCTCTCTCCCATCCCGGTGCGCCTGAATCCCACCGCTGCTGGGGAGCTGCTGGCAAACACCCAAATGCTGGAGGAGCTGGGCTTTGAAATTGAGGAATTTGGGGAAAATACCCTGCTTTTGCGGCAGATTCCCATGGATTTAAGCCCGGAGGACGCCGCCCAGGCAGTGGAAAGCCTGGCTGCCGACCTGCTCTGCGGCCGCCGGGAGCACTCTGACACCGTCCGGGATGAGCTGCTGCACACCGTGGCCTGCAAGGCCGCTATCAAAGCCGGATGGGTCAGCGACAACAAAGAGCTCCTGGCCATCGCCAAGGCCGTCATGTCCCGAGAGGATTTGAAATACTGCCCCCACGGCCGCCCCATCTGCGTCTCCTTAAGCAAAAAGCAGCTGGAAAAGCAGTTTAAGAGAACCTGATAAAACGGAGGAATTAGGAGTTAGGAATTATGTCAGGACGACAAATTGTAATTTATCGGGCAGGTACAGATTACCCGTAGGGGCGGCTATTAGCCGCCCGCGCAGAACAATCCCCGAAAATGGTACAGGTTCAGGCAAATTCGTATCATTTCCCA